>JAFAUH010000384.1 GCA_019243445.1 Streptomycetaceae bacterium | reverse complement strand
GAACCGCAATATGAGTACAACATGGTCCACAACCCCGGCCCACTAGCCGAGGGGGATTATCCTCCTGCTGCGAACTTCGCGGGAGGTCGCTACAACGAAGCGACCTTGACTCACGATGAAATCCTCTACCGTGGGGGAGAGGGAGGTGAAGGCAAGGAACTCGGTCAGTGGTTCACTCGGCAACCACCGCAATCAGTGGCACACGTTCGCATCGACACGGCAGTGCGGCCTCAATGGATCGATTCAGCCACCGGGGAATTTACAGGAAAATCACCGGTCGACACTGTCTACAGTGTCAAATTCCCAGCAGGAACTAAGATTTACTTCGGGCCGGTGGGGAACCAAGGTGGCGTTTACGTGGGTGGCGTCGAGCAAATATTCATCCGGGAGCCTTGGAAGATAAAGGGTGTTGAAGTGATAGGATCGGAGCCCCTGCATTGACGAAATCTTCACCAGAATGGAGGGTTCAACACGCCGCCCTCCTCGCGGAAAAGCTTGCAGACATCGTTCTCCGTGAAGATCCGGACAATCTCCAGTGGCGTCATAAGCTGCTGGATATCCGAGATGTATTGGTTAGAGCGGAGGGCGGCCCGCAGGCGGCGCTACAGAACGCTGCCGCGATGTTCGTCGGCATGTACAAGGGGCCGCGCAACTTCTCAGACTTCTACATTTACCGCCGCGACGAAGACGCGCGAATAGAGGCAAATAATAAGTTCACCGAGATGACCGATGATCTCCAGAAGACACTGCGCGACTCCTAAATAACATCGCGGCAGAAGATTCCTGTACAATAGTACGTCGATCCCTGACCCACATCCCACGAACGCCCCCCGTGGCTAGCCGTGGATGCAGCTGGTAACACTCCACCGGCCCCAAAATCCGCTAAATTCGAGAGAATTGTTAACGTTCTTCATCAGCTTGGAGCCATCAGGATGCTTCCCATCAATAACCTGGAGGAGTCGTTGAAAGCGGCGCACGCAGGTTCAATCCCCAGTGGAGAAATCCTGAAAGTCCTCGCTGAATCCGAGTTGTGGATTCCACTGCCGAATCCCGTCGGGAATGACGAAAGAACCCCGCTGCCGATCATGTCGATCGACGAACGTCCGTACGTGGTCGCGTACACCTCGGCCGAGCAGCTTCGGCAGAATGCCGGCGATGTAGCGCATGCCGTGATCGGGGCTCGAGAACTAGCAAATACCATTCCGGAAGAGCTAGGTCTGGCCATCAATCCGGGTGGCGAGATCGGCCTACCCATTCACCCGCCTGGCGTGCAGATTCTACGAGGCGGCCGGAAGACAGTGAAGGCAGGCGAGAGCATTCGCCTTGGCGAGCCCGAGGAAGATCCTTCACTCTTGCTCGGGCTGCTGCGGCAGGAATTCCGGGAAATTTCCGATGTGACAACGGCACGACGCGCCTTGGTTCAAGTGGGAGAAGACCCCCCAGGGTTGCTGATTGGTGTAACCACCGACGGCAATTATGCAGGTTCACGAGACGCGGTAGTCGCAGCCGTTCGTCGCGCTGTCTCGACCGAACCGGTTCCACTCGCCGTGGACACTATTTTCCTGGGGAATCCAGAAGAACAGACTTTGGCGCGATTGTTCAGCGACATTGAACCTTTCTATGTCCGGATGTGATCGATAGCCACAGACCAGATCTCACTGATTTGTTCTGAACATGCCTTTTGGCATAACGGTCTTCCGGCGGCCCCCTCGAGATGGCAGACCCTGGATGGGGATGGCCGACGGGTATGTGGCGACTGCGGTCATAATCCGCCGCGCCGCGCGGCTACCAGTGCGCGGGGCGTCTGAGCGTCGGAGGCAGCTTGGTGGCTTCGTCGCCCTTGGCCGCGTTGACTTGGGCCTGGGTGAGGAAGATGCTCCCGGTGAGGTCAGCCCCGCTCAGGTCGGCGTCACGGAAATCCGCTCCGATCAGGTCGGCCAGGCGTAGGTCGGCATTCTTCAGGTCGGCCGCGATGAGCAGGGCGCCGCGGAGACTGGCTCCCCTCAGGTCGGCGCCAGCGAGTTTGGCCCCGATCAGATCGGCTCCCCGGTGGTTCTTCTTGCGGCCCGGGACCGTGGCCCGTATCAGTTCGCTGGCGCGCAGCAGCAGGACGTTGACGTCGGCCCGCAGCGCGGCCATGTCGAGCTGCAGGAGCGATTCGGCGCTGCCCCGGGTGAGGCTTTCGATACGTATCAGCGCATGGCGGAGGTCCTTGTGAACGTGGTGGGCCGGTGCGAGGTCGAGGGCCTCGGTGAGGTACCAGAGCAGCTCGTGGAGCTGCCGCATCACGGGAAAGACCGCGAACATGCGGCGTGCACTCTTTGGTGCTTGCCGCCAGTCGGTGCCGCCGAAGGTAACTTGCGAGACCTTCTGGCCGGCGCCGAAGCAGTCGAACACGGTGCAGCCCGGAAAGCCCTTTTCCCGCAGGTGTGCGTGAATACCGCAGCGGAAATCCGCCTGCAGGTTCGAGCACGGCTGTCCGACGTTCTTGTCAACCGCGAAGTCGGCGGAGCGCGCGAAGGGAAGCGCGACGCAGCACAGCCCGAAGCAGTTCGTGCAGTCGGCCTGCAGGTCTATCGGGCCGTCATCGGTGGAAGAAGGCTTGCTACTGCTGCTGTTGGTGGTAGGGACTCCGTGCTTCTGGGACAACGTGCGTGCTCTCCTGTAGCGAGACAAGCACCGCTTCCCGCCGTGCTCCGAGGTCGGCTGCCATTCTGGGTCTTCGAAGTTAACCGGGCACGGGCCGCGATCGATGCCCTGCGGCAAGGTCCGACTGCGCCACGGGCACCGCCTCTGCACAGGCCAGGTATGCCGTGATGAGCTGTAGCTGACGCCGTCGAGGAGGCTGACCGAGGTGGTTGCCCGGTTAACTTCGAAGACCCGCCATTCTCACAGACGACGGCTCGGACACCTATCCGGGCGGTCACGGCGCAGGGGGCCGTCCGGGCTCAGTCCGTACGGGCCGACGGTGGCGGTCCTTCCAGGGCACTTTCTGCTCCAGTTGGGCGGGTGGGATGGACTTCGGCGAAGTAGCGGTGGAGCGAGGTCTTGGGGATGCCGGTCTTGGTCGCGAGCTGGCCGAGGCTGCTGCCCTGCTGTGTGAGGAGCTTGGCGTACTCGATCATGTCGCTTGTCGGCGGGATAGCCGATAGGGCGGCCGATGCGGCGGCTGGCTGCTTCGGTGACGGCGCGGGTGTGGGCGGCGCGTTCGGCGGTGAAGGGGCGTTGGCTCTGGGCCGGAACCCTGTCCGACCTGTCGGTAAGGGGTCAGCGCGTGCGGGGCTGGGTGAAGCGGAGCATGTTGCCAGCCGGGTCGCGGAAGGCGCAGTCGCGTACACCGTAGGGTTGGTCGATCGGCTCTTGCAGTACCTCGGCGCCGGCGGCCCGGATGCGTTCGAAGGTGGCGTCGCAGTCGTCGGTGGAGAAGATCACGCCGCGCAGCATGCCTTTGGCCAGCAATTCGGCCATCGCCTGCTTGTCGGCGGGCGAGGCGTTGGGGTTGGCGAGCGGCGGTTCGAGGACGATCTCCACGTCTGGTTGCGCGGGCGAGCCGACGGTCACCCAGCGCATCCCCTCGAAGGCGACGTCGTTGCGTACCTGAAGGCCGAGGACGTCACGGTAGAAGGCGAGCGCCTTGTCATGGTCGTCGACTGCGATGAAGCACTGTGCGAGCTTGATGTTCATGGCGTCGACGCTACGAGGCGGCGGCGGATTCCGCTTCTCCATTCCTGACTGGTTGGCCGCTTCCGACGGGTTCGCTGTTCCTGACCGGTCGCGTGAGGATCTTGGCCACGCACGCTGGGATCGCGGCACCTGCCTCGTGGCGGCGGGCCCGGTAGGCGCTGGGGCTCTCGCCGACCAGTTCGGTGAAGCGTGAGCTGAACGACCCCAGCGAGGTGCAGCCGACCGCCAAGCAGACCTCCGTGACACTCAGGTCGCCCCGGCGCAGCAGCGCCTTCGCCCGCTCGATGCGGCGGGTCATCAGGTAGCTGTAGGGCGTCTCCCCGAAGGCGGCGCGGAAGCTGCGGGAGAAGTGCCCCGGCGACATCAAGGCGACGCTCGCCAGCGCCGGGACGTCCAGCGGCTGCGCGTAGTCGCGGTCCATCACATCCCGGGCGCGGCGCAGCCGTACCAGGTCTTCCAAGGTCACGCGCGTCAGCATCGCACGGCGGCACCGACCGGTTTTGTGCCGGGTCAGTGCTCCTGGGCCGTGGGGCGCACCATGATTTCGTTGATCGTCGCGTGTGCGGGCTGGGTGACCATGAAGGCGATGAAGCGCGCGAACTCGAAGGGGTCGTCCTCCTCCAGCACGGCCGCTCCTGGTGCGGGGGGCGGCGAAGGCGGCGATGTCCAAAGGCATCCGATGTCCTCCCCGTCAGCTGGCCGTGACGGCCGCCCGTGATTCTCCCCTGTCCATGCGCTGACAGGTTTTCACCTACAGGTTTTTGATGAAGCGTCATATATCTGTGCGGCCGGATAGCGTTCTCGCCATGACCGAAGCCTCCTACCTGCGCGCCACCCGGACGTTCTACGACGCCGTCGCCGTCGACTACGCCGAGCGCTTCCGCACCGACCTCGACGCCAAGCCGGTGGACCGCGCGATGCTCGCCGCCTTCGTCGAGCTCGTACGGGCCGACGGCGCCGGGCCGGTCGTCGACCTCGGTTGCGGCCCCGGCCGGGTGACCGCGCACCTGCACTCCCTGGGGCTGGACGTCTTCGGCGTCGACCTCTCGCCTGCGATGGTCGCCATAGCCCGGCAGGCCCACCCTGGCCTGCGGTTCGAAGAGGGTTCGATGACCGCCCTCGACCTGGCGGACGGCGCCCTCGGCGGTGTCGTCGCCTGGTACTCGATCATCCACACACCGCCGGAGCGACTGCCGGAGGTGTTCACCGAGTTCCACCGAGTGCTTGCACCCGGCGGCCACCTGCTGCTCGCCTTCCAGATCGGCGACGAGCCGCTGCACCTGGCGCAGCCGTTCGGCCATCCGGTCTCGCTCGACTTCCGCCGCTCGTCGCCCGACCGCATCGCCGAGCTGCTGTGCCAGGCCGGGTTCGCCCTGAGCAGCCGACTGCTGCGCGAGCCCGACGAGAACGAGTCGACGTCGAAGGTACCGCAGGCATACCTCCTGGCCCGCAAGCCGCGGAAGCCGTAGCCTTCTGGCCGTCTCGTCTGCCGGCGGGCCTGCCGGTGGGCCTGCGCCGGTCCGTGGCTGGCGGGGCTGCGCTGCCGCAGGTGACGGATAACGAGGGGGACATCGTGTTTGCGGTGACCAAGCGGCCCGGGGAGGAGCCGGAGGCGTACGCGGCGCGGATTCTGGCGGTGCCGGGGGCGCGGCTGGTCAAGGAAGCGGACCTGGCGCACAATGCTGACCCTGCGCGGCTGGCAGTGCTGCCGCCGCAGACGCGGGAGCGGCTGACGGCCAAGTACGCCCGGATGCGGGCGCTGCTGGGGCTGGGCTGAGACAGCTGAGGTAAGAGGCGAGGGGCGGCGGGTAAGCGTGGCGCGGGATTTCGACAGTCAGCTGCTGGAGTCGGTGGCAGTTCGCCGGCGGCGGTTGCGGGATGCGTTGCTGTTCGGGCCGGGGCGGGCGCGGCGGACGGCGGACGAGAATCTCGGGAAGGTGTTCGCAGGGATCGCGATCGCGGCCGTTGTGTGCGCGGGGTGTGTGGGGTATTCGTTTGTCGCGCACCGGCTGGCGCATGGGCAGTCGTCCACGTCGCCGGTTGTCGGAGGCACGTTGTCGCGATGATAGGTTCAGCCGAATGGTGAGCTCGCAGGTCATACGTTCCGCGCGGCTGAGCCGGATCACGTTGGTGGGGCTGCGGCGGCGGGTGGACATGGTGCTGCCGTCGGACGAGCCGATCGGGATACTGCTGCCGGATGTACTGCGGCTGCTGGACGACAAGGTGAGCAGTCAGCCGATGCTGCGGCATCTGGTGACCGCCGATGGCACGGTGCTGCCGCAGGACGGCACGCTGGCGTCGGCGGGGATCGCGGACGGTGCGGTGCTGCGGCTGGTCCGTGCGCAGACGGCGCCTGCGGCGCCGGTGGTGCATGACGTCACCGATGAGGTGGCGGACGATCTCGACCTGCGAGCGTGGCGGTGGCGTCCGGCAACGCGGCGGTGGACAGCGGGTGCGATCGCGCTCGTGCTGACGGTGTTCGCCTCGGTGTTCGCTCAAGCCAGTCTCGGGCCCAGCGCAGTGGCGCCGTGGTTGGTGACGGCCGCGGTGGTTGCCCTGATAGCCGGGGTGGTGGCGGGGCTGGCCGGCGGGAATCGTGGACTGGCGACGGCATTGCTGATCATCGGTGGCACGGTCGGGGTACTGGGTGCGTGGGCACTGGGAGAGGCGCAGCAGTGGCCGACGGCTGCCCTGGGGGCAGGCGTCACCGGAGCGGTTGCGGTGACGCTGGTGCTGCTGGGGGTGGCCTCGCCGGTGGGACGCGGTGCCCTGGTCGGGGCGGCGGCCCTGGCGGGGGTCGGGGTGGTGTGGTTGGGCGTTGCGGACCTGCTGGGCGGCGCGGGAGGCGCTGGGGAGCGGGCCCGGCTCGGGGCGGTACTGGCTGTGGTGTCGGTGGTCGTCCTCGGAGTACTGCCCAGGTTCGCGCTGGCTGCGGCGGGGTTGACGCGGCTGGATGACCAGCGCGCGGGCGGCGTCTCGGTGGGCCGGTATGCGGTCACCACGGCTATTGCTGCCGCGCACCGCGGGCTGAGTGTGGCGACGGCGGTTGTCGCGGTGTCGGCTGCGGGGGCGGGCTGGCTGGTGGTCTCGGTGCCTACCTGGTGGACGGTGCTGGTGGCGGTGCTGACGGCGGTTGTGGTTGCCTCGCGGGCTCGGGCTTTTCCGCTGGTGGCCGAGGTGGTGGTGCTGTTCGCCGCTGCGGTTGTGGTGTTGGTACGGCTGGTCGCGGTGTGGATCGGGGAGCAGGCACAGGCGCAGCCCACTGCGTGGCCGGTGGTCGTGCTGGTGGCGGTGGCGTTGCTGCCGCTGGGGGTGTTGGCGGTGGATCCGCCGGAGCATGTCCGGGTGCGCCTGCGGCGGGTGACGGACCTGGTGGAGGCGGTCGGCGTGATCATGCTGTTTCCGCTCGTGCTGGGGGTGTTCGGGGTGTATGGCCAGCTGCTCGGTACGTTCTGAGAATCCGAGACGCAGCGTTTACGGGAGAGAGTGGTGGTGGGGGTGTCCCAGGGCCAGGACGATTGGCAGCGCGCTGTGCTCGGTGACGTAGGCGTAGGCGTTGGTGTGTCCGGCCAGGAGGTCTCGCCGGCACCACCGCCGCTCGCCACACCCCCGACCCCGGTCCAGGCTCAGGCTGCTCAGGCCCCGTATCCGTCTGCTCCGGCGCCTGTCCAGGCGCCCGCTGCCGCTGCGGTGTTGGGGCCGGATGCCCGGGCTTTGGTATCGGCGAAGCCGCGTAGCGGGGAGTCGGTGCTTGGGCGGGGCATCGGTACGCTGCGGCGTCTGTTCACTTCTTCGGCGGCTGCGGAGGTCGAGCAGGCGACGCGGGTGGGCCAGCAGTTGCAGCAACCGGTCACGACCGGGCGGCAGATCGTGGTCACCGGGGTGCGGGGCGGGGCGGGCAAGTCAACGCTGGCCGCGCTGCTGGGCTCGGTGTATGCGCACTACCGCCCGGACCCGGTGCTGGTCGTGGAGGCCGACTCGACGCTGGGCACTCTCCCGGTCCGGCTCGGCGTGGAGTCGTTGCGGTGGACGGTGGAGGACTTGGCCCGGGTGGTGGCGCCGTCGATGCGGTTCGACCAGATCACCGGGTACCTGGCGGAGCTGCCGGAGGGCGGCTGGCTGCTGCCGTGCACCAGGGGCCAGATCGGGGCCCAGGTGAGCTGGAAGTCGTACGAGATGGTGGCGGTGGCGCTGCGCCGCTACTTCGCGGTGACCGTGGTGGATTGCGAATCGCTGCCGGGCGAGTTGGCCCGCAGCGCCATGGCCGGGGCGCAGGCCCGGGTGATCGTGGCTCCGGCGACGCTGGAGGGGGTGACGTCCACCCGTCCGGTGCTGGAGTGGATGGCGAGTCTGCCCCGCCCGATGCTGCCGTCCACCGTGGTGGCCTTGGTGGCGACGTCTCCGGATACCGTGCTCGATCCGGCCGCCGCCACGGAATACCTGGCCGTGGACGGGGTCCGGGTGGTGGCGGTGCCGTACGACCGGCATCTGGCGGCGGGTGGCGCGATTCGGCTGCCGTTGCTGGCCCGCGGCACCCGCGATGGCGTGGCGGCGTTGGCCGCCGAGGTGCTGGGACGGGCGGTGCGGGAGTGACGGGCGCGCTTCGGCTAACGGGGCAGGATCGGGCGCCCGGTGCGGCGGGAGATGCGAACGCGGCGCAGGATGCTGTCGTGGTACCACAGCAGCCGGTCGTCGCAAAGGTCGGCGGCGCCCAGGCGGCTGCGGCGTGCCCGCTCGATCAGCTCTCGAGCCATGTCTGGGTGGGCGGGGCAGGCCAGGATCTCGCTGTAGCGGGGCATAGCGAGCAGTACCGGGCCCGGCGGCAGGAAGCGCGGGGCATCGAGCAGGGCGCTGGTGGCGTACGAGCCGCTGATCACCCGGAGTGGGCCGTCATCCACAACAGACAGCGCCGGGAATTCATGGTGCACCGTGGCTTCGATGGCGCTGCGCCCGGGATTGGGAACGGCCAGGCGCTCGCAGGCTTCCAGGGTGAGGCGTTGGCCGTCGTACAGGACGACGATGTCCAGCAGGTCGCCGTGAGGGGCGCACACCAGTCGGCGCCGCTCGCGGCGCGGCAGGCGCGGGGTGACCTGGGCGCGCAGCCGGTCGCGTTCGGTGAGAGCGCGGCTGACCTGGGCGACTTTCTCCGCGAGCCACGTCTCGATGCGCGACGGCCAGGCGCTGTGCGCAAGCCTCGCGCACTCCTCGATAAGGGCGTCGAGGCAGATGTCGGCGTGCGCGGTGCCGACCGGCAGGACCAACAGGCCGCTGTCCGCATCGAGCATGGCGTGCGGGGCCAGCACCGGCAGCAGGTCGGCGACCAGGGCCCGTACCGCACTGGCGACATCCGCCCGGTCGATATCCACCCGGTGTTCATACCAGGCTGGAGGAGTTCATGACCACTCGGCTGGTGCACCGGCCGGCGCGTATCACCCGGCATCTGGTCACCTCCGAGCCGCGCACCGTGGAGGCACCGCCGAACCTGCCGGAGGGCAAGACCGGCGGGTTGGCGCACTCCCTGCTGCCGGTGGCCGGGGTGATGAGCTCGGTGGTGATGATGACCGTGCTGCGCAGCGGGCAGTACGCGGCCATCGGCGCCGTGGTCTTGGTGGTCACGCTGCTGGGCAGCATGGGTCTGCTGCTGTCCCAGCGCGGCCGGGCGCAGCGGACCCGGCGCGCGCAGCGCGAGCGGTACCTGGAGTATCTGGAGCAGTTGCGCGAGGAATTGTCGGCCGAGGAGCGCCGCAGGCAGGCCGCCGCCCGGGTGCTGTCCCCGCCGCCGGAGGCGCTGTATGACGTGGTGCGCGACCCGGCGCGGCTGTGGGAGCGGCGGCGGGTGGACCCGGACTTCCTGTCCGTGCGGGTCGGCGTCGGTGAACTTCCCGTCTCTTCCCTGAGTTTGGCGAAGCCGGGCAGCACGGTGCTGACCCCGCCCGATCCGTTCATGCTGAACGAGGCCCGGGCGCTGCTGCACCGCTTTTCGACTGCGAACGGAATGCCGTTGCCGGTGCCGCTGGACCGGGTCGGCAATGTCAGCGTGATTGGCGAACGCGCCGATGTGCTCCGGGTGGTGCGGGCGTTGCTCGTGCAGGCTGCGGTCTTCCACGCGCCGGACGACATGGCCCTGGCCGTGGCCGTCCCGCGGGAGCGGTTGGGCGAGTGGGAGTGGGCGAAGTGGCTGCCGCACATCTTGGACGGCGAGCGGCCAGACGGGCCGGTCCCGGCCCGCCGGATCGCCCCTGATCTGGCTCGGCTGGCCACCCTCATCGGCGGCGATCTGCGGCAGCGGGCGTCGTACGCGGCTGAGGCACGGCGCGGCCTGATGAGCCAAGGGGCTGAGACGCTGGTGGGTCGGCTGTTGGTGATCAGCGACGGCTACGGCGCTGACGCCTCGGACCTGCCGTGCCCGGACGAGGCGGTGGCACTGCCCGCGATGGGGGTGACCGTGCTGCACCTGGTCGCCGAGCGGACCGCCGAGCCCAGCCAGATATCCGTCCGGGTCACCGTCAGCGGGGAGCAGGTGACCGTAGAAGACCTGCGCGGCCTGGAGCCGGTTATCGCGCACGGCACCGTGGATGCGGTGACCGCACCGGGGGCTGAGGGGCTGGCCCGGATGCTGGCGGCCCTGCGGCTGTCGCCGGACTCGGTGGCGGACGGCCCGCTGACCGGAACGCTGGACTTCCCCGGCCTGCTGGGCATCGACGACCCTGCAGTTTTGGACCTGGACCGGCTGTGGGCGCCGCGCAGCGAACGCGCCTTCTTGCGGGTGCCGATCGGACTCACCGACGCCCGCCAGCCGGTCCTGCTGGACCTGAAGGAATCCGCCGAGTTGGGCATGGGGCCGCACGGGCTGTGCGTGGGCGCCACCGGCTCCGGCAAGAGCGAACTGCTGCGCACCCTGGTACTGGCTCTGGCGGTCACCCACCCGCCCACCGACTTGGCGATGATGCTGGTCGACTACAAAGGCGGTGCGACCTTCGCCCCCTTCGCCGACCTCCCGCACACCGCCGGGCTGATCACCAACCTGGAGAACGACCCCGGCCTGATCGAGCGCGCCCACGCCAGCCTCGCCGGAGAAATCCAACGCCGCCAGCAGGTCCTCAAGGACGCAGGCAGCGACATCGCCGACATCTCCTCCTACGCCGCCGCCCGCACCACCCGCCCCGAACTGCCGCTACTCCCCCACCTGTTGGTCGTCATTGACGAGTTCGGCGAACTGCTCACCGCCAAGCCCGACTTCATCGACCTGTTCTTGTCCATCGGCCGTATCGGCCGCTCCATCGGCGTGCATCTGCTGCTGTCCAGCCAGCGCATCGAGTCCGGCAAGCTCAAGGGACTGGATACCTATCTCTCCTACCGCCTGGGCTTGCGCACTTTCTCGGCCGACGAGTCCCGTACCGTGCTGGATACCCCGGACGCCTTCCACCTCCCGCCGCTGCCCGGGTTCGGCTACCTGAAGGTGGATACCAGCACCTACCAGCGGTTCAAGGCCGCCTACGTCTCCGGCCCTTACCACGGCCCCGCCCTGCACGAGGCCGCCGACACCGGCCCGGCCGTGCTGCCCTACCCGGCCTACACCGCCCCGCAGACCATCGAGACTGGGGCCGAGGCTGAACCGGCGCCTGCCCCGCGCACCCTCGGATCGACTGAACTATCCGTCATGACCAGCCAGTTGAAAACGGCTGCCGAACCGGTCGCGCGCATTTGGCTGCCCCCGCTGCCACCCGCCCTGACCCTGGACGGCATCGCAGGCCCTCTCGACGTCACCACCCACCGCGGCATGCAACTCACCCGCCGCCCCAGCCGTCCCCTGCGCGTGCCGCTCGGACTGCTGGACGACCCCGCCCGGCAGCGGCAAAGCCCCTGGATCATCGACCTAACCCGGGCTGGCGGGCACGCCGCGATCATCGGCGGCCCCCAATCCGGCAAAACCACCCTCCTCCGCTCCCTTATCCTCTCCTTCTCGCTCACTCACACGCCCCGCGAGGTGGGGATCTACGGCGTCGACCTGGTCGGCGGCGGCCTGGCGGCGCTGTCCGGGCTGCCGCACGTCGGCGGCATCACCTCCCGCACCGACCGGGAGCGGGTGCGCCGCACCGTCCAGGAGGTACGCGGCATGCTGGCCGCCCGCGAGGAAGTCTTCCGGGCCCACGGCATCGACTCGGTCGACCAGTTGCGCGCCGCCCGCGCCGCCGGACGCCTGCCCGAGCTCGGATCGACCGACGTCGTGCTCGTCATCGACGGCTTCGGCTCGCTGCGGGACGACTTCGACGACATTGAGGACGACGTCACCGACCTGCTCCAGCGCGGCGGCGGCTACGGCATCCACGTCGTCGCCGCGATGCTGCGCTGGAACGACGTCCGCATCGCCACCCAAGCCACCTTCGGCACCCGCATCGAACTGCGCCTCAACGACCCCGGCGACAGCAGCATCGACCGGAAACTCGCCACATCCCTCACCCCGAACCTGCCTGGACGCGCGCTGACCGACGGCAGGCTCATCGCCCAGACCGCCCTGCCCCGTATCGACGCCCTCGCCACCGCAGGCGGCCTGGGCACAGCCGTCGAACAGGCCGTCCGCGCGGTGCGCTCGGCCTGGTCCGGCCAATCCGCCCAGCCAGTACGGGTCTTGCCCGACCGGCTCCCCTCTTCCACCCTGCCCTCGCCGGACGCCGAACCGTACCGGGTGCCGGTCGGCGTCGACCAGAGCGCGCTGGCGCCCGTCTTGCTCGATCTGTTCGAGCGCGACCAGCACTTGATCGTCCTCGGCGACAACGAGTGCGGCAAGACCAACCTTCTCCGTCTGATCGCCCAGGGCCTGATAGGGCGGTACGGGGACGACGCACTCGTCTTCGCCGTCATCGACCCTCGCCGCGGCCTGCGTGAGGTGGTACCCGAACCGTACCGGGGCGGCTACGCACCCAACCCCCGCATCGCCGAAGGTCTGGCCCACGGGGTCGCCCAGGAACTCGACAAGCGCATCCTTCAGGACGGTGAAGGCGGCGAAGACAGCGGGCCGGGCGTCACCACGCCCCGCGTCGTCGTCCTCGTCGACGACTACGACGTGCTGACCACCGCCGGCCAGCAACCACTCGCCGCCTTCCTCCCGCACATCCCGTCCGCGCCGGACATCGGCCTGCACTTCGTCATAGCCCGACGCGTCGCCGGAGCCTCCCGAGCCTTGTACGAACCGTTCCTGATGGCCCTGCGCGAAAGCGGCTCCACCGCACTGGTGATGACCGGCGACCGCTCCGAGGGCCAGCTCTTCCCCGGCGTCCACGCCACCCCCCAACCGGTCGGCCGCGGCATCCTGGTCCGCCGCGGCGAACCCGCCCGCGTCATC
>JAFAUH010000280.1 GCA_019243445.1 Streptomycetaceae bacterium | reverse complement strand
TCGCATGGAGTCGGGGTCTATGATCTTGCTTCGCACAGCCTCGACTACCAGTTTGCCACGCTGATAGTTGCCGGTGAGCAGCTTGTCTACCTGATTCGCATCGTAGGAGCCAACTCCACGTCTCCAGGTGAGCGCTTCGAAGTCCGTGTCGTCTGCGATGCCGAAGTAATGGAATGGGCTTAGGAGATCATTCTCCATGGCCTCCCATAGACGCATCTCGGCCGCGATACGCCCATCAAAGAATTCATCTTGGATGTTGCGTCCATCCATGCGCTCCGGAGTGGCGGTCAGACCTAGCAACTCCTGGGGATGGAAGTGATCGATGATCCGGCGGTAGGTCGGTGCAACGCCGTGATGAAACTCATCGATGACGATGACATCGAAGTGCTCCGGTGAGAGATTCTCCAGGGCACGTGCATGGAGGGATTGGACACTAGCGAAGACGTGATCCCAGTCCTCTGGGATGTCGCCTCCCACGAAAAGTTCGCCAAAATCAGCATCGCCCAACACCTTTTGATAGGCCTGACGCGACTGTTTCAAGATTTCCCCTCGATGAGCAACAAAGAGAATCTTGAGATTACTGCCGTGCTGCAGCCGCAGGGCTTCGTAGTCGAGGGCGGCCATGATTGTCTTGCCGGTGCCGGTCGCTGCAACAAGCAAGTTGCGATGGCGCCCGCGAATTTCGCGCTCGACACGTAGCCTTTCCAACATGTCCTGCTGGTGGGGGTACGGACGCACTGCCTTTGCTGCTCTGCGCTGTTCGCTGTCAGCCAATGATGCCGGGTTCCGGCTGAGGACGAAGTAGTTAGAGGTGTCGACACCACGCTGATTAGGTGCTGGCAGCCCACGGTCTGCAAGGCGCTGACGCAGCACGGGGAAGACTCGCTCGAACGTCAAAAGTGGACCTGCGCCGGGTACACCCGTACGTACAAGATCGAGCAATGCACCTGTGAAGGAAGTGCAGGCGTTTACTTGCTCTTCAAGGGGTACGACGTGCGCTACATGATCGGAGGCGGTCAATGTGTACGTGCCGGTCACTTCGGTGGTGTCGGCGAGATCATGACCGCTGCCAGATAGGGTTTGGATTGCTCGGCCGGAGTAGCAGCAATCGAGGACCAGCACTTTCGATCGCGCTGGGCTGCTGATAAGGAAGTTCCGTACGTCTGAGTAGCGCAGCCCGAACAGTTCAGGCCGGTCGAACCTGGTGTCCTTAAGTGCCAGGCATAGTTCGCCGCGCTCAGTCAGGGTGCCGTGCCCGACGAAGTAGAGCAGCAAGGCCCCTTCGGTCTCCCACGCGAGGTCATGCAGCTGATTGCCGACCTGCCGAGAGTCAGCAGGATCAGCGAGGACGGTGACGCGGTCTGCGGGCCAACCGCCGAGGGTCGGGTCAGTCAGCACCGCCTCCATGCCCTGGACGCTGTTCATCGCGGCAGGCACTGCCGGGAACCTGTCATCCTCGTAGGCGGACACACCGATGAGTACGGCCCGGGATGTGGAGTAGTCGATCGGGCTAGGGCTAGTCACCATGCGGCGCTTCCAGGGCACTTGCTACTAGCGCTGTCACCTCTTTGAGCGACTTTCCCTTGAGTGCATCAAAGGTCACGCAGGTGTCGCCGACCTTGAGGGTGACCGTTACGGCAGTTCGCCTACTCGTCATCCAAGTACCCAATGAGCTAATGAAGGCCGTGACGACGCCCCCGGATCCCAGGGCTACGGAGAGTAGTTCCAATTCACCTCCGAGCTCCCCCTCGCGTGGCGCGCGTCGCACCATCTGCACTCGCCCCTGAAGGGCTCGGTCGGAGCGAAACCACTCGGCCAGCGCCGTGAGATCGTCCAGCGGGTGCTCGCCGTCAACCCTTATCTCTGCGTCCATCTCCACTCTCCGCTGTCTGTAACAATCTCCGTACCGTAACGCTTCCCCGTGTTGATCACCGTCAGCCGCGACGATGAGCCCCAACTGCCATAACGCTTCTTGTACTTCTGGGTGGAGTTGTACCAGCACGGGCGCTGCGATGCGGGGGCAGGGGACGGGGTTGGGGGCAACCGATCATGTGGTGTCAATGCTCAAGCTGGAGACGATTGCGTCGGTGCCCTCGACGAGCTTGTCGCCGATGCCGGGGGCTGTCCAGGAGGCGAGGACAACGACAGCGGACTCGATTTCGGGTGGGCGTACGCCGTAGATGACGGTTTCGATCAGGGTCCGTGCGCCGCTGGGCTCGGCCGGTTCACCGGCGAGGTTCTGGCGGATGCGGACGGCCGGGCCTGCGGGCAGCTTTGCCCGGAGGACCTCTGGTGCTCCGAAGTCGTCAGCGGAGAAGGTCTCGGCTATCCAATCCAGGGTGATCTCGGGAACGGTGTCATCGGGGTGGATGACGTCCACTTCCAGAATGGCTATCGCTGTCTCTATCCCTTGGGGGAGGAAGGCGAACGCATACACCGGAGCGCGTAGGCGGCTGTCCGCGGCCCGCTCTCTCAGATGGTGAGCGAGATTTGCGGCATCGACGGATGTACCGCGAGCCAACTCCTCGGCCTGTTCCTCCGCCCAAGCGGTCAGGTCGATGCCGGGTTCAAGCGGAAGCGGGACCCAGTCGTCAGGCATCTTGATGCCGAGATTCCACGTATCGGACATCGCCGTTCACCTCTTCCATGTCAATGATGCGGCTATGGCGTCAAACAGCCCGGCCATGGCGTCGGCGATCGGATCCAGGGGCGTTGAGAACGAAAGCAGCAGGTAAGCAGAGCTGTGGGGGATGGGGAGGTGGTAATCGACTGAGGTGGTCGGGAGGGTGTTACCAGTGGGATCATCGGCGGCCGGCACCGTGCGGGCCCGTACACGCACCGCGTGGCCGGACTGCAGTTCCTCCACGGTGATGTGGCGTCCCGCCGGGCCATTGCCCGTCAGGTACTTCATCAGCGCCTCCGGCGGCACGCCTTCAGGATGCTGCGGAGGCACGAACGTGATCAACAGCGAGGCCGGGATTGTCATCGGGCCCGCTTGCTGCAGGCTCAGATACAGCTCGAGCCCGCCATTGTCGTACGCCTTGATGGCACGGCCGAGGAGTTCATCGCGTGCCTGACGCTTGAGGTGAGGAGCATCGTCAACGCCGTTGAACTGTCGTTTCACCAAGGCGTCGACGGAGCGTTCGCGACGTTCCGGGGAGAGGTCGATGCGGAACCAGCCGTCCGGCAGGAGGAGCCGGTAATCAGTCGGGGCCTGGACATCCGTCATCCTTGGGGCTCCTGACCTCGGGCAGGTCGGTCGAGGTGGAGCCTGCTGTTCACCTGGTGGGCGAGGTGGGGAGCGATGAAACCGCATGAAGCAAGGCTGGCGAACACGGTGCCGATGATGCCAGCTGTCGGATATGAGTCAATAGCCACGGCAGTTGACAAGAGCGACGCCAGCGAGGCACCGATGAACATCGTGCTGTTCGCCCCACCGAGGATTGAGTCCGGAAAACGGGTCACTTGTCGGGCTCGTTGAGGGGGCAGCGGTGCCAGGAACTGGGCATCTGCCTGGGCAACCGGGTCGTGAGGCCACTCCGTCCTTTGGCCCAGCGTATGGTCGCTCATTGGGAGGTCAAGAGCCGATGTCAGCTGGGACAGCCGAGCTTCACCCTCTTCGCCCGCGAACCACCACTGCCACGGTAGTGATGCTCGGACTTGCCCGTCTGTGCTTTGGAGCTCTACTGCCAGCGGTTTATTACCATCGTGGTCAAGGACGCGGACAACCCGGTTCACACCGTGTGTTTCCCCGCGGGGCAGCCAGCGTTCCCGCCCCATTGAATCAATGATTACGACATCGCAATCCTGGACGCGAACAGCAGCATTCCGGAGAAAGCGCTTAGTTGCTCCCGAACGTGGAGGTGGGCATGGTCTGATAAGAGCCTTGACCGTGGGGCGTGAATGCCGTTCTCTGGATCGGGCCGCCAGTCGTACGATGCATGCTGCACCTGCCGTAAAGAACATAGTTGTCGCTGCTGCAACGAGCAGCCACGGTGTGTGGTGGCGCAGCATCGCCCCGAGCAAGAAGGTAATCAACCAGATGGTGACAGCAATTCCGCGTACTGCGGAGTACCAAGGGGGCAATGCGTGACCTGGGGACGCAAGCTGCCCTCCGCTGGTCACACCATCGAGCGCCGGATGATCGCGACGGGTAACGATTTGTAGCGGGACGCCAGCCGATTCCAGCAACTCTGTGACGCCGGACCTGGTGAGCAGCGCCTTGCCGCTCACCGGACGGCCCGGAAGCATGGCTGACTCCGGCAACCATGCATTGATCGTGATACGCAGGACACAAGAGCCCTGAGCATCCTTGAAGTAGAGCATGCCCCAGTCACCGAGGAGCGGTGGCCCCATGCGGCCACCAATAATGGGCCCTTCGAGATCAAGGAAGACCGCACTCTCGATTCCTCCAAACCCCACGGCGTAGCGCCGCTCTGATCCGTCACGGGATCGGACAATAATCTGCCTGTCGGCAAGGCCGATCCGGGCGTTACGTACGATGTCCAGCCCTGGGTGCCGCTGGGCGAGCGGTCGTAGAGCGGGTTCGCGGATTCGGTCGGTGGATGCTGTGTTTGGGGCGTGTTGCACTGTCACCAGTCGTTTCCAAACGTCGTGGCGTCTTTGACGCCCAGGTCATCCCAGACGCCGAACTTGTCGGTTATATCGGTCGACCACGCTGCAGCGCTGTTCCCAACCCAGACCTTCATATGCGTATGGAAGACGTAGGCAGCTGCGTTCACTTCCTCATTCATTCCATGCGTCGCGTTGACGGCCATTTGTACGTCGGATTTCGCGTTTTCCATCGCAGGGTCGCCCGCCGTGGGGTGGACATCGCGCCATGTGTCGCTCTTGGAAAGGTCACCTATGTTGTGGAAGACTTTCAAGTCTTTGATGCCCTCCCAACTTTCCTTAGCAATGGAAACGGGATTGAAAGCATCCGCGAGGCCCTTCCAACCAGGGAGCCAGCGGCCCGGGGCGTTGCTGACAGCCTGGGCTGCCGCTTTCCCGCGCGGCGCGCCTTCGACAGTGCGGTTGGCGGCCTTCCATGCTTGCTGGACTGCCTTGTTGAAGGCTTTCGTTCCGGGTTTCAACCCCCGTTCCGTAGCCTCTTGGAGGGCTTGGCGGTACACGGCTGTGCGCGCCAGTGCCTGAGTGCTATCAGCAGCGCCGCGTGCGCTGGCAATGGCGCTGCGGCCCATGCCATAGGTTGCCAAACCGACCACGTCGAGTACGACGTCAAACCAGCTGCCCTCTCCGGCGAGTGCCAGCACGAGATGGCACGCAAGAGAGACAACCCCAGCGATGAGTGCGATCGTATCGAGCACTCCGGCCACTGCCTGCCCGATGATGGGGATCCACCCGACAGCCAGGGACAATGCGCCGCAGATGGTGGCCACCCAGCCGGCGATGTTGGCGACCTGGTTGATCCAGCCGGCGTTGTCGTGGACCCAGTTCTTGAACTTGTCCCAGCCGGTGTCGTGGAGGCCGTCGTGGGTGATCGCATGGTTGATGGCGGCTGCGGCGGCCTTCGCGGCGGCGTCGCGTACGTCCTTCGCGGCTTGCAGTGCGGAGCGGGCCTGGGCGAGAGAGGCTGAAGCCGCCTCCTGGTGGCTCTTCAGGCGTGTATTGATTGGATCGTCTGGAGGGGTGTTCGGCGGCTGATGGGCCAATGCGTTGGTTGCGCTGCGGTGTTCCGCGTCTGCTTCTTGTGCGTCACGCAGCGCTTTGTCTGCCATTTGCTGGGCGCGGGCGAGTTCGCTGGCGTAGGGGCCGCCGGTCTCGCGGACGTCGGTGCCCAGGGCTTCCGCAGCCGCGTGGTAACGGTGGAACGCCTTGCGGAGTTTGTCCTCGGCTTTTTCGGCCGATGCGCGGAAGGCGGTGGCGGCGTCGCTCTTCCATTCCTCGACGGATGCGAGAGCCCTGATCTCGCCGGCCTCGCGTTCGATTGCTTCGGCGGTCTTGCGCAGGTCTCGCCCCAGTTGAGCCATGGCGTCCGGGTCGCCGGGGATGGGGTCGGAGTCCTCGCCGAGGACGGCCCACTCGTGGGAAGGGGGTCGAGTCACCTGGTCTTCCCTCTCCCGCTGCTCGCTTTGTCCTGGTCGCGGAGGGCCTTCGCCAGGTCGCCATCGACCTTGTCGTACGTATCTGCGGCAGCTTCGGTGGCCTTGGCGAGTTTCTCCAACTCTTCTTTCAGCTGCTCGCGATGGATCTTCCAGTTGCTGCCGAACTCGTCGAAGGCGTCAGCGAGAAGTGATGAGCCCATCTCCGATGGGCTGTACCCTTTGGCTGGATTCGCGCGGTTCGTGAACTCGTCGTGGATACGTTTCAGGGCGTCCGAACACTCGCGTATGCGCACTGTGTCCGCCTTGAGGTCGCTCACCAAATTCCCCGTGGCAGTGGCCTGTACCTGCAGATGAATAAAAAGTCTATCAGCTGGGCGGATGTCGAATCGAGCCCGAACATGAGAGCGGATGTGACTCTGCTTTTAGTCTGCCTTCAGCCGCGAGTGGCGTTGCCGCAGCAGTTCTTGTACCTCCGGCCCGAGCCGCACCAGCACGGGGCGTTGCGGTGCGGGGGCCAGGGGATGGTGCCGGTGGCCGGGTCGGGGGCGAAGGCGTTCGGTGGGGAGTCGGGGTAAGTGGAGGCGTAGGTGTCGTAGGCCGCGGCCGTCGTCGGGGAGACCGCCAAGGGGGAGGTGGTCTCGGCGTGAAGGGCGCGGAGGCGGAGTTCTACCTGACGGCGGTGGGTGGGGTGGTCGGGACCGTAGATCTTCGCCAAGTCGGGGTGGCGGCGCAGGAGTTCGGCGTATTCGGGTGCTGGCCAGTAGGGGATGGTCTCGGGGCGAGGAGTGTGCAGGGGGGTGTGCAGGGCGGTGATTTTGGCGGTCAGGCGGGCGGGGGTTGGTGCGGGGTCGAGGGATTCTTCGAGAGGGGTTGGGCTGTGGGTGGCGTGCAGGGTGTCGGCGAGGATGTCCCAGTCGTCGTGGGGGAGGCCGAGGCGGCGGCGGACGCGGTGGCGGCCGATGAAGAGGTCTTCCGCGTCGGGGCCGGCGAGGCGGACGGCTTCGATGTGCGGGGTGGCGCCGAGGACGTGGGTGACGCCGGCCGTGAACCACTGGGCGGCTGTGCGCAGATCGCCTCCGGCTTCGAAGGTTTCGGCGACGTGGTGCCAGATTTCGGCGCTGTGCGGGTGGGCGGAGCGGAGTCGTTCGGCGGCTTCGCGGGCCTGGGTCTCGTGGCCTGTGTCCCAGAGGATGCCGATGCGGAGGACTTCGACCAGGGGTGCGTTCTCGCAGTCCGTGGAGAGGAGGCGGTCGCAGATGGCCAGGGCCTGCTCCGGCTCGCCCGCCGCTTCCCACTCGCCCGCCGCCTCGATGAGGAGTTCCTCGCGGTGCTCAGGGAGCTTCCGGGCGAGGTCTTCTGCCTGGGCGGCTGCGGCGCGCGGGTCAAACGGCGAGGGGGATGGATGGCGCTTTTTGGACACAGCTGGACATTACTGGATCTAGCGGTGGTATGGGTTATGCGGGTTATGCGGGCCGTGCGGGCCGTATGACGGCTGTTGCTGTTGCGACGACTGGGGAGGGGCGTAGGGTCCCGGCCACTGCGGGGGTGTGGGTGGGCGGATCGCGGACGCGGCCTGGACGAGGACGGGCTGGGCGAGGGCCTTGCGATGCCAGAGATGGTGAAGCAGTTCCTGCTCGCGGATGGTGAAATCCGGGTCCGCGGCCCCGCGTGCGGCGCGGGCGCGCAGGAAGGCAAGCGAGGTGGCGAAGGCCTGGTACTCGCGCACCGTGCGGGCGTCGGCGTCGCCGCGGGCGCGGCGGGCGATGTCGCGGGCGATTTTGCGGGCCCGCATAGAAGAGAGCGCGAGCGGCTCCAGGGGATTGAGCCAGCCCGCCATCGCGTAGATGGGCAGTTGGACGCGGATGGTCTTGAGCTCGTTGGAGCGTGACCAAATGGCGAGCCAGGTGAGCAGGCCGAAGACCGGGCACATAAAGGCCACGTAGACGGCGAAGAAGCCAAGCGGGCCGAATGACGCCGAGCCGTTCCAGATGCCGTGCATTGTCATCGCGAGCGCCCAGCCGCCGAGCGGCGCGAGCCAGCGGCGTAGCTGGCCACGGCGGCTCATCGCGGAGATGCCGAAGCCGATGCCCGTCATCGAGGTGAAGATGGGGTGCGCGAACGGGGACATGATCACGCGGATGAAGAACGTGGTGAGAGTCGCAGCGTGGAAGCTGCTCCCGCCGAGGTGCTGGTCGGTGCCGAACGCTGAACCGAGGTAGAGGATGTTCTCGGTGAACGCGAAGCCGGTCGCTGTGATACCGGCGGTCACCACGCCGTCGACAATGCCTTCGAAGTCACGTCTGCGGAAGAGGAAGAGCAGCAGAACGGCAGCGCCCTTGCACGTCTCCTCGACAAGCGGGGCGGCGAAGGTGGCGCCCCAGGAGTTGGCCTGAGACGGGGTCGCGGTGAATGTCGTCGCGAGGATGTGCGTCGCGAAGCTGTTGGCGAGGATCGCGATGAGGGTGGCGGCGCACGCACCCCAGGAGAAGGCGAAGGCGAGCTGGCGCCAGGGGTGGGGCTCGACGCGGTCGATCCACAGGAACGTGCAGATGAGCAGGGGTACGGGCAGGACGGCGAGGGCAAGGCCGACGAGGAAGCCCTCGGTGCCGGTCTGCTGGCGGACGATCGCGAGGATGGCCAGGCCGGAGAGGGTGAGAAAGGTGATCAGCGCGCCGGCACGCAGAGCCTTGCTCTCCCAGAAGGTGGCGCGGTGTGGCTTGTAGCGCCAGCGGTTGGGGAGCTTGAACTGCGGCTGGTGGTGGTAATGCGGTACGGGGTGGCTGCCGCCGAGGCCGTGTACGGGGCCGTGTACGGGGGCCGTCCAGGCGGGGGGCGTGCTGTACTCGTTCGGCCCGGCGGGGTGGGGACTGGAGGGGTCCGAGGGGCCGGGCGTATGCGGGTACGAGCTCACCTGTTGAGCCTAAAGCCACTGGGGGGAGGCGCGCGACACAGACCCATTACCCCCGCTTATCTGCTTATCTTATCTGTCCATCTGTGGGTTATCTGTGGGTTATCTGCTGGTGAAAAGGAGGTCATGGACGATGTGGCCTTTGTTGAGGCCCTGTCGCTCGAACTTTGTCATGGGGCGGGAGTCCGGGCGGGGGGCGTAGCCGTCGTACTGATTGATCAGCTCCGGCTCGGCGCTCAGCACGTCGAGCATCTGCTCGGCGTACGGCTCCCAGTCGGTGGCGCAGTGGACGACGGCGCCGGGGGCGAGGCGGGAGATGGCGAGGCGGATGAACTCGGGCTGGATGAGGCGGCGTTTGTGGTGGCGAGCCTTGGGCCAGGGGTCGGGGAAGTAGACGCGCAGGCCGGCGAGGGAGGCCGGGGGCAGCATGTCGCGGAAGAGGATGACGGCGTCACCGTTGGCGACTCGGATATTGGACAGGCCGTTCCGCTCCGTGAGATGGAGCAGGTTGCCCTGGCCGGGGGTGTGTACGTCGACGGCGAGGATGCCGGTGCCGGGGTCGTCCGAGGCCATACGGGCGGTGGCCTCGCCCATGCCAAAGCCGATCTCCACGACAACGGGTAGTGGCGGTTCACCCGTGCTGACGCTGCAGTCAGTGCTGCAGTCAGTGCTGAAGCCGGTGCCGAAGCCGGTGCCGAAGAGGGCGGCCAGGTCGAGAGGGCGGCCGTCGATGTCCACGCCCCACTGCGGCCACAGCCGGTTGATCGCGTCGGCCTGCGCGGCGGTCATCCGGCCACGGCGCGGGTGGAACGTACGGATCCGGCGCTCGCCGTGTGAGGCGGCCGGGTCCGCGGCCGGGCCTTGCGGGAACAGCTGCGTCTTGGGTAGCGCGCTGGTCGGGGGGCTGGGCAGAGAGGAGGACAGGGAGGAGGACACGACGTCCGATTCTATGGCTCTATGGCGTGGGTTCTTCTATGGCGTGGACTCTTCTACAGCTACAGCTACAGCTACAGCTACAGCTACAGCTACAGCTACAGCTAC
>JAFAUH010000213.1 GCA_019243445.1 Streptomycetaceae bacterium | reverse complement strand
CGGCCTGTATCCGCTTGATGGCACCTCAGCCCGAGCCGGACGACCGTGTCCGCCGTGACCTGCACTGGTCCCGGTGGCATCGCTGCCACCAGGCGCTCGCGCGCCTGCCACCGCCGGCGCAACCACGTTCATGCTGCCGCACGGATGACCACCCGGCCGCCGCCCGTGCAAAGCCACCGAACTACAGCCACCGAACTACAGCGGCCGAACCGATCTCCAACTGAAGGGTCCGACCAGTCCATAAACAAATCTTATCGGGAATACGGAAAGCTCCTGTCGAATACTGGGTCTTCGAAGTTAACCGGGGAGGGGCGCCGGAGCAGCTCCACGTCGGTGACGCTGCATAGTCGGCCTTGGTTTGGATCCCCCCGGACGTAGACCACCCGTGGCGTTGTGGATCATGTTTGTTGCTGAGGCAAACGATCTACGTCGAGCTCATCGTGGACTGCTTCCATCTGGTCCAGCTCGCCAATCGCAAGCTCGCCGAGGTCCGCCGCCGCCTGGTCTGGAAGCAGTACGGCCGCCGCGCCCGCAAGGGCGACGCCGCCTGGACGGTCAAGGGCCTGCTGCGACGCAACAAAGAAGATCTCAACACCGAACAACTCACCACCCTGAAGCGTGAGTTGAATCAGATGGGCACCTACGGCCGGCAGATCCTGGCCGCCTGGCAGGCCAAGGAACTGCTCCACGACCTACTGCGGCTCACTTACAAGCACGCCCACACCACGCCCGACCGCTCGGCGATCTCCGCAGCCCGATTCCGCTTCCAGGACTTCTGCGCCACCCGCGCCTACCTGCCCGAACTCGTCACCCTCGCCGAGGCCGTCGACGAGTGGTGGGACGGCATCGAGAACTACATCAAAACCGGCATATCGAACGCCGCGAGCGAGGGCAACAACCGGCTGATCAAGCTCGACGCCCGCAACGCCTTCGGCTACCGCAACCGCGTCAACCAACGTCTGCGATCACGCTGCGCAACCACCAGGCGAGCCCGACGAGAGGGGGTTCCCGGTTAACTTCGAAGACCCAAATTGACGGCTCGTCAAGCCTCACAGGATTCGATGATGCGGATCACCGCGTTGGGGCACAGCGCCGCGGCCAGGCGCGCGGAGTCCTGCAGCTCGGGTGAGGGCTCCTCGTCGAGGACGATGACGGTGCCGTCGTCGTCGGACTGGTCGAAGAGCTCGGGGGCGTTGAGAGCGCACTGCCCGGCGCCGCGGCACCGGTCGTGCTCGATCCGGATCTTCATAGGTGGTCACCCGCCCGTCGAGGGAGTCTGCTGATGCAGCGTGTCAGGTGAGTGTCCGTCCCAGGTGAGCGGGAGTGCGTGGACGCCGTAGATAAGCATGTCCTCGCGCAGGGGGACCTGTTCCGGCGGGACGGCAAGGCGGAGCGTCGGGAAGCGCCGGAAGAGCGCCGGGAAGGCGACTTCCATCTCCACGCGGGCCAGTTGCTGGCCGAGACACTGGTGGACGCCGTGTCCGAAGGCGACGTGCTGGGAGAATTCGCGCTCCAGGTCGAGCTTCCCGGGCCGGTCGAAGTGTTCCGGGTCCCTGTTGGCGGCGGCAAGCGAGGCGACCACTGTTTCGCCCGCGCGGATCTGACAGCCGGCGATCTCGACGTCCTCGCAGGCAACGCGGAGTACGCCGAACTGCACGATGGTGAGGTAGCGCAGGAGTTCCTCGACGGCGCGCTCCACGGACTCGGGGTGGTCGAGCATGGCGCGCAGTTGGTCGGGGTGGGAGAGCAGGGTGTAAGTGCCGAGCGCCAGCATGTTGGCTGTGGTCTCATGGCCTGCGACGAGCAGGAGGCGTGCGATGCCCCCGAGTTCTTCGTCGGTGAGCTCGGCCTGCGTCTCCTCAGCGGTGTCCTGGGCGGCGATCAGGTGGGAGATCAAAGCGTCGTCGGGATGCGCCCGCTTGGCGGCCACCAGTTGGAGCATGTACGTACGCAGCGCGTTGCGCGCCGCCAGCGCGGCCTTCTCGTTGGTGTCGAGCCTGAGCAGGGTCGATGTCCACCGCTGGAACATCGCGCGGTCCTCGTACGGCACGCCGAGCAGCTCGCAGATGACGAGGGAGGGAATCGGCAGCGCGAACGCCGTGACCAGGTCTGCAGGAGGCCCCTTCCGTTCCATCGCGTCGAGGTGGGCCTCAACGATCTGCTCGATCCGCGGCACCAGGGCGCGCATACGGCGCACTGTGAAGTAGCGGGTGAGCATCCGCCGGTACCGTGTGTGCTCGGGAGGGTCCATGGTCAAGAGCATGCCGGCGCGTGCCTCGGGCTCGTGAGGGCGGAGCGGGATCCTGCCCAATGGCGACGAGGCACGACTGCGGTCGGAGCTGAACCGGTCGTCCGCCAGGACCGCGCGCACATCCTGGTGGCGGGTGAGCAGCCAGCCGATCTTTCCGTCCGGGAAGGCAAGCCTGCTGACCGGAGCCTGCTCACGCAGCCGGTCGTACTCCTGGGGCGGATCGAAAGGACAGCTGCGGTGGGTGGGCAAGGTGCTCAAAGCGGGCTCAGTCGCACGCATGAGATCAATCCTCCTGAACGAGAACTGAATCCTTACCCTCAGACTACGTCCGACACCCGGCAACTTCTCTGCGTACTACTCGATCTCGAACCCACTCTTACTCTCGATCTCGAACCTGCTACTCGATCTCGAACCTGCGCGAACCGCCGTCCTTACCTGCGTCTGCCGCGGGCGTGCTCAGGTTCTTCCGTACCGATTCCAGGATCGTCAGGCCCTGCCCGACCAGGCCCGCCGCGATCTCACCGAGGCCGTCGGCACCGTTGAGGACGTTGACATTGGCGCCGGAAAGACCAGTGGCGGCCTCCTTGACGATCTGCGGAAGCTGGTCGATCAGCATGCGGTCGAGCGCCACCCGGTCATGTGAGGCCGCCGCCTCGGCCTGGATCTTCATCCGCTCCGCCTCGGCCAGGGCAAGCAGCCTGATCCGTTCGGCTTCGGCCTCGGCAGGCTTGACGACCTCGGCGACCAGCTGCTGCTGGCGCAGCTGCGCAGCACGCTCGGCCAACTCGGTCTGCGCCGCGAGCACTTCCTGCTGCGCATGTGCTTGCGCCAGCGGCCCGGCCTGCGCAGCCTGAGCCTGGGCACGGTCCACTTCGGCGTTGTACTGGGCCTGCACGACAGCGGTTTGGCGGGCGTACTCGGCCTGATTCCGCGCGGCCTCCTGCTGTGCCTCCACCGATGCCTGGGTGGCCTGCGCCTGAGCGATTTGGGCCTGACGCTGGATGGCCGCCTTGTACGGGGCCGACATCGCGTCGATGTAGCCGGTGTCGCCGTCGTCGATCGACTGGATCTGCAGCGAGTCCACGGTCAGGCCGATCTTCGCCATCTCCGACTTCGAGGTATCGAGCACCTCGGTAGCGAGTTTCTGCCGCTCGGTGACGATCTCCTCGACCGTCATCGAGCCTATGATCGCGCGCAGGTGCCCGGCGAAGATCCGGCCGGTCAGCACCGACATCTGGTCCTGGTCGGAGAGGAATCGCTGTCCGGCGTTGACAATGGACTCGGTGTCGTTGCCTACCTTGAAGGCGATCACGGCGCGGACCGTCAGGGCGATGCCCTGTCTGGTGACGCACGTCTCGGCAACCTCTGATTCGCACATCGCAAGCGTGAGGAAGCGGACTTTACGGAAGACCGGGAGCACGAACTTGCCGTGGCCGGTCACCACGCGGAACGGCGCACCCCCCTGGCCACGCCTGCCGCCCGAGATCAGCATCGCCTCGTCGGGGGCGGGAACGCGGTAACCGAACATTCTTTGTCTCCTCAATTGGCGTCGCCGGTGCCGCCGGCCGACGCGTCCAACGGATCAACCCACTCGATGACATCCACCTGGCGAGTGCCACGGGATTCGATGACGAGCACGGGCACCCCTTTCGCCAGGGGTTCGGCGGACCAGGCGAGGAAAGTCTCGGAGCCGCCTCTGACCCGCACCAGGACCTCGCCTGGACCGGCGGCCCCACGGGTGCCGATGACAAGCACGCCCGTACAGCCGATCACGGCATCGTCCGACGTCATCGACGGCCGTCCCCCTCGCCTTTCCGGAACTGCAGCTTTCTGTGGCTGCAGCCCAGACACTAGCCCTTCATCGTAGCCACCACTATGGTGATGGCGGCTATCAGGATGATCAAGACTGTCGCCTTGGCGACGGAAAGGCTCGGGGCGGGATGGCCGTGCCCCGGACGGCGCCCCCGGCGCCTGCCGAAGAAGAACGCGTCCGAGCCGGTGTCCTGCGAATTCCCCGAGTGGTGGTGAGAGTGGTGGAGGCCGCCGCCTCCGCCGTGATGACCGCTGAATCCGCCCCCGTCATGCATGTCCCACACCCCGTTCATGATGTATTGATCCATCACTCTATTGGCCGCCAGGTTATATGCCCACACACCGGCCGCTCACACCTGGGACGGAAAAGACCACAGCGCCGATTGGCTGTGCTGTCATGGCTCATCCAGATAAAACGGGACATTATCGGGATCCATGAAGACGTTGCGTGCTACAAAGTTCCTCGCCGCCATAGCCGCCACGGCGTTGACAGTCACCGCCGCCAACGCCTGCTCCCCCAGCCTGTCAAAACCTGCCGCGCATCTGGCGAACAGCGCCGGGCAGACAGGTGCCGTGCTGCCTCAGGTGCGCATCGTGGACCACACCTACCAAGTGCCGCACCCCTTGGCCCCAGCCGCTCCCGGCACCCTGATCGCCGCAACCGACCACGGACCCGATTCCCGCATCGCCGGTGCACGGCGGTGGACCGTGCTCTATCACTCCGTCAACCGCCATGGCACCGACATCCCCGTGAGCGGTGCCGTTCTCGTACCACGCGGCACACCGCCACCCGGCGGCTGGCCGGTGGTGTCCTGGGGGCACGGCACCACGGGCGTCGCGCACAGCTGTGCACCGTCGCAGGCGCCGGACTTCGGGTACGACGCATACGCGCAGCAACTGCGCACCTTGGTACGGGCGGGTTACGCAGTCACCGCGTCGGACTATCCGGGGCTCGGCACGCCAGGTATGCACACCTATCTCGTCGGCGCCGACGAAGGCAATGCCGTCGTCGACATCGTCACCGCCGCACACCATCTGCTGCCGGCCTCGGCCCTCTCACCGATATGGTTCGCCGTCGGCCACTCACAAGGCGGCCAGGCCGCGCTCTTCGCCGCCCGCGCGGCACACCGAGCGCCTGGCCTGCGGCTCGGCGGCACCGTCGCCATCGCACCGGCCAGCCACCTCGAAGCCATGCTTCCCGGTGTCATCGCTTCGCACCAGTCGTCCGAACTTTCCTTCGCGCTGTACTCTCTCGCCGGCCTCACCGCAACGGATCCGTCAGTCGATCTTCCCTCGCTGCTCGGGCCCTCGGCCGCCGGGACCGCAGCGCAGGTACTGAATGAATGTCAGCAAGTCGGCTACACCCTGCTGAGCCATGTCACCACCGACCAGGTCCTCCCCCTCAGCAGCGACCAACTCAGCCCGCTCAGTGCCGAAATGGCCGCATACGGCGACCCGGACCGCCTCCCGATCACCGGTCCCGTACTCGTCATCCAGGGCGAACAGGACGAGGACGTACCACCGCAGTGGACGGCGGAGGTGGTCGGACATCTGCGGACACTGGGCTCACCCACGGTCGAAGAGCGCATCTATCCGGGCGCCGGCCATGAGAAGGTGCTGAGCACCTCGGCCTGCGACCTGCTGGCGTTCCTCGCCGCGCACGGCGGGCGCACGACGGCCCGCTGCGCCCCGCACCGGGCCGAGACCGGCTGAAAGCCCCGTCCCCAGCAGTGAGGTGGATATGACAGGCGTCTCTCGTCGACGGCTCTTCAGATCAGCTTGGGGCATCGGTGCTCTGGCCTCCGCGGCATCCGTGCTGCCCCCGAAGCTGCAGCGCGTCATGGCGGATCCGGTCCGCAAGACCGGGGATCTGGACGAAATCAAGCACGTCGTGATCCTGATGCAGGAAAATCGCTCGTTCGACCACTACTTCGGCACGATGCGGGGAGTACGCGGCTTCGACGACCCCAACGCGGCACAACTACCGAACGGACGCTCGATCTTCTATCAGCCGGATCCGGGCAATCCCAGCGGTTATCTGCTGCCGTTCCACCTGGACAGCAAGACGACAAGCGCGCAGGCGATCCCGTCGACCAGTCACGCCTGGTCGACGCAGCACCGGGCGTGGAACGGCGGCGCGATGGACAACTGGGTCCCGGCCCACCGCTCCGCCGACGGAAACGCCAACGGCCCGTACACCATGGGCTATTACCAGCGGGCCGACATTCCCTTCCACTTCGCGCTCGCCGAATCGTTCACTATCTGCGACGCCTACCACAGTTCCGTCCTCGGCCCGACCTGGCCCAACCGTCTCTACCACTGGACCGGCACCATCGACCCCAGCGGCGCATACGGCGGCCCGGTCATCAGCAATGTGATCCCGCAGCCGTTCCGCTGGACCACCTACCCGGAACGGCTGACCGAGGCCGGCATCTCCTGGCACGTCTACCAGGGGGAGGACGACTACGGCTGCAACCCCCTGGAGTTCTTCGCGGCTTATCAGGACGCCAAGCCAGGTGACGTACTGTATGAGCACGGACTCACCATCGGCCCGGCGGATACCTTCGCGCACGATGCGCTCCATGATCAACTGCCCACCGTGTCATGGATCATCCCGACCCCTGCGCAGTCGGAACACCCGGACTACTTTCCGGCCTCCGGCGCCGACTTCCTCGCCCGCCAGCTGGACGCGGTGGCCGCCAATCCGGACGTATGGCGCAAGACCGTGTTCATCGTCAACTACGACGAGAACGACGGTCTGTTCGATCACGCAATCCCACCGACACCGCCCGAGGGCACACCGGACGAATTCGTCGAGGGGCTGCCGATCGGCGCCGGGATCCGCGTCCCGTGCATCATCATCTCGCCGTGGACACAAGGCGGTTACGTCTCAAGCGAGCCCTTCGACCACACCTCGGTACTTCGGTTCCTCGAGCAGATCACCGGCGTTCGGGAGCCGAACATCAGCGACTGGCGTCGGCAGACATTCGGCGACCTCACCTCGGCACTGGGCTTCCCGCACACCCGGCCGTTCCCGGCGCTGCCACCGACCAAGCCCCATCTGTGGGCCGCCGAACACAAAGTGGCCACCCTGCCGCTGCCGACCGTTCCCGGGACGGAGCAGAGTCCGTCGCACCAGACTTTCCCCCACCAAGGCGCCGGCAACCCCCTGCGGCCGGTGCCGCAGACGGTCACTGCAACAGGTCGGCCGAGCGGCACCCGCCGACTGAGTCGGCTGATCCCCTCGCCCCACGGCACCGCGGGCACCAACTTTCCCGGCACCCAGGACGCGGTGCCCAAGACCGGTCCGGTCAGTGGCGTGCACGTCTATGTGGCGTGCATGGTCAGCTGCTCGATCGCAGTCCTCGACACATCGACGCACCAACTGGTGGCGAGCATCGCCGTCGGGCACAACCCGTACGGCATCACAGCGTCGGTCGGCGGTCCCAAGCTGTACATCAGCAACTCCGGGGCGAGCGCGGTCTCGGTGTACGACACCACGCAAGGAAAGATCGTCTCGAGCGTCACGGTCGGACTCTTCCCACACGGCGTGGCGTCCGCGCCGAACGGCCAGTACGTGTACGTCGCCAACACCGGCCCGGACACCGGCTCCGGCGGATCGCAGTCCATCTCGGTGATCGACACCAACTCGGAGAAGGTCTGCGCCACCTGGCAGGCCGGTCTGGCGCCGCGCTGCCTCGCGCCGAGCCCGGACGGCGGAACACTCTACGTCACCTGCTTCGACGGCCTGGCCGTCGTGGACACCGCTCACGGCGAGCCTCGGCGCCTCCTCACCGGCCAGGCGCGGTCCCACGGCGTCGCCGTACATCCGGACGGCAGCCGCATCTACGTCGCCAACTCCCGGGAGGACACGCTGTCGGTGATCGACACCGGCTCCACGAGCCTCGTCGTCGCGCGGATCCCCGTCGGCAGGACACCCTGGCAGGTCGCGCTGAGCCCGGACGGCGCGCGTGTCTACGTCACCGGCGCGGGCGACAACACCGTCACGGTCATCGACGCCGCCCGCGGCACCGTCCTCGGCACGGTGCGGGTGCACCACGTACCCACTGGGATCACCGCGACCGACGACACCGTGTGGGTGTCGACGAACGCGGCGAGCACAGTGGAGGCGATCGACGCCAAGACCCTGCAGGTGAGGAGCAGTACGTCGCTGGGCCTGTCGAGCGAGCCCAGCGGCCTCGTGGTCTTCTGACCCTCTGATCCGCTCCGGGCGACTGCGGAGAACATTGGAGGGAACAGGGCAGAGAACATGTTCTTGCGGCCGCCCTCGCGGGCGTCCTGTCACAGACGTCCTGTCGCGGGCGTCCTGTCGCGGGCGCGCGCAGGGAGGTGCCTGCGCGCTACTCCCACACCTCCGGCCCGCCACCCTGCCATTCGATCAGCGCAGGGTCGTCGAGGGCGACGTTGTCCGGGTCCAAGCCGGCGAGGCGCAAGAACTCCTCAAGATCCATCAGCCCGTACGCCATGCCCACAGGCTCGCCATGAACGGTCACCCGCCGCCCGCCATCCTGCGGCGGATGCACCACCACAGGTGGATGCTCCATAACTCCAGACTGCGACGAGCGGCCGGGATGCGCACCTCGAGGGCCGGTGCGGTGCCGGCGCCGGTGTCGGCGCCGGTGAGCCTCACCTGCGGGCGGCCTTCAATCCTCCGCCCGCTGGGTGACGGGTGCCCCGGTGCGGTCGCCCAGGAACTCGTACCACCTGCGCTGCAGGCAGACGTACCGCACATCGGCCTCGACCAGGCGGAGGAAGGCTCCGACCGTCTCGGCGAGCCGCTGCTGCAGCCCGGGATCGGCGAGCAGTCCGTCCTCGGTGAAGCCCTGGTGGGCACTGGCGAGGCTGAACATGTCCGGGTAGACGCGGGCGCCGAGGTGTTCCAGCGAGACGCGCAGCGCCCACAGCCCGCGATTGCCGCCGACCAGAGAAGGGGAGGCGGAGACGAGCAGCGCCTGCTTGTTCTTGAACGGCTGCGGACGGACGCGGGAGACCCAGTCGATGGCGTTTTTCAGCACCCCCGGCACGGAAGCGTTGTACTCGGGCGAGGAGATCACAAAGGCATCACACTGTTCGAGCCGGTCGCGAAGCGCGAGGGCACCGTCCGGCAGCCCGCTGGCGGCCTCCACGTCACCGTCGTACAGCGGCATGTCGAATTCATGCATGGTGGCGAGGTCGACACTGGCCCCGGTGTCGCCGATGAGACGGGCTACGAGGGAAGCGAGGCGGGCGTTGATCGATTCGGCACGCAGCGCGGCACCGAAGACGAGCACCCGCAGTGGAGCGGGGTGAGCGTCCGTAGTCACGGATACGTCCTTTCCGTACTCCCCGTACTCCTGTTACTCCGTACTCCCATACGTCCCGTACTCCCGTACGTCCTTGCGGCAGAGCTTCCAGCAATGGACTTGCGCCCGGCCAGGGCGCCACTCCAACCAGTCTCGTCCGGGTAGGGCTGCCGCGCGACCGGCAGCGACTCCGGCGGCGCACCACGGCGCCGGGCGCTCACTGGAGACCGCCGAGGTTCGCAAACCCGCACAGGCCGCCTCGGTCGTCGGAAGAGAAGACTCCTCTGGGCCATGGCTTTCGTCACCGTCTGATCGCCGCTCCGCCATCGGAGGGGCTTTCGCAGGCGGCCGAGGGGATTCGGCGGGGAGGCGTAACCCCGGCCGGGTCGCCTCGTTGCGGTTGCTACGAGGGGTGCCCCGGCCGGGGACTCAGGCGATGTGTGGGGCGGGTGGGGCTCGAACCCACGACCGACGGATTATGAGTCCGCTGCTCTAACCGGCTGAGCTACCGCCCCATACGGCGTGCCGTGCACATCTTCTGCCGCAGCATAGCCGCTCATACGATCTGTCGCCTTCGCGGGTCACGGTCACACGAGTACGAGGACGGCGACCCCGTAAGGATCAGTTCCCGTGTACACCAAAAAGGACCCCTTCGGGGTCCTTTTTGTGAGCTCCCCCGACTGGACTCGAACCAGTAACCTGCCGGTTAACAGCCGGCTGCTCTGCCAATTGAGCTACGGAGGAATGCGCTGATTGCCTCGAACGCACCCACCTCCGGCCTCTCCGGACGGCATGCGCTCGCTGCGAGACATACATTAGCGCAAGCAGGGGGATGCTCTGCCAACCGGTAGCGCCGTGGTTGTGGCCCGGCTGCACCGGGTAGGCGCCGAGTACAGCGCCCCCAGCGCAGTGATCCCATGATCCCAGCGGAGTGAAGGGTGGAGCCATGCGCTACCGGCTGACGTTCATCACCGGTTTCGCCACCGGCTACGTACTCGGTGCGCGCGCCGGGCGTGAGCGGTACGAGCAGCTGCGCAAGACTGCTCAGGGCATCGCCCGGAACCCGGCAGTCCGCAATACGGTCGAGGCCGCGGGCCAGCAGAGCCGGGTGTTCGCCGCGAAGGCCGCCGACTCGGTCACTATCCGGTTCGGAGACAAACTGCCGAGGCCGGTGAGCGAGAAGATGCGATCGTTGCGTGAGCGCGGCGGCAGGGGCAGCGAGGACGGCTGGGGGACGAGCACCCCCTGATGTCCGATGCCGCCGGGCTGTAACGACCTGGGGAGCAATAGGGAGTGGATCAGCGAGCGGCGTCATGCGGCTTCGAATCCAAGGCGGAGGAGGGAGGCGACGGGAGCGTCGTTGACCGACGACAACGCAGGAGGCTTCAGTCGCAGGGCGTCGGGAGCCCGCTCCCTATTGCTCCCCAGGTCGTAAGCTCACGGCATCCCGCCCGGATCCCCCGGCATGCCCGTACGGCATGATCTGGGGCATGGGGATAGTCGCCGGCTTGGACAGTTCGACCGAAGGCACCACCGTTGTCGTCTGTGACGCCGACACCGGTGCCGTGCTGAGGCAGGGGTATGCCCCACATCCCGTTGTCCCCCTCGGTGACGCGACACGGGCGACAGCCGAGACGGGCACGCCGGCTGCCCAGCGGATCGAGATCAATCCGCAGGCCTGGCTGCTCTCACTCGGCGAGGCCGCCAAGAAGGGGCTGCTCGAAGGGGTGGAGGCGATAGGTGTCTCCGCGCAGCAGCACGGCCTGGTGGCGCTGGACGCCGGCGGAGTGCTGGTGCGTCCCGCCATGCTGTGGAACGACAAGCGCGCCCAATTGGCTGCCACCGATCTCACCGACGAGCTCGGCGGACCGGCCGGGTGGGCCGAGGCAGTCGGCTGTGTGCCCCAGGCGCCGTATCCCGTCTCGAAGCTGCGCTGGCTCGCCCGCAACGAACCGGCCTCGGCAGAACGCATCGCCGAGGTGCTGCTCCCCCACGACTGGCTGGTCTGGCAGTTGCTCGGCCGGCCCGCCCGGCGGACGACCGACCGCGGCGACGCCTCCGGCACCGGCTACTGGTCCGCCGCGACCGGCGCCTATCGGGGCGATCTGGTCGAGCTCGCCCTCGGCCATCAGGTGCGTATGCCGGAAGTGCTGGGGCCTTCGGAGCCGGCCGGACATACCCCCGAGGGCCTGCTGATCTCCGCGGGGACCGGTGACAACATGGCTGCGGGACTCGGTCTGGGGGTGGGGCCGGGGGACGCGGTCGTGGCGCTCGGCGCGGCAGGCACGGTCTTCGCGGTACACCACGAGGCACTCACCGATCCTACGGGGGCGATCACCGCCTTCGCCGACGCGACCGGCCGCCACCTGCCGGTCGTCCAGACGCGTAACGCGGTGCGGGCGCTGCGCGGCACCGCCGAGATGCTCGGCACCGACCTCGCGGGGCTTTCCGCTCTCGCGCTGCGCTCGACGCCCGGCTCCTACGGTGTGGTGATGCTGCCGTACCTGGAAGGTGAACGCACACCCCATCTGCCTTACACGGCAGGGATGTTGTCGGGACTGCGGCGAGAGAGCATGAAGCCGGAGCATGTCGCACGGGCCGCCTTCGAGGGCATGCTGTGCGGCCTCGCGGACGCGCTGGACCTGCTACGCATGCGGGGCGTCCGGGTGCGCCGCGTTTTCCTGCTCGGCTCGGCGGGCGAGCTCCCCGCGGTGCAGGCGGTCGCGCCATCGGTGTTCGGGGTGCCGATCGTGGTGCCGCAGCCCGCCGACTACGCGGCGCTGGGGGCGGCCCGCCAGGCTGCGTGGGCGCTCGCGGAGCAGCGCGGCTCGGCTTACCCGCAGGAGCCGCCGCACTGGGAGTCGGCCGCGTTCCGGATCGTTGAGCCGGGCGAGGAGCTGCCGTCCGGCTCGGCGGTGCGCCAGCAGTACGCCGCGGTGCGCGAGAAGACTCACCCGGGGGCGTTCGGCCAGGCGCCCTGAAGGTGTCTGCACGTCGACGCGCGGTCTCAGAGCGCGGCGGCGCCCTGCTCGCGCAGCCTCTGCCCGTACTGCTGCAGCGCCCACAGCTCGTTTTGCACGGCGGCGAGGGTGGCGGCGTCGGCCCGTGGGCCGAGCCGGGCGAGATTGGCCCGTACCTCGGCGACGCGGCGGTCGACGGCCTGCAGCCGCACTGCGACCAGCTGCTCCCCTGCGTAGAGGGCATCAACAGCGCGTCGCGTGATGGGCGGCTCGACGGCGAGTTCGGTGACGAGGGCGCGCACGGTGTCGTCGGGGGCCATGTCACGGACACGGGCGAGGTATTCGTCGTCGGCTGCAGCCACTCCCCCGGCGTCAGCGATTACCCGTCGTACGACGGCGTAGGGCGCGCCGGTGAACTCGTCCTCTCCGTAGGCGTCGAATGCGGGGGAAAGGAGGTGCGGGTATTGCAGGGCGAGTTTGAGCAGTTCGCGTTCGACGCGGTGGGCGGGGCTGCGCAGGTCGAGGCGAGGACCTGAGGGTGCGCGGCGCGGCGCAGCCGGTGACTGCGGCTGCGGCTGCCGGGCGTCAGTGGGCGGGGCCGTACGGGCGCGGGCCTGGCTGCTGCGGGCGAGTGCACGGACCCGGCGAATGATCGCCTGCTCTTCGGTTTGGGTGGCGATGCCGACCATTCCGATGAGCCGGATTGCGTAGCGGTCGCGCAGGCCCTGATTCTTGATCGCGGCGACTACGGGGAGCGCGGCGTCGACAGCGGCGACGCGGCCTTCCTCCGTCTCCAGGTTGTAGCCGGAGACGATCGACTGGAGAGCGAAGGCGAACAGTGGTGTGCGGCTGTCCACCAGATGCTGCACGGCGGTGTCGCCTTCCGCGAGCCGCAGTTCGCAAGGGTCCATGCCGCCGGGGGTGATGGCGATGGAGGTCTCGGCGGCGAACTTCTGGTCGTCCTCGAAGGCGCGCAGCGCTGCCTTTTGGCCGGCTGCGTCCCCGTCGAAGGTGAAGACGACTTCGGCGTGGGCGTTGTCCATCAGCAGTCTGCGGAGGATCTTCACATGGTCGCCGCCGAAAGCGGTGCCGCAGGTGGCGATGGCGGTGGTGACGCCTGCGAGGTGGCAGGCCATGACATCGGTGTAGCCCTCGACAACGACCGCGCGGCCGGTCTTGCCGATGTCCTTCTTGGCCAGGTCGATGCCGTACAAAATGTGGGATTTTTTGTAGAGGGGGGTTTCCGGGGTGTTGAGGTATTTGGGGCCGTTGTCGTCATCGCGCAGTTTGCGGGCACCAAAGCCGATCACCTCGCCGGTGATGTCGCGGATCGGCCACATCAGGCGGCCCCGGAATCGGTCGATGGGGCCGCGGCGACCTTCGCTGGCGAGACCCGAGGTGAGCAATTCCTTGTCGGTGAAGCCCTTGCCACGCAGGAAGCGGACGAGGTGATCCCATCCGGCAGGTGCGTAGCCGACGCCGAAGTGGGTGGCGGCGGACTGGTCAAAACCGCGTGCGGCGAGGAATTTGCGGCCGATCTCGGCCTCGGCTCCGTCGAGTTGGCTGACATAGAACTGGGCGGCGATCTTGTGTGCCTCGACGAGCCGCGTGCGTTCGCCCTGTTGACGGCCGGGAGTGTAGCCGCCTTCGTCGTAGCGCAAGGTGATGCCGACCTGGGCGGCGAGCCGTTCGACCGTCTCGGCGAAGGAGAGGTGATCGACCTTCCTGACGAAGTCGAGGGTGTCGCCGCCTTCTTGGCAGCCAAAACAGTAAAAGAGTCCCTTGCTCGGGCTCACCTGGAACGACGGGGACTTCTCGTCATGAAAGGGGCAGAGCCCCTTGAGGTTGCCGCCGCCAGCGGGCCGCAGTTGCAGATACTCGGAGACAACGGCGTCGATCGGGACCGCGTCCCGAACCGCCTTCACGTCCTCGTCCCTGATCCGTCCTGCCACGCCGGAATTCTACGGTGCACCACCGACACCTCCCGGCGCCGGCTGTCACTCCAGGAAGGACGCCAAGGGGACGTTCGGATCGGACAGGCGCTCCGGATCGACAGGCCGGCGGGAGCGGATCAGCTGCTGCAGTTGGTCGGTCACCTCCCAGATGTTGACGTTCATGGCGGCGAGCATGCGCCCCTCCCCCAGCCAGAAGGCGATGAACTCCCGCCTGCCGACATCGCCGCGGCAGACCACCTGGTCGTAGCTGCCGGGCGCGGCGTATCCGGAGAATTCCATGCCGAGGTCGTACTGGTCGGAGAAGAAGTACGGCATTCTGTCGTACGAGACGTCCTGGCCCAGCATGGCGCGCGCAGCGGCCGGCCCGCCGTTCAACGCGTTGGCCCAGTGTTCGACGCGCAGTCGCCTGCCCAGCAGCGGGTGCTCGGCGCCCGCGCAGTCGCCGGCCGCGAAGATGTCAGGGTCACAGGTGCGCAGCGAGGCGTCCACCGCGATGCCCCCGCCGGCGGCGCGGTCCGCGAGGTCGAGACCTGCCGCTTCAGCGAGCGCGGTGCGCGGGGCGGCTCCGATGGCAGCGAGCACGTCGTGGGCGGGGTGTTCGTCGCCGTCATCGGTGCGTACGGCGAGCACCCTGCCGTCCTGGCCGGTGATCTCGGTGAGCGAAGTGCCGAAGCAGAAGCGGACCCCGCGCTCGCTGTGCAGCTCGGTGAAGAGGCCGCCGATCTCGGGGCCGAGTACGTGGTGGAGCGGGGTGGGTTCGGGCTCGATGATGGTGACTTCAGCCCCATATGTCCGCGCCGCCGCGGCAACCTCGAGGCCGATCCAGCCGGCTCCTGCGATCACCAAGTGGCCGTTGTCGCGGCCGAGCGAGCTCAGGACTGCGCGCAGCTGGTCGGCGTGGGCGAGTCGGCGCAAGTGGTGGACGCCGGCCAGGTCAGTGCCGGGGATGCCCAGGCGGCGAGGTTCCGCGCCGGTGGCGAGGAGCAGCTTGTCGTAGCGCACCACGGTGCCGTCACTGAGGGTTACCGTGTGCGCTTCGCGGGCGAGGCTGACGACGGGCTGACCGAGACGGAGTTCGATGTGGTGCTCGGCGTACCAGGCGGGTTCGTGGATGAAGACGGAGCCGCGCTCCTCCTTGCCCAAGAGATAGCCCTTGGAGAGCGGCGGGCGCTCGTACGGGTGGTCGCGTTCGTCCCCGATGAGGATCACCCGTCCGGTGAACCCCTCGGCTCGCAGAGTCTCAGCAGCCTTGGCCCCGGCCAGTCCGGCTCCCACGATGACGAACGTCTCCTCTGCGTCCGTTGTGTCCGCCTTATGTGCGTCGACCACTGTGCGCCTCCTCGCGCGACGGATCCCCGGCCAGTTGGATCTCCCATGGTGCATGGCCGGACCGGATGGGTCACTCCAGACCGCATGATGCAGTAGGCGCGCCTCACGTACGCGTCACGCGATGTGTGACGCAGTGAGGCGCTGATGCAAGGTGAGCGCTGCCGCGTCGGTGAGCGAGGCGATCTGGTCGACGACGACACGCAGTCGGGCGCGGTCGTCTCGCGCCTGGTCGTACAGCCCTCGGAACTGCGGATCGAGGCCCTCGGGCACCCGGGTGAGCAGCGCTTCGGCCAACTCGGCGATGACGACGCGCTGTTCGGCACGGCGCCGCTCCTGGTCGGCGCGCTGCATGACGTAGCGGGTGGCGACTGCCTTGAGTACGGCGCATTCCAGGCGTATCGAACGAGGGACGACGAGTTGTGCCGCATACCGGGTGAGTCGGCCCGGCCCGTACGCCTCGCGCGTTGCGCGCTCGGCCGCGAGACAAAAACGGCCGATGAGTTGGGAGGTGGCGTCCTTCAGCCGGGCTTGGGCGAGGGCCGAGCCGTCGTAGCCGTGCGGCCACCACTCCTGGTCGAGCAGCCGGTCGAGGGCGGCGGCCAGTTCGGCCGGTTCCGCGTCGGGTGCGTAGCGATCGGTGGCTACAGCATAGATCTCGCAGCGCTCGGCCTCGGCGAGCAGCAGATTCGGGTCGAGGTGGCCGGCGTGTAGACCGTCCTCGACATCGTGCACGGAGTAGGCGACGTCATCGGACCAGTCCATGACCTGTGCCTCGAAGCACGCGCGGCCGTCCGGCGCGCCCTCGCGCAACCACGCAAAGACCGGTGCATCGTCCTCGTACACCCCGAATTTGCGCGAGGTGGGATCGACGGGGTGACCGCCGCGCGGCCATGGGTACTTGGTGGCGGCGTCCAGCGCCGCGCGGGTGAGATTGAGGCCGACGCTCGCGGTACGGCCATCCTCGCCGACGGCGAACCGCTTCGGCTCGATCCGCGTCAGCAGGCGCAGCGACTGCGCGTTCCCCTCGAATCCGCCGCAGCTGCCCGCTACTTCGGCAAGCGCCGTCTCTCCGTTGTGGCCGAACGGGGGATGCCCGAGATCGTGCGCGAGGCATGCGGTCTCGACGAGATCGGGGTCGCAGCCGAGTGAGACCCCCAACTCGCGCCCCACCTGGGCGCATTCGAGCGAGTGGGTCAACCGGGTACGCGGGCTGGTGTTGATCTCGGGTGCGACGGCGGCCGGGTCGACCACCTGGGTCTTGCCGGCGAGGCGGCGCAGCGCGGCGGAATGCAGCACGCGGGCACGGTCGCGCTGGAACGCGGTGCGCCCGGGCCGCTTGTCGGGCTCGGGCACCCAGCGTTCGGTGGCCGCGTCGTCGTACGTTCCGTCGTGCGTTCCATCGTGCGGGGCAGCGGGCATCGCCACCATCGGGTGATTCCCGTTCATACAGCGACGGTAACCGCAGCCACTGACAACCGCGCCCGCAGCGCGGCAGGCCGGGTTAAGCGGCGGCCACGGGCACTGCCTGCCGGACAAGCGCCTCGTCATAGCGGTGCAGGACGAGACGGGCCATCGCCTCGTGAGCACCGAGCGGGGGCGCTGCGATCCACGGGGCGGCGGAGGCGCACTGCCCGGCGAAGCGTCCGGGAGCGGTGAAGTAGGAGGCGACGGCCACCCGGTGGTTGCCCTTGGCGACCAGCGTGCGGACCGCCTCAGTGACGGTGGGCCCGCCGGCGGAGGCGACAGCCGGCACCACCGGCACTCCGCGGAGGCGGGCGCTGAGCAGAGCAGCCGTACGGGAGGCGTCGGCGGCTGAGTCCGGATCCCGGGAGCCGGCCGCCGCAAGCACCACCGCGGCCCGCCGACTCCGCCGGAAACCGGCCTCCACCAGACGCGAGTGCAGCGCCTCGGCGAGCAGCGGATGCGGGCCGAGCGGGGCGGCGATCCGCCCGGTCAGGTGCGGGGCAACGGCCAGCGCCTCCGGCAGGTCGTGCTTGACGTGATAGCCGCGGCCGAGCAGCAACGGTACGAGAACCACCTCACCGCGCAGCGCCGCCAGGGTCTCGGGCAGCAGCGGCTCGGCCAGCTCGATGTGGCCGAGGCTCACAGGTACACCGGGCCGCAGCGCCCGTACCTGCTCCAGCAATGCCTGGACGGTGCGAGACGCCTCAGGATCGCGGCTGCCGTGAGCCACGGCGACGAGAGTCGCGGGAGGGCGGCGGGGCGGAGAGAAGCGGGTGAGCTGCGTGCTCAGCTGCGCGGTGATGAGGTTCATCAGTTGGCCGGTGCTGTCGAAGGAATCGAAGGAGGCCGTCATAAACAAAGTGTTATGGCGGGTGATTGCGGACGCGTTGCACGCAAGTGTCGGCCCCTTTCCCAAGTCATCACGACCTCCACGTTATCGCCGTGCGCGATCCCCGAGCCGGGAGCTCCAGATTGGGTACCGCGACCAGGGCTGATCATGTCCATCGCGTTGTCCGGCGTCGCCTGCTTGGCGGGGCCAGTAATCATGACTGCTCCCATGGCCGCTGATGCCTATGTCGTCAACTACCAACTCTTGGCAACGGTCATCACGGAGTGCAGCAGGCGCCGGCGCGTAGTTGGTCGCCGAGGGCGAGCCAGTGGACCTCCTTCGGGCGGTCCGGGCGCTCCGCTCCGTCCGGGCCGGTGGTGAAGGCACTCACCAGATCCTGCTGACGGTGGACGATGCCGTCGCGCAGCACCATGGAGGTGCGCACCAGGTCGGAGAAGTCGCGGAAGGGGTCGCCGTCGATCACCGTCAGGTCGGCGATCTTGCCCGGCTCGATGGTGCCGAGGTCGTCGCCGACGCCGAAGAGCCGGGCCGGGGTCACGGTCGCGGTGCGCAGCGCCTGCGCGGGCGTCAGCCGGGCGTACTGGTGCAAGGCGCGCAGCGCGAGGTGCAGGTGCAGCCCGATGGGGACAAGTGCGGCGTCGGTGCCGAGGGCTAGGGTGCCTCCGTCCTGGATGATTTTCCGGTAGACGCCCATCTCCCGCCGTAGTGCGGTCATTTGTCTGCTGGTCGGCGGGTGGCCTGCCTCCTTTTTGACCTTGGTGGTGTCCCAGGGTGGCATCAAGGCGGTGACTCGTGGGTCGTTGGCGAGTTTCGGGTCGGCGCCGACCAGCGGCGAGGCGGTGAACGGCGTGACGAGGATCTGGTATTCGCCGTCGTGGTAGAGCTCCTCGACGTCCTGGTACGAGCGGCGGGTGGCGGAGCATACATGCCCGAAGTCGAGCCGTTGGGTGGCCTGCAGATGGCTCGTCAAGTCCTGGCCGAGGCCGAGGCCGGGTGTGCACAGATGGCTGCCGGTCAGCACCCCCAAGCGCTCATGTGCGGTGCGCGTCGCCTCCGTCATGATCCAGGCGGGCGCCCGCACATACGTCTTGACGAAGTCGTAGTCGAGGGCGACGGCGCGCTCCAGGGTGCGTCGCACGCCGTCTTGGGTGCGGTGGGCGCGGCAGTGGCTGTATGCGGTGCGGCTGCCGTCGATGAGTTCTCCGGTGGCGAACAGTCTCGGCCCGGTCATCGCCCCCGCCGCCAGGGATTCACGCAGCCGCACCTCTTCGTAGGCGAAGCCGCCCATGGAGACGTTGGTGGTGATGCCGTAGGCGAGCATCAGGCTGTTTTGGCGGCCTCCGTAGCAGTACTGCCAGGGGTGGGTGTGTGAGTCCCACAGGCCGGGGATGACGGTGGCCTGCGAGGCGTCGATCTGCCTTTCGCCCGTGCGGGCGGCGCCGGGCCGGTGCGGTTCGACGGCAGTGATGCGGTTGCCGTGGATGACGATGTCCACGTTCTCGCGGACGGTCTCGCCGGTGCCGTCCCACAGCCGTCCGGCGTGCAGCCGGGTGATCTCGGAGCGCGGTGGCAGCCGCCGGCTCCACCGCAGCGATACGGGGATGGTGCGCGGTTTGCGGCCGTCTGTGCTGGTCAGGCGTAGTTGCCCGCAGGAGAGGTAGAGCAGGCTGCGAGAGTCGCCCGACCAGGAGGGGTGGTCGGCCGGTTCGTCGGTGAGGCGGAGCGGCTCGCCGGTCGGGGTGCCGTCCGGGCGGACCGGGAGCACCCACAGCGCGGACTCCATGATGATCGCCATCCAGGCACCGTCCGGGGACCATACGGGCCCGCAGTCGCCGCGGTCGGAGAGCGCGGCGTGCGGCAACGGAAGATATGCGGTGGCCTTCCCGGTGCGGGTGTCGACGACGCGGATGAGGTTGTAGCCTTCGCGGAAGCGGTGGTTGAGGCGGTTGCGGTCGCAGAAGGCCAGATGGTGGCCGTCGGGCGACCAACTGGGTCGGCTGGGCAGGCCGCCGCCGTTCAGCGGGGATACGAGCTTGCGCTCCGCACCGCTGTCGAGGTGACGGATCATCAGGTTGCCGCTGATGTTCTGGCAGGCGAGCATGGTGCCGTCGTGGGAGAGCGCGGGGCTCAGTCGGCCGCCGGTGGCCAGGACGGTGTCGGCGCCGTTGTCGAGACGTACCTGGTGGATGGCGAAGAGCCCGCTCGGGTCGTCGTCGCATGCGTACAGCAGGGAGCGGCCGTCAGGTGCCCAGGACGGCATCTGCAGATAGCGGGAGGCGGGCGCTTGGACGAGTTGGCGGGGACGACCGCCGATCTCCATCACCCACAGCCCGTCGAGGGCGGCAAAAGCGACCGTCGTGCCGTCGGGTGACAGCGCCGGATGCTGGATGCCACGCACCGGCGCGGCGGTTGTGGAACCGAGGTGGTATCGCTTGCGGCGGTAGCGAAGCTGCGGCGCCTCGAGCCGGGCCGTGAACGGGATCTCCTCGGCGGCATTTTCGGCGGCCTCCCCGATTGCCTCCCGGATGGCGCCAGAAGCCTGGGTTGTATTCCGCCGTACTCGCAGCCGTCCGTCGGCGACGTAGAACAATTCGCCTGCCCGGCCCCAGCTCGGGGGCCTGGGCGAGACATCCTCCCCCGTGGTGACCGCCGTGCCGTCGATGCACAGGTCGGCGCTGCTTGCGCCTTCGGGCAGGCGGCCGGGACCGAGGTGGACGTAGGCGATCCGTCCGTCGTGGCTCACGGCCGGGCAGAAGACCGCGCCGTGCTTCTCGGTGTGCCGCACCGTGACATCGCCGCCGCCGGCGGGCACCGAGACGATGGTGCCGCTGCCGCGCCGTTCGACGTCCCCTGCGCGGTCGGCGCGGACGAAGAAGATCGTGCTGCCGTCCGGATGCCAGGCCGGGTCGTAGTCCTCGTGCGGCCCATCGGTGAGGCGGCGCAGCTCACCGCTGTGGAGGTGCACGGTCCAGATGCTGTACGAGCTGCCCGCCACATCGTCGCCGCCGCGTTCGGAGGCGAAGGCCAGTCGTGTGCCGTCCGGCGACCAGGACACCCCCCGGTCGTCCCACGGTCCGCTGGTGAGTTGCCGCAGCCCGGTGCCATCCGGCGCCATCGTCCATAGGTGGAAGCCTCCGTCGTGGTAGGCGCAAAAGGCCACCGCGGAACCATCCGGTGACCAGACCGGGCAGGTCGGTTCCAGGTCGGCGGGGGTGAGCGCAGCTGCTTCGCCCCCCTCGCGCGGCAGCGACCACAGGACGCCCTGGATCTCCAGGATCAGCCGGTCGCCGGCAGGCGATACGGCCACCGCGGCGTTGGTGCCCTCGGTGAAGGTGAGGGTGCGGGTGCGGGTGCGGGACGGGGAGCCGGTGCGGGATGTGGACAGCGGGCCGAGGGCAGTTCCCGCTCCCGAGAGCGCCGCGGCCCGTACGAAGCCGCGACGGGTCATCCCGTCGGGCAGCATCCCGTCCATGGGGATTCCGTTCTCGTTCGGCATCTGATGTGGCGTCTCATTCAATGTCACATTTGGTGTTATATCCGCTTAATACGCTACGCTTCGGGCGACACCGGCATCAGCGGCTCGGGTCTTCCGGCCCCGTCGGTCGGCTACTCGCTTTTTCACCGTTCCTAGCGATGTTGGCCAGTGTTGGCCGAATCGCCGCAACCCGGACGGGCCGGGTGACCTCGCGAACGGTTTTCGAGGTCGGGGAACAGCACCAGTTGGTCACCGTGGCGCACGCGGGTCTTCCCGCCTGTGATAGGCGTGCCTGGTGTCCTGGGTGGGCTGGTGGTCCCGCGCGGCCTGGGGACGGATACGGCCTGGCCGGTAGCTCTCCCGATAGCGATCCTCTGGTCGCTGCGGGGCACACCTGGCCGACGCCGGATCCGGTGTCCCAGGCCACGCCTGCCGATGGCGACCGCGGCACTGTGGTGCCCGGTCGCAGGAGTGGTTTTTGACTGCCTGTCGAGGGGTTGTTGCCAGTACTTCCCGCCCCAGCGGGAGGTGTAGGCGGGGTCGACGGCGACCACGAGCAGGCCGTGGTGGTAGGCCATGCCGCGCAGCCGGTCGCGGAACGTGCCGGTGGGGATGCCGGCCACGGTGCGGCGGAAGCGTTTTCCCTTGCGGCCGCGGCCCATGGTCTCGCGTCCGGTGGCGCGGGCGTCGGCAAAGCCGAGGTTTTCGATCGCGATCCCGGTACAGCCGTGCGTCTCGGCGATGGCGATCAGTTCGCTGATCGCGGCGCGCAGCCGGCCGTCGCGCTGGGAGGCCGGTCCGGTCGGCTCCGTTGCGATGGTGATGGGCCGGCCGACCGGGTTGCCGTGCGCGTCGACGATGCAGGCGGCCAGGTGGTCGGCGTTGAGGTCCACGCCCAGCAGCCGGGCGCCGGTGGTGGCCAGTTCCGGTGGGGTGGGCAGTACGGCGGTCTCGGTGGACCAGGAGGCGTCCAGGTACCACCTGCCGCGCTCCGGGGCGTAGGTGATGTCGTAGCGCACCGCCCGGTTCGTGGTCACCCGGTCCAGCCACTCCTCCCGGCGGTGGGAGAAACCCACGGTGCCCGAGAGTCGGTACCGGCCGCGGGGGGCGTTGGCCAGGTGCCGCAGCGGCTCCGGCAGCACCAGGCTCACCGTGCCGTCGTGCGGGTCGACGGTGAGGGTGTAGTTGCCGAACGGCGCCCCGGACTCCCCGTCAGCGGTCAAAAACATCCGCCGCGCATCCCAGCGCTGCCGCCACTGGGCCTCGGTCAACTGCGCGGCGTCGAGGTGGTGGCGGGTCTTCGCCAGTCGCCTGCCGCCGACCACGATCGACGGGTGGCCGTCTTCGATGCGCCGCTCCACCCGGGCCAGCCGGGCGGTGAGGACCGCCAGGCGGTGCTGTTTGTGGAAGCGCTCGGCCGGGTCGGCATAGCCGCGCACCTTGCCGGTCCGCCGGCCGCACGGGACTGCCAGGCGCGTGCGGATCGTTGTGATCGCGCGGCGCAGCCCGGTGCGCTCGTCGTACAAGGCGCGCATTGACAGCCGGTGCTGGTCTTCGGATGCGCGGGTGATCGCCCCGGCCCAGCGCGAGGAGGACACCGCCGTCAGCGCCTTCTTGCGGACCGCCCGCCGGGTGTTCTTGGCCGAAACCTGCCCCAGGCGCACCCGCTCCGCCAGGTCCGCACGGGCATACCGCCCCAGGTGCCGGCCGACCTCGAGGAGCACCTTCTCCTCAGCAGCGGTTGGCCGCAGCCGCTCCCGGATCCGGGCACCAGCCGGGGCTGCCACGGTGAAAGGGGCCGCGATCGTACGTGGTTGGCGCTGCTTGTTGCGCTTCGACACGAGGGCGGCTTCCTTTCCTGCTCGGTTCCCCAACCAGCAAGCACAATCCTACGCATGGCCAAGAATGGCCTACAAATCGACTTCTCCTGCGGCGGACTTGACAGCCCGCGTGAGTGCCCTGGCCTTCGCCGACCTCGCTCCGTACAACCGGCCCGAGAAAGAGGTGACGATCGCGAGCATGTCCCGCACCAGGTCACCGTCCCCCCTCTCCTCCAGCTCCTCATCGCCCCCGGCGATCTCCAACCGGCACCCCCACGACGGCAGTACCACCTCCGCCAACAAATCGATGCCGAACCGGGCCAGCCGCTCCTCATGAGTGACCAGCAGCGTCGTCACACTCTCTGCCTGACAAGCCCGCAATGCCCTGCGCAGACCCTTGCGCCTCTCCGACAGGCCCGATGCCACATCGAAGAACTCACCCACGACGGCCCTGTCCCCAGCGGCCTGACGGAGCCTGGCCAACTGCCGGTCCAAGTCGCCCTCGGTCCGCTGCCGGTGCGACGACACCCTGCCGTACAGCACCACCCCGCCCATCGGCGGCAACGCAGGCTTGCCCCGGCGCCGGGACAGCGCATCCAGATCCCCCACCCGGAAGACCCGGCGCCCACCCGGCGAACGCCGATCCTCCAATATGCCTTCGAGGGTATAGCGGCGCAGCGTCCGCGTCGAAACACCCAGCCGTTTCGCCGCCTTGCCAGCAGAGACCCAATCACCAGCCTTCTCACTCACGTGAGTGACTGTATGGCCCACTGTGGCCTATAAGCGAACCAACAATTGTCTACCCGCGCACTCGCGGGTCCATTCCCGGAGGGCAGGCTCTCGCCGTACGGCTGTTCCCGTGCTCAGACCGCGCGCGGCAGCGGCGCGGACGACTCCAAGACCTCCCGCAGATGCTTTTCGATGAGAGGGGTCACCTCGCCCACAGTCACCTCGCGGCCCAACTCGTTGGACAGCGAGGTCACGCCGGCGTCGCGGATCCCGCATGGCACGATCCGGTCGAACCAGGTGTTGTCGGGGTTGCAGTTGAGTGCGAAGCCGTGCATCGTCACACCCTTGGCGACCCGGATTCCGATCGCGGCGAGTTTGCGGTCCTCGCGGCGCTGGCCCGCGTTGGACGGAGCGTACTCGGGGCCGCTCAGCCGCGGGTCGAACTCCTCGTCGTTCAGCCGGGGGTCGAAGTCGAGGGTGAGGCCGCCGACGGCCGATCCCTGCGCTGTGTCCTTGGGCGCGGGATCGCCCAGCACCCACACACCGCTGCGCCCCTCTACCCGGGTGGTCTCCAGGCCGAGGTCGGCGCAAGCGCGGATCAGAGCCTCCTCGAGGCGGCGCACGTGGGCCACGACGTCCACCGGGCGGGGGAGTTTGACGATCGGGTAGCCGACGAGCTGGCCGGGGCCGTGCCAGGTGATCTTCCCGCCTCGGTCCACGTCCACCACGGGAGTGCCGTCGAGCGGGCGTTCGCTCGCTTCCGTACGACGGCCGGCCGTGTAGACGGGCGGGTGCTCCAGCAGCAGACAGGTGTCCGGGATCTCGTCCGCGAAGCGGGCGGAGTGCACCCGGCGCTGTTCCTGCCATGCCTCCTGGTACTCGACCGCGTTCGGCCCGAATCCCAGGTGGATGAAGCGCAGGTCGCTCACGGCAACTCCTCAGGTTTTTGGCTCTTGGCGCCGTGAACCACTGTACGGCGAGGGTTCGAGCGGGAGTGCAGCGGTTGTCGCCTGTATCACATCGACCGGAGTGGAAGGAGGAATAAGGCGGAATTCTGTACGGGATCATTGGAGTGGTTCACTCATTTCGGCGAATGTGAGGCAGAGGTGTCGAAGAGGGCGGTGCAGGAAGTTACATTCGCGCCGTTCCAAGCCCGATCACCTCCATCCCTCCCGAGGAGGGGACCGCACAGCACATGACGGAACGAACATCGCAGCGGCCGCCCAACCAACAACTCGCCGCGCTCATCGCCGAAGCAGGCTTCTCCAACGCGGGCCTCGCGCGCCGCGTCGACCAACTCGGCATCGAGCATGGCCTCGACCTGCGGTACGACAAGACCTCGGTCACCCGGTGGCTGCGCGGTCAGCAGCCGCGCGGCACCACCCCGGCCCTGATAGCCGAGGTGTTCACCCGGCGCCTCGGCCGCCGCCTCACTGCCCAGGACCTCGGCCTCGACGCCTGCGCCCCTGTCTACGCGGGGCTCGAATTCGCGGCGACGCATCAGGAAGCGGTGGACATCGTCGCCGGGCTGTGGCGCAAGGACACCGGCAGTCAGGCCGAGCTGCGCAAAATCGCTTTCACACCGGCCGGTCTCGTTGTCCCCAGCCGGGATTGGCTGATCGGAAGTCCCGACGAACACGTCGCCCACGGCCCGGAGGGGAAGAGCGCTGGGGACGACGGGCCACTGCCCGGCGTTCCTGCACTCCTCGCGCCGCGCGTACCCGCGCAGACCCGGGGACGCGCCATGGGGCGCCCCCACCCGCCCCGCACCCGGGAACGGGAGACCGGCCGTCGGGTGACGATGGGCGATATCCATGCGTTGCGCTCGGTCGGTGAGCTGTTCCGCTCTCTCGATCACGCCTATGGCGGCGGACACGCCCGCCAGGCCCTCGTCCGCTACCTCGAGTACGAAGCCGAGCCGATGCTGCGCGGCTCTTACGGAGAGGCACTTGGCCGACGCCTCTTCGCCGCGGCTGCCGACTTGACCCGGCTCGCGGGCTGGACGTCCTACGACATCGGGGCGCACGGGCTCGCCCAGCGCTACTTCGTCCAGTCGCTGCGCCTCGCCCAGGCCGCAGGGGACCGTGTCTACGGCGGCTATGTGCTGATTGCCATGAGCCGTCAGGCGGTCTATCTCGGCCACGGCCGTGAAGCGGTGCAGTTGGCGCGAGTCGCCCAGCAGGGCATCGGGACGAGCGCACCCCCCGTCATCCAGGCGCTGCTGCACGCCGCCGAAGCGCGCGGACACGGCGCACTGGGGGAGGCGAGGGCGTGCGCGGCGGCGCTCGCCCGATCGGAACGGGCGCTGGATGCTGCCTGCTCCGGGGACGAGACGCCGTCCTGGGCGCGTTTCTTCGACGAGGCGCAGTTGGCCGACGAGTTCGCCCATTGCCATCGCGACCTGCGTGAATACCGTACGGCGGCGCAGCACGCCGAGCGCTCGCTGCAACTGCGCGACCCCGCCTACGCACGCAGCCGGCTCTTTTGCCGCGTCGTCCTTGCCACCGCGCGTCTCGGCCTCGGTGAGGTGGAACAGGCGTGCGCGCTCGGCACGGAGGCGATGCAGCAGGCGGCCGAGATGCGCTCGATGCGAGCCCTGGAGTACGTACGTGACCTCGGCCGCCGCCTTGAGGTGCACCGTGATGCCCCCGCGGTCCGCACCTTCCACGAGCACGCGGCTGCGCTGGGCATCACGGGCACTTGAGCGAGGGCCGACGCACGTCAGGCAGCTGTCGGAAGGTCCCGCGCGGTGTCGCCGTACCCGGGCCGGATGCCGAAGTCCCGCATCACGTGGTGGGCGGCTCGGCGGCCGGAGAACAGGGCGCCCTGCACGGTGCTGGTGTCCCGGTGGTCGCCGCACACGTACAGCCCGCACAGCACCCGTACCGGTCGGCGCAGGTCGTGCGGCGCGGGCATCGCCGGGACCGCCCGCGGGTCGTGGTGGACGGCAAGCAGTTGCCAGCCGTCGGTAGGGGTGCCGTGAAGCTGGGCGAGGTGCGCGCGCACCGAGCGGTCGAGCAGTTCGGGCGGCGTGGCAGTGGCCCGGCCGAGGACGGTCGAGGTGATCAGCGCCCGCCCGGCGGGGGCACGCGAGCGGTCGATGGCGCTGGCGACCAGCGTGTGCGCGACCGGGCCCCGGCCTTCCGAGTTGAGCACCAGCGCGGGCTCGCGCAGCCGCGGTGCCTCGCCCGCATCCGCTGCATGGTGGACGACGGTGACCGGATGGAACGACGGGACTCGCAGTCCCGGCAGCAGCTTAGCCGCCTCATGGGCGCCGGTGGCCACCACCACGGCGCGGCAGCAGAGTCGGTCGCCGTCTGCGGTGGTGACGGTGTTGGCGCAGACCGAGACCGCACGCGTTCCGAGCCGCACCGTGTCAGGCGGCAGCGCCGCCGTCAGCAGCCCGGGAACAACCCCTGAGCCCCCGGCGGGCAGAGCGAGACGCCCGCGGGCGAAGCCGCGCAGGACGAGATCGGCGCAGCGGCTGGAGGTGGTGAGTTGCGGGTCGTGGAGGAGGGAGGTGAGCAACGGCCGCAAGAATCCGTCGACCATGCGCGGGGGGAATCCGCGCGCGGCGAGCGCTTGCGCGGTCGTGGTCTCCGCCCGGGTGAGCAGCCGCGGCAGTGGTGTCGCAGCGAGCTTGCCCAACGCGGAGCTCAGCCGTGCTTTGTGGAACGCACCGAAGGCGCCTCGTGTGCCCGTGGCAGGCGCGGTGAGGGAGGTCAGCGGCAGCAGCTTGAGTTCCCGGAGGCCAGGGATGCGGCGTAGCTCCGGGTAGGCGGAGTTCAGCAGTTGGCTGCCCCGGTCGAGACGGAACCCGTCGACGCTCTCCGTGGATATTCGTCCGCCGACCCGCGGCTCCGCTTCGAGGACGGCGACCGTCACTCCCGCATTGATCAGATGATGCGCTGCACTCAGGCCTGCCAGGCCTGCTCCGACGACGATGACGTCGGGATCCGAATGCGGTGCGTGAAACGGCACGGTACTGCCCCCCTCCCCGAGGTCGGTCCGGCTCCCTGCTCAGGGCCCCTCACAGGGCCGCGTGCCCACGCTGTGGTGGCACTGGAGAGCATGCCCGCATCCGTGCGAACCGATACCCCTCAGGCCCGATCGTCGAGTGCGGCGCGGATCGCGTCGTCGATGCGGGGAAAGGTGAAGCTGAATCCGGAGTCCAACAGCCGTCGAGGGATGGCGCGTTGGCCGACGAGAATCTCCTGCGCAAAGTCACCGAGCGCGATCCGCAGCACAGGTGCGGGCACAGTGGCCACCGTCGGACGGTGCAGCACTCTACCCATCGCGGCGGTGGCCTCGGCATTGGTGACTGGCTCCGGTGCGGTCAGATTGACCGGACCGGAAAGGGTTTCAGTGTCGATGAGGTGCCGCAGAGCGGCGATGTGATCGGGCAGTGCGATGAAGCTCCAATACTGGCGACCACTGCCGAGCCGTCCGCCGAGCCCGGCCTTGAAGAGCGGGAAGAGCTTTCCCCAGGCCCCTCCGCCGGATGCGACGACAAGGCCCGTCCGGGCCATGACGGTGCGCACTCCCGCGTTCCGCGCCGCTGCCGTGGCCGCCTCCCAGTCCTGGCAGATCCGGGCGAGAAAGCCGGTGCCGGGCGGCGCGGACTCGTCGACGATGTGCTCGCCGGTGTCGCCGTAGTAGCCGACGGCCGAGGCGCTGACGAGCACTCGCGGCGGCTTTGTCAGCGATGCGATGGCCTTGGCGATTGTCGTGGTGCCCAGCACTCGGCTATCTCGGATCTCCTGCTTGTAGCGGGGAGTCCAGCGATGGTCGCCGACTCCGGCACCCGCCAGATGCACCATCACTTCACAGCCCTCGAGGGCGGTGGTGTCCACGGAGGAGCGTTTGGGGTCCCACTCGGCTTCGTCCGGCGCGCCTGGCGTGCGCCGGACCAGGCGCACCACGTTGTGCGAGTCGCTGCGCAGCGCGCGCACGAGTGCGGAGCCGATCAGTCCGGTGGAGCCGGTCACCGCGATACGCATGGGGCCATCTTGTCCCATGCATAGTGCTTGCGCCTGTTTTTCGGATAGGGCCTACCGGCCGAAGCGCTGCCACAGCGCAGGCAGGCGGATGGCCATCGCCGTGTCGTCGTCGAGATCGAGGCGCGTGCCTGCGGGTTCGGTGGGGCGGGGCAGGCCCAGATCAGGTAGGCGCATGCCGGTCAGCTGCTCGTATGCCTCGTCGGCCGCATAGCCCAGGTCCTCGGCGAGTCCGTCGAGGTTCTCGTTGAACTCTTTGACCAGGGTCGCGAGGTCGTCCGCCTGGTGGATTGCGCCCTCGTAGGTGTGGCGGCCGCGGCTGATGAGCCAGCAGCGGAAGGAGTCGAAGGCGTCCTCGTCCACCTCGCCGAGGAGGATGTCGGCCGCGCCCCACAGATCCCACTGGTAGGCCCGGTTCAATCGGGACTCGAAGTGCCGCGCGAAGTCGAGCACGGTATTGGGGTCGAGTTGCGCCAGCTTCTCGACCACCAGATCGGCCTGCTCCTCGGGGTCACCGTTGGCTGCGTCGCGTGCAGTGTCGATGATCTCCCAGAACTCCGTCTCGTCCATCGATCTCCTACCTAGCGAGGGGGCCACCGGCTTCAGCCGGTGGGGGAATCGTTTCCCTGCTCCATAGTAGGTTTTGTCTGTCTTGGGGGGATTGATGGGGGTTGGGGTGAAATCTTCGGGACTGCAACCCTCGAGTCGCAAGCCCCTCTCCTTCAGGCGGAGGAGCGGAGTCATCCTCGCTCCAGCACCTTGGGGAGATGTACATCCTGGGACATGTAGACATAGGTGAGTGGCCCCCAAACGCGTAACGCGTTCGGGGGCCACTCACCTATGCGTTGCTCAGAGGCCGAGGTCGCCCTCGAATTCACCGGCTTCCAGGCGGGCCTTGACCGTGGCGAGGAAGCGTGCCGCGTCGGCGCCGTCGACGATCCGGTGGTCGTACGACAGGGCCAGGTAGACCATGTCGCGGACACCGATGACTGTTCCCTCGTCGGTCTCAAGCACCACTGGCCGCTTGACCGTCGCGCCGATGCCCAACATGCCGACCTGCGGCTGGTTGAGAATCGGCGTGTCGAACAGCGCGCCGCGCGAGCCGGTGTTGGTCACCGTGAAGGTGCCGCCTGCCAGCTCGTCCGGCTTGAGGCCGCCCTCACGTGTGCGAGCCGCGAGATCGGCTGTCTTCTTGGCGATACCGGCGATGTTCAGGTCACCCGCACCGTGGATGACCGGGACGAACAGGCCCTTTTCGGTGTCCACGGCGACGCCGATGTTCTCGACGTCGTGGTACGTGATGGTGTCGTCGTCGTTGA
>JAFAUH010000156.1 GCA_019243445.1 Streptomycetaceae bacterium | reverse complement strand
GGCAGCGCCGGTGACAGCCGGATCCTCGACGCCCTGTCCGGGTGACGTGGTCAGCGTCAATCACCCGTTGGCTACCTGTTGGTCACCCGAGTAGGGAGAGATGAAGATGTCGGAGATTTCTGTCAGTTACGGCGGTGTCAACGAGCTTGCCGCCCAGGTTCGTTCGTCTGCTAATGAGATCAAGCGGGAGCTGGAGGAGCTGCAGGGCCGGGTGGGCAAGGTGGCCTCGGTATGGACCGGTGAGGCCCAGGTGGCGTACTCCGCGCTGCAGAGGGACTGGTCTGCCAAGACTGAGGATCTGCACTGCGTGCTGTTCGAGATCGCCGGTCGGATGGAAGAGGCGACGCAGGACTACCGCGGCACCGACCGCAAGATCGCCAACGCCTTCCGCGGCCAGTAGCCCGCGGGGTCTGCTTCACAGGGGGAATCGCATCATGGCACCGCCCGCTTCACCTTCCGGCTCTGGGCAGCCGCAGTTGTCTGTGGACACCGAAACCCTGGTGGCGTTCAAGCAGCGGGTGGACGGCCTGCTGGCCCAGTTGGAGAAGGGCTCTACGCCGCAGCTTGGTGAGCAGGTGGTGGCCGGGTCCTCTTACGGGGATTCCTTCCCGGCAGCGGCGGACCTGGGTCGGGCGTATGCGGCCCTGCATGATCGGCTGACGGCGCTGTCGAAGCTGCTGGGCGACCAGGTCCAGGCGGCCGGGTTGTCGGCCGATGTGGTGTATCGCGGCTATCAGAACGTGGATCAGGCCCACGCCTCCCAGTTGCTGGCGATCGAGGCGCGGCTGCAGCAGTCCGGTCGGCCGCCGGCCCCGGTGCAGGCCGCTGCTTCTCCTGCCGGCGCTGTGGATGAGGCTTTGGCCGGGTCGGCCAATCTCTCGTTCTGATGCTGACTGATTTTGATTGATGCTGTCTGAATGCTGAGGCGATCGGAGGTCGCAGGCGATGGCCGGTTCCGGTATGGGAGACGAGTTCGAGGACGCATCACTGGTCGACATGCATACCATGATCGCCAATGCCAAGCCGCAGGACTTGTTGGATCGTGCGGCTCATCTGCTGTGTGCCGCCGCGGAGTTCATATCGGTCGGGGAAGGTCTGGCGTCCCATATCCAGCATGTGGAGTGGACGGGGGAGGGTGCGGAGGCGTTCCGGGAGTGGACCCATCAGCTGGCCAAGGACACGGTCAGCCTGGGCGAGTACACCTCAGCGGTGTCCGTCCACATGATGGAGGCGGGCTCGCGCTGTCGGAGGCCAAGAGCACGCTGCCGCCGATCCCGTCGGACGCTACCTTGTGCTACACCGACCCGGCCAAGGAGTCCCGCGCTGCGGCTGGCTTGGAGGCCGCCCGTCAGGAAGCCATCCCTGTGATGAACCGCCTGGCCTCCACCTACCGCGTCTCCGCCGAAGGCCTCAACAGCCTGACTCCGCCGACCTTCAAGCCGCTGCCGCCATCCATCGTCGAGGCAGCCGACGCATCCTTCGGAGCGGAGAGACGGTTCATGCCGACGGAAGGCAGCGCAGGAGCCAGAGATCTTCGCGCACCCGTGGCGGAGGGAAGCGAGCACCAGTCCCCGGGCGGGACGTTGTCCGGAGCTGAATCACGTCCAGTGGACACGGGGAGCGTGAAACTTCCGGCGGAGGTCAGGACGCATCTGGATGCCCAGCCGGTGCGTCGGGAGCCGGAAGACGCCGGAGCGCTGCCCTATAGCCCGTCGGCTCCGGTGCGTGCCGTGCCCCATGATGAGCGGGTCGTGGGCGGGAATGTGGCTGGATCATTCCAGGCGCCCAGCGCATCGTCGCGCCAGCCGCAGGATTACGGGATCGTCGGGGGCCAGCGGGTTCCTGTCACCGGAGGACGCGGTGCCAACAGCGCATCGTCCAGCGGTCCGCTTGGCGATGAGGGAATCGTGGGAGGAATCCCGGTCAGCACTCGCAATCCGGCTCCCCGCTACCCGCGCGGGCTCGTGGTCGGTGAGGAGCCCGCCCCCACCGGACCCGCCGCCCCCGGTGGGGGCTCCCCGCAGACCGGGGGCTGGGGTGTCCCAGGGGTGGTAGGAGGCGAGCTTCCGGGGGCACCGAGCGGTCCTGTGGAGTCTGTGGCGGCAGGCCCGGTGCAGCAACCTCACGAGGCCGGGGGTGCGGCTCTGGGCGGGTTCCCGGCGGTTCCGGGGTCCGCTGTCGGATCGGGGGGACAGTCGCGCAGGGCGCGGCCGGATTACCTGGTGGAGGACGAGGAGACGTGGAAGCCGAAGCGTCCTGTCGTCCCGCCTGTCATCGGATAGCCGTGCAGCAGCGAGGAGATATGAGGTGAAGCGGCGAGCAGCCGTGCAACACAGACGAGCGACGGCGATCGTGGCCGGATGGGCGTTGGTGCTCACCGCCGTCGCAACTGTCCTCGCTCCTACCGTGCAGGCGGCCAATATCCGTCAGTCGGAGTGGTACCTGGACGTGATGCAGGCCCCCAAGATGTGGCAGGTGAGCACAGGGAAAGGCATCACCGTTGCAGTGATCGACTCCGGCGTCGATGCCTCAGCTCCTGAGCTGCAGGGCCAGGTGTTGCCTGGACACGACTTCGTGACGGGCAGTGGAGACGGGCAGCAGGACCCCGACGGCCACGGAACCGCGATTAGTATGATCATTGCTGGTAGTGGCAATGCAGGCGGAGTCATGGGCCTTGCACCAGATGCCAAGGTCCTACCACTCCGCGTAGGTGTTTCAAGTGGTGCGGCAGGTGAAGTAGCTGTTCAAGAGTTCTCCGAAGCAATCAGGTTTGCCGTTGATCACCAAGCCAAGGTAATCAACATTTCTGCAGGATTTCCGGAAGTCGTTCCCGATCCGCATCTTCTGACACCTCTGGAGGCCGCAGTTCAATACGCGGAAAATCGAGGCTCATTGATTTTTGCGGCAACGGGAAACCGTGGCAGTGAGGGAAATTACAGGGAATATCCAGCTGCCGCCTCCGGAGTCGCCGGAATCGCTGCAGTCGACGAAACAGGAACGTGGTTGAAGTTCTCGACACACGGTCCCCAAGTCGCATTGGCCGCCCCGGGGAAGGACATCACTGCTCGCTGCAGCAAAGAGCACGGTTATGATGGTGGTTACTGCACAGGCGATGGCACCAGCCAAGCCACGGCTATCGCTTCGGCATCCGCAGCGCTGATTTGGGCCAAGCACCCTGACTGGACTGGAAATCAGGTTTTGCGAGTCTTGCTCAACACGGCCAGCAAGCCCGCATCTGGCCCGGTGCCTAATGAGTTCGTCGGGTACGGTGTGGTCCGCCCGCGGATCGCTCTCCTTGGTGACCCGGGTGATCTCGGCCCGCCCAATGTGAATCCGTTGCTTGCCGCTAAAACTGCTCAATCTGCGAGTGCGTCTGCTGCTCAGCCGTCACCTTCTGCAGCTCGCGGTTCGGGGAACGGAAATCCCTCAGCTGAGTCGCAGGAAACGCTGTATTGGGTGGGGATCGGTATCGGAGTGGTCCTCGTGGTCGGGGGAGCGGTGGCCTCATTGGTCGTGTATCGGCGGCGCCGGGCAAGTTCCTATGGTCGGGGCTAGTGAATTGCTTGGCGAACGAGCCGATCGGAGGAGACAATGTCGCGCATACTCACGGCTTTCGGGATGGATGACGGGGGCGAGAGCCAAGCACAGGATCAGAAGATCTTGAATGCGCTGGATCCGGGGCAATCGATACTCAGCTCCGAAACGGCGCATGCGACGCAGAGCGTGGAGCGGCCTGCAACGGCTGCGATCATGCCGCCAGATCCAGCGTTGCCCAGGGAGTTCCTGCCTATGGACTCCGATTCGGTGTGCGTGCCGGCGACGCCGGCGCGAGTGGCCGAAGAGGAGCCGTTCTCCTTGAGACGCATGAGATCGCGGGTGAGCAGTGTCTACTTGTGTTCACCACCCCACACTTGTTGGTTGAAGAGCTCGGTCCTTACCAACCGTTCCTGGTGATGTACATGGATGCTGCAGCCCAAGTGGCAGTTGCGGGCGGGGCAGGACGGGTTTATGTCGATCCGATTCTTCCGGCTGCTCTTCCTCGCTGGAGCGAGAGCTCATACCGCGAACTCCTGGCTGATGTCCAGAGATTCGCGCAAACGAAGAAGAGGGAGGACAGGTGATCATGGGGGCTGACTATGGCGTGATCCTGGAGGACCTGGAAGAAGGAGCACAGAAGTTCGTGACCCAGGCTTCCACCTTCCATCACATCTCGACCGACTCCAGCACTTTGCACTCACCCGATACGGGCGACGGCACCCTCAATCAAGCGTTGGCGGAAGCGCTTCAGAGGTTCTCGCTCGTGGCCGAGGCGTTCTCGGAGAAGATCGCCCAGAACGGCTACAACCTTCGGGGAGCTCACGACGACTACAAGCAGACGGACACCGACGTGGCAAGGCTGCTGGACAAGCTGACGAGCGACTCGGAGAGCGATTCATGAACATCTTGATCGGTGGTGACACGGTAGGGATCCGTGCACTCGCCAAGTCCATCGATGGCTATCGCTCCAGCGTCCAGACCGTTCACACCACCTTGGATCAGGCTGCCGATCACCTGATCCACGATGCCGGGTGGCATGGTGACGCCGCCGAAGCCTTCCGGGAAAAGTGGGAAATTGATGCGGCGGCAGCCGCTGCTCTGGACGGCGTGCTGGAAGTCTTCTCGAGTGCCCTGGACAACCTCGCCACAGGCTTGGAGGAAGCCCAAGGGATGCTCAATTCTGCTGTTAACGTAGCCGACGCCGACCACTTGGAACTGGACGGTGACGGTAACGTCCTCACTCAGCAGGTTCCTGCCGACCAGGTGGCCGCCTTGAACGAGGCGAAGTCAACTTATCTGGCATCCGTCAAGGCAGCAGAACAGCACGCGCAGCAGGCGCGCAGCGACTTTGCCGCCGCGCTGCAGGTCTTCTTGTCCGGGCTCGGTGTTGGCAATTCCCTTACCAAGACGGATGGCCTTGGGCAGTCGGACTACGCGGCACTGGCTTCCCTGGTGCGGGATTACGTCTTCATCAGCGGTCCTCTAGAAGATAATTTGAAGGCGCGTCTGGCGAAAACTGCGAAAGCAGGGGGAAAACTTGCGCGCGCGCTGAGTAAAATGGAAGACCCGTCCAGCAAAGAAGGACTCAATTCATTCAACAAGCTCCTGAAGAAAGGAGACCGTTGGAAGGATATCCAAGGCGCCATAGCAAACGTCCACTCATTCAACGAGAAGCTGGAGAACCTAGAGGAGAAGACGCACACCAAGATTCTTGACCAAGGTATATGGTCGGTAGCGGAAGACGATATCAAGCAAGCGGGTAAGTTCGCTAAATTTATGGAGGACGTGCCCGGCAAACTTTCAGCAGGTAATCGGAGCGTCATGGCGGCTGGCTTGATGTGACGGTGCGTGTGTAGTTCCTCGCTGAACTCGCCGCGTCCGCCGGTGTGGTTGGATCGTGGTGTGCCGGACGTGGAGTCGATGACGCGAGATGAGCTGA
>JAFAUH010000076.1 GCA_019243445.1 Streptomycetaceae bacterium | reverse complement strand
AACTGTTCGACGGCCCTGACGCCGAGCAGGGACTGGACGGCGGCTTCGATGACGCCGGCGGCCCGCTCCGGGTCGGCGAGCTGTTCGACCTTCTCGCCGTCGAAGAAGAACAGCGAGGCCACCTCGAGGGGGAGGATCTCCTCGACGTGCTCAGCCCAGGTCTCGCTGATCGTCTCGTCGTACTTGCCGTCGACGCTGACGGCGAGGCTCTCCCGCACCTGCTTGCCGCTGGCGAACCAGGTACGGGCCACCTCGTAAGTGCGGGGGCGGCCCTCGACGGTGATCGAGAACTCCAGCCGCAGTTCGGCGCCCCGGCTCGCGTCGGCCGCGCGGTTGATGCTCTCACGCAGGTAGGTGTCGTACGAGCGGTTGCCGCGCCCGCTGCAGCGGGCCCTGGGCCCGTACAGCACGAGCTGAATGGCGTCGAGCAGAGTCGTCTTGCCGCAGCCGTTCAGGCCGCCGATCAAAACGATCGGGCGCTTCGGCTTCACCCTCAGGTCCAGGCTGTGCCGGCCCTGGTAGGCGCCGAAGTCGTGCAGTGTGAGGTTATGCAGGTGCATCGGTGGTGATCTCTTCGTCCAGCGTCGTCTGGGTCGGGTCGCTCTCGCGCAGTTCCTGCAGCCGCTTGGCGAACAGCAGCGCGTCGTCGGCGTCCTCGTAGTACCCCTTCTTGATCGCCTTCTCCAGGGCCTCGAACAGGCCGGCCCGCCGGGTCATAGTCCGGTACTGGCGCTCGATCGCGAGGAGCTCACGCGTCATCGAGAAGTGGATCGGATCGTCCTCGCACGCCTCCTTGAGCAGGCCGATCTCCTCGGCGCCCAGGACAAGCTGCTCATCCAGCAGCGGCCCCGGGAACTTCTCGCCGGTCGCCTGCTCGTAGACCTGCGGCAGGGAGTCCTCGACTTCGTGCTTCTCGAAGACCCAGATCCGGCGGATCTCCTGAAGCTCCGCCATCGAGATCAGCTCGATGCCGCGCACGTGCTCGGGTGCCTTCTTGCGGACCTGGGCTTGGGCAGCGAGGAGCTTGCGCAGCCAGTCCTCGCGGGCTGACTGCTTGTAGGGGCCGGGGATGGGCCGGTCGCCGAACAGCTGGACGTTGCCGTTCATACGGCGGAAGTCCCGCGTCTGGGCCTCCTTGGTGACGTCGTCGAGCTCGTTGCGGAGCTTCAGCAGCGGCCGCATCCACTGCTTCTCGTCGTCGTTGCGGATCATGGCGGTCATCGACTTGTCCTGCTCCACCAGCGTGCAGGTCCAGCAGCCGAAGCGGCTATCGCCGCACGAGGGGGTGCTGTCATCGACGACCAGCGGGCACTCGGAGTCATCCGACGCACCCTGGTACATCGTGAGCAGGTCCTTGTTCTTGTGGCCCCACGGATTGGGGTACTGCATCAAGAACGCCCACACCTCATCGGTCGACCACGCCTCGATGGGGCTGTAGACGAGGGAGTTGGGGAGGTTGCCGTTGGGCGAGAGCCGGTCGCGGACCCGGCCCTTCTCGTGCCGGGCCATCGCCCGTGCCCGTGCTTGGCTCTCCGCCTTGCGGATCCCCAGCACGAGGATCGCCTCGCCGTGCCGGCGTACGACGCGCCGGATGAAGGCATTCGACGGCTTGATCTTCAACCGCTCGGTGCACCACCGGAACTTCGGGCGGGGCGCGGGGTAGCCCTTGCCGATCAGGCTGACCCAGAAGGTGTCCTTGATCTCCGGGGTCAGCTTGTGCGACTCGATGGGCAGCTGCTGTTCCTGCGCGGCGGTGCGCATGGTGTCCAGGGACTGGCCCACCCACGCCGCGACGACCGGGTTCTCCACCAGGGTGTCCGTGCTGATCACGTGCACCGGCTTCGTGCGCTGCTCGGCCGGTAGGTCCTTGAGCGCGAGCCACACCAGCTGGAGGACGGCGGTGGAGTCCTTGCCGCCGCTGTACCCGACCACCCATGGCACCTCGTCAGCGACGTAGAGCTCGCGGATCTCCTCCGTCAACTCCTCGACGACCGCCGCCAGGGGCCGGTCCTGGAAGGGCGCCGCCGCCCTGGGGGTGCTCATGACTCTCCTCGCAGGTAGGCGTCTTCCACACGCTGTTCCTCGGCGCTCAGCTCGAGGTTGAGGTGCTGACGCAGGTAGTTCACGGTCAAGGTCAGGTTCTGGTGGCTCTTGGACACCCGCCCGCCGACCAGCGCGCGCCCCTCCCAGTCGGTGTTGGCGCGTGACCAGTCCACCGACGACAGGCGTTTGAGCGTCGGCGTCCAGCTCCGCGGCGCCAGTGACTTGCGCAGCAGCGAGTTGCCCACCCGCCCCAGCGCGTGCAGCGCGATCCCGTGGCTGTGCAGGTAGTCGCGGCGCACGTCCGACGCCGACAGCTCCCGGCGCCGCACCAGCTTCCACTCCGGGATCACCGCGTCGACCGCGGCCCAGTACGCCTCGGCCAGCGACTGGGACTGCTCCTTGGTGATCTCCAGGCCCTGCAGCAAGGACTGGGTGGCGTAGTACACCGAGCTCAACGTGAACAGCTTGCGCGAGCGCTGGGACAGCGTGGAACTCTCCATCTCCACATGCCCCTTGAACACCGACGCGCGCATCGCCAGCAGCCGCACCGTGGTCGCCAGATCGTCACGGTGGTCGTACAGAACCCCGATCGAGCGCGGCGGCCGTACGGCATGTCGGTTCAGATCGGCGAACATCTGCTGACATCGGGCAAGTCCGGCGTCGTGGAAGAACACCACCGCGATCGTCTCTTCGCCCAGGTCGGGGTTCTCCTTCAGCGCCTGCTCGATCGCGGCACGCCGGTGCTGACCGTCGTTGATCAGAAACCGGGCGGCCATCGAGATCCGGATCTGGCCGGCCCTCATCCCCACCCCGCTGTCCGCGATGCCCTCGAAGCGGATGCCACCGTCGACGGACGCCGTCAGCGCACTGAAGACGTAGTCGCTGGGGTTGTCGACGATGTAGCGCGTCAGCGCCGGCAGCCGCCCCTTGTTCAAGATCCGCTGGGCGCGCACCTCCGGTGCCAGCTCGTCCTCGTCGAAGAGGAAGATCTTCGGGATGAGCCGCAGCGGACACATGGACACATAGAACTCGCGCCCCGCCTGGATGCCGCGGATAGCTGGAAAAACGTACTCAAATCCGGCAGATGTCGCCGGTTCGGCAGGCTGAGAAGCTACGGAAGATCCCACTCGCTCACGCTATCGTACGTCAGGGAAATGACGTACACGGCATGCAGATTAACGCTCGAAGGTGGATAGGGTTCGATGGTGACGTACCTTGATGCGGCGGCGACGACGCGCGTGGACCAGCGGGTGGCCGATGTCGTTCTGCACTGGATGACCGCGGAGTTCGGCAACGCGGGCAGCCGCCACGAGTACGGCGTACGGGCCAAGCACGCAGTGGAGCGGGCCCGTGAGTACCTGGCCGGCACAGTGGGCGCCGAGCCCGACGAACTGATCTTCACCAGCGGCGCTACGGAGAGCAACAATATCGCTCTGCTCGGACTCGCCCCATACGGCGAGCGCACTGGCCGGCGCCACATCATCACCTCCGCCATCGAGCACAAGGCGGTCCTGGAGCCGCTGGAGCACCTGGCCGGCTGCGGGTTCGAGGTCGACTTCCTCAAGCCTGGCCCCTCCGGCCGGATCGCGGTGGAGGCGGTGATGGAACGGCTGCGGCCGGACACCCTCTTGGTGTCGCTGATGCATGTGAATAACGAGACCGGGGTGATCCAGCCGGTCGCCGACCTCGCGCGTCAACTGCGGGCCACCGCCACCTACCTGCACGTGGACGCCGCCCAGGGGTACGGCAAGGTACCCGGCGACCTCACCGCCCCCATCGACATGATCAGCATCAGCGGGCACAAGATCGGCGCCCCCAAGGGCGTGGGAGCACTGGTCACCCGCCGCCGCGAAGAGTTGGACGACGAGCGAGTCCCCCTCGAGCCCATCATGTTCGGCGGCGGTCAGGAGCGGAAACTGCGTCCCGGCACCCTGCCCGTTCCCCTGATCATGGGACTGGCCGAGGCAGCGAAGATCTTCGAAGCCGAGCACGCCCAGTGGCAGGCCGCTGCCCAGGATCTGCGCTCCCGGCTCCTAGCCGGGCTCGCGCCCACGCGCTTCCAGGTCAACGGCGACCAGGAGCACGTCGTTCCGCACATCCTCAACCTGTCCTTCGAGGACGTGGACGCCGAGGCATTCCTCGTCACGCTCAAAGACCTGGTCGCGGTCGCGACCGGCTCGGCGTGCACCAGCGCCTCGTACACCCCCAGCCACGTGCTCCGCGCCATGGGACTGCCCGAGGAGGCGGCCTCGAACGGCTTGCGCTTCTCCTGGATTCCTGCGCAGGCAACAGACTTGGACGTGGACGAGCTGGCCCGAGGCATCGCGAAGCTGAAGCCGCGTTCTTGACCCGGCTTCAGCCATGTACGCGGACCAAGCGGTGCCCGCGCAGTGCCCGTCCGCAGCGGGCGAGTTCGCTCTCCCAGCCCTTCTCGGTGCCGATCAGGTGCGGGTGCGTGTACAAGCCGGCCCGCACCTCGGCCTCGGTCAGCCGCCGGTACTTGGCCGCGTCCGGATCGTCGGGGTGGAGGAACTCGTGCTTGCGGTGCAGCAGTGGTCGGTTGTCGCGGTTGCCGTACGAGTGGTGGGAGGTCTCGAACGTTGTGAGGTCCACCTGGTAGGACGTCATCAGGCGTGGGTGCGGGTCGGAGTCGAAATCGGGGTAGTCCAGCCAGCTGACCGCCCGTCCTCGGTGGCAGAGCTTGGCAACTGTCCACGCCTGCGGGCGCCCGGCAGCGATCGACGCGCAGTGCTCATACAGCCGCAGCACCGTGGGCATCCGCTCCACAGCACGCCGGTGGACGTACAAGGCGGTGGGCGTCAGCTTGCCCACCGCGGAGGCGTTCATCGCCCCGCGGACGTAGGTGTCGTCCCGCAGCTTGAGCAGCAGCCGGTCGGCTCGCTGGCATGCCTCCTTGTAGGACGAGAAGAATGCCCTGATGTCCAGTTGTACAGTCAGCGGCAGGCTGGTGAACGGCCCCCGGCCGTTGAACAGTTCGACCGCGAGGAACAGCAGCGTGTTGAGGGTGGTTCGCTTGGCGCCCTCGTCCACCTTGGCCGGGTCGGCGGATTCACGCACGAGCCGGTTCACCTCGGCCGGACGCAGATGTCCTAGCAACTGGGCTGTGGACAAGGGCATCTCCTCCAACCTCGGAGGGCGCCCTCGATGCTCTACGTGATCGACCAGTGAGGCAATCGCGGAGGTCGTGTCGTCAGAGGCCAGCCACTGGTCGTCGGTGACGATACGACGCGCCAGGTAGCCCAACCGTGCCGTATCGTCCTTGAACGCGTAGATGATCCCCGGCGCGGCGGAGACGGCACGGACCCCCGTGACGTCCTCCACGTACGCCCGGAGCTCGCTGGCCCCGTATAGGTGCTGGAACGTCTTCCGGCGGGTCAGCAGTCCATCGCCGAACTCCTCGCCGTTGACCTTCGACCGCTCCCAGGTCAAGCGCGCAGAAACGATCAGTACCGCGCCCGCCAGTTCCCAGGCGCGCTGAAGGGTGCGGCGCCGCTCGGAGGTGTCCTCGATGACGTTCAGGACATAGGTCAGCAGCACGACCGGGCACGGCTCCAGACGTACGTCCGGCTGGTAAAACGGATCCCAGCCGACCGCTTCACAGCCTATGTGCCGAAGCGCGCGCACATCCTCGCCCCGCCCGCACCCATAGTCGAGCACCGTGCCGCCCGGCAGGATCTGCCCGTCGACGACCGCCTGGCGGGCCGGAACCGACAACCCGCTTCGGCTGATCGCGGTCAGCCGACGATCGCTGCCCCAGTCTCCCCGGCCCATTGATCACGTCCTCACGCACGACCATCTGACGGCACCAGCTGCATCCCGCGTGAGGGCCGTTGAACAGCCTGAGTGCCGGAGACCGCCGGGTACGTCTCAGCCCCAGCGACATGACCGAGGCGAGGTCAGCGGTCCACCGGGGCTTTCGCACCAAGGGTAGCGCTGACCGACAGCCGAGTGGGGAGCTTCGGGCGCCCGTGGCGTCGAGAGCGCCCATACCCCGCCGCGCTGCTTCAGCGCCCCGGGCGCGTGGCGGCATGGTTACCGAAGTGCCGGTCTCCCCACTCAACAGAGCCGCATCAGTGACGTTCGTCACATGCTAGGCTCGCTCGGCCCGTCGAAAGGAACATGATGCCCGGCGCCGAAGCGACACGAACCATGATCGGGTCAGCCGCCTAAAGCGACACGACCTGCGAGGGGCACGGTTTCTGCGGGAACAACGGCGACCTGTCCGGGACCGAGCGCGCCGCCGTCGAAGACGGCGACCATGCCCTCGCTGCGGCCCGGCCGCGGGCCGACCCAGTCGATCCCCAGCAGCTGGCCCGGCTGCCAGGCGAGCCCGAGCTCTTCCTTCACCTCCCGCACGGCGCCGTCACGGGGCGACTCGTCCCGCTCCACGGCGCCGCCCGGGATTTCCCACGGGTCCTTATAGACCGGATCGACCAGCATCACGCGGCCGTCCGCGTCGAAGAACAACACACCGGCCGCCACCCGCTTCCGCGGCAGCTTCCGGTCATACTCCGACAACTCGGCGGCAGGGCCTTCCGAAGCAGCAGTACTCATGCCCAGCGAGACTATAGACATCACCAGGCGTCACACGGGGCCAAAGCACCCCACCCGCCCGATCGGCTGACACTGCCTGGGTCGATCTCAGCGGGATTGGCGAGGACCCCGCGGACTTCCTCGCCACCCGCTTCGCGAGGGAGGCACTCAACCCCCGGGGCTCTGGCGCCCGCTGGTGCTCCTCGGTCATGCTGCGGGAGTTGAGCCTCATGATCGGACGGAGTCCAACGTGATCGTCTTTGAAGTCCCCTCCGGTGAGCTCGTCGACGAGCTGAACCGCCAGGCCGCCGAGGCCGGTATCACCGACGCGGCGATCGTCTCCCTGATCGGGGCCGCCGACTCCTTCACCGTCTCCACCATGCCCGAAGGCGACGCGCTCAAGGACACCATCACCAAGTACGACCTGCCCGGCGAGATGACCGGCACCAGCGAGATCCGCAACGGCTTCGCCCACCTCCACGTCGTCATGGGCGTCGAAGGCGACCGCGCCATCGCCGGGCACCTCCACGAAGCGCACATCGGCACCCACTTCGCCCGCGCCTATGTCATCCCCGTCACCTGACCGACCGCGCGTCAGGTTCCCGCACTCGGCCCCGGCGACGCCCTTCCCCCGTGGGGCGCCGCCGGGGCCGACCCGTACGCTCCGGCCGCCGGGGGGAGTGTGACGGCCCCCGGCCCGGTGCCCGGACCGCTGGGTTCCGGCCGATCCGCCGGAACCGTCACTCCTGTGACCTGCGCGTCTGTCACCCGTCCCAGTCGTAGGCTTCGTCCTCTTCCCATCCGGCGTCGGGGTCGTCGTCGAGGAGGTCGTTCACCTCGTCCTCGGTGAGAAGGGGTTCGCGCGTCTCGTCCACGATCCTCATGATGCCAACTGGTGTCTATCGAGGTGACGGATCCCGGGCCGGGCCACGCCCGTACGGCCGGGCGGTTCAAGCGGCCGGGGCCGGGGCCGGGCATTCGAATGCTGAAATGCCTGCATGTACGCGGACTCGGCCCGGCTCCTAAGCATTGTCTTCCCATCATGCACTCCCCACCGGGTCCATGTCCTTAAGCGTTCGCGTGATGTGTTCCCTGCATGGACGGGCGTTTCCCGCCGTGCACGCGATGTTCATTGCGTGGATGCAGCGCCTGGACGGGGCCGTGGCCAGACCCTGAACGGATGCGCGCAGGCGGACGTGGAGAGCTACCTGAACACCAAACCCTCGTACCCGGGGCAGTTCACTTCGTTCGTCCGGTGGGCCGTACGACGGCGCTACGCCCAGGCAGCTATCAAGGCCCCGGCGCTCCGCTGGACGGGCCCGGCCGGTCCGCACGACCAGGATGAACGCTGGGCGGTCGCCCGCCGCCTCCTGTACGACGAGACGCTCGCCACCGCCGACCGGGTCGCTGGACTCCTCGTACTGCTGTATGCCCAAACCGCAAGCAGCATCCACCGCCTGACCACCGACCGCGTCACGCAGGACAACAACCACGTCCTGCTCAGCCTCGGCGACCGGCCTATCCGGCTGCCGGCGCCGCTGGACGGACTCATGGTGGAACTCGTTGCGTCGCGGACCACCGACACCCTGATCCGGCACGAGAGCGACTGGCTCTTCCCCGGCCGGAGCGCGGGCCAGCCCATCCACGAGTCACGGCTGCGCCGGCGGTTGACCACGATCGGCGTCAAGTCGGGTCAGGGCCGACGCACCGCCTTGTTCGCACTCGCCCAAGAGGTGCCGGCCGGGCTCCTGTCCAAGATGCTCGGGGTGCACATCAGCGTGGCCGTCGCCTGGCAGCGTGCGAGCGGCGGGGACTGGATGGGGTACGCCGCCGAGGTTGCCGCCCGGTCCGCCATCCGCATCGGCTCACAGACGAAGGACGCCCCCAATGCTTACTTACAGTAGCCGAACCGGACCTCTTTGACGACGTCCCAGGTGTAGTAGCCCCGGTCAGGGTGCTGGTACTGGTTGACCAGGTGGACGCGGTCGATCGCGATGTCCACGCGTGGGGGCCGCAGCGCGCGCAGCGCCCGGTTGAAGTCGCGATCCGGGAAGTCTTCACGGGCATACGCCAGCGATGCGTGAGCCCAGAATCTGGCCTCCTTCGCGCGGAGGGAGATTCCGGGCACCTTCTCGGCCGCCGTCCGGACTCGGTCGTTGAGCTCGGCCATCCCGTCCTCCGGGTAGACCGCGACGGTCACGGCGGTGACGCCGGGCCAGACCGGGCCGAGCTGCACCTGGAAGGGCTGCATGCCGGCTAATTCATCGCGGAGAGTGCCGCAGAGCTGGTGCATCTGGTCGCTGTCGACTGGGTGGTGGATGCCCTGGATGGTCGAGTGGAGCCAGTCCTCGGGGATGACGCCGAGCTTGTCGCCGTATCCGGAGAGCAGGTCGTGGTGGGCGCGGGCGTACGCGCGGAACTCCGGGTACTCACTCAGCAGAACCAAGACGTGCGGGAAGGGCCCGCCGTTCCGCCAGATCTTCTTGGGGACGAAGAAGTTCTCCAACGCCGCGCTCATGCCGTCTCGTTGAGGTTATCGCTCAGGACGGTAGCGGCCGGGACCTTGGCACGCGGGCAGTTCACGCAACATTCGGGACCGGAACGGCCGGACCTCTCCTTCGCGGTCGAGCCGAGGTCGAAGAAGGGACACACCATCGTCGTGATGTCGGTGCGGTCCAGCT
>JAFAUH010000284.1 GCA_019243445.1 Streptomycetaceae bacterium | reverse complement strand
TGCTGATCCACTACGACCTGCCGTGGTCCCTGATCCGCATCGAGCAGCGTAACGGCCGCATCGACCGCTACGGGCAGGAGCACCGGCCCGAGTTCCGCGCGCTGATCCTCACCAGCGACATCCCGTGGCGCACGGACGAGACGACCGGGCAGCCGCGCACTCTGGACGACCGTCTGGTGGGCGAGAAGCTCCTCAAGCGTGAGGAGGAAGCCCACAAGATCGAAGGGTCGGCCGAGGCCGTCACCGGCCTGTACCGGGCCAAGGAGGAGGAGAACCGCCTCACCCAGGACCTGATCGCGGGCCGTACGGTCGAGGAGTCCATCAAGCAATCCCAACAGGGCGGGGCCGCCTTCCTCGCCGGGCTGCTCGGCCAGGTGGGCGCGGTCCACGAACACCCCGAAGTGGCCCGCGCGGTAGTGCCGAAACTCTTCCGTTCCACGGCCGACTACTTCGAGGAGGCGCTGCGGCAGATCTGCCGCCCCAACCCCGAGGATGCGCTGTCGCTGCGCCGCGACGACGACGGCACCATCGCCTTCGAGCCCCCGAAGGACTTGCTGTACCGGCTCAAGGCGCTCCCCAAGTCGTACCTGGACGAGCAGCAGATCCTGCCGCGCAAGACCGAGCCGGGACGGATGCGTATCACCTTCTCCAAGGAGCTGGCCGCCGCGCGCCTGGAAGCGGCACGGGAGACCAGCGCATCCCAGTGGCCGAACGTCTCGTACGTCACCGATGTCCACCCGGTCCTGGACTGGCTCACGGACAAGGTGCTGGTCGAGATCGGCCGCCACAAGGCCCCCGTGCTCGCCGCTACCGTGGATAGCCCGACCTATCTGGTGCAGGGCATCTACTCCAACGCACTGGGCAAGCCCACCGTCGTCGAATGGATGGCCGTCTCCAAGCTCCACGACCTCCACGACCTCCACGACCTCCACGACCTCCACGACGACGAGCCCTTCGTGGAGAGGCTGACCGCTCAGGCGCTGGAGCGCTACGGCGTCGGCCCGAACATGCCCGGCCGCGCCACCCCCCGCGACCTGCCCGGCCTGGGCGCACTCGTGCCCGCCGCGATCGATGCCGCGCGGCGTCACCTCGTCGCCCTCGAAGCCGAGTACCGCAAGCAGATCGAGGCGACGTTGAAACCCCACCGCGACCGGATCGCCGAGTGGCGGCAAGAAGCGCTGTTCGCCAGCGCGCGCCCGAAGGAGGCGGAGCTCGACCGGACCGCCGAGCGGCGGCTGAAACTGGTCAACTCCCTGGAAACGGCGGGCGAACCGATGCTGCGCCTGCTGGCCGTCCTCGAACCGCACACCGCCGCTATCGCCGTTGAAGGAGGCACCGCACGATGAGCACCGACTTCGACTCCTTCGCCAATCGCGGCGAGTACTTCTCCGCGCACTACTTCGCCGAACAACTCGGCACCGACCTGAAGAAGGGCCTGTTCGCCGACTGGGCCCTGCGTGAGGGCGACGAGAACGACCCGCGCAAGACCCCGCGCGAGCTGCTGCGCACCCTGCGCACCCCCTACCTCGCCGAGGAGCTGCGCGGCTACTTCGCCCAGACCACCCAGGCCGACGCCGACGCCGACGCCGAGGACGAAGCCCGCCTCGCCACGCACAACAACCCCGAGTGGACCAAACGGCTCGCCGAATGGCACCAGATGCTCCTGCGGGCCCTCGGCTATGACACCTCTCCGGCCGAACTCACCGTGCACCGCGCCGGACGCGACCACACCCTGCCCGTCGCCTACCACGGCCACGGCATCATCGCCCTCGACTGCGGCTGGTCCGCCGACAACGACGCCGCCCTCGACACCGACGGCGCCGGGCGGCTCCTCACACCCTTGCGCATCAGCGCGAGCGAGTCATACGAGACGGGCGCGGCCCTGGCCTCCTGGCTCTTCCAGAGCGAACTCGGCGAAGCGGGCGGCCCGCACCCCCGCTTCATCCTGCTGCTGTGCGGCGGCGTGATCCTGCTCGCCGACCGCCACGCCTGGAACGAAGGCCGCTACCTCGCGGCCAACCTCGACGCCGCCCTGGAACGCAACGACCGCACCCAGCAGGGCGAACTCGCCACCATCGCCGCCCTGTTCAGCCTGGGCATGCTCCGCCCCGGCGAGAACGACACCAGCCGCGCGATCGACGCCCTGCTCAAGTCCTCCAGCGACAACGCGGCCGGCGTCTCCAGCGAACTGCGCTACGGCCTGCAGCGCTCGGTCGAGATCATCGCCAACGAAGTCCTGCACCGGATGGCCGAGCCGAAGAACAACATCACCCCGGCCGACATCGAAAGCCCCAAGATCCCCTTCGCCCGGGAACTGACCCGCGAAGCGCTCCGCTACCTCTACCGCGTCCTGTTCCTGCTGTATGCCGAGGCCCGCCCCGAACTCGGCATCCTCCCCGCCGACGACGGATCGTACGAGGCCGGCTACTCCATGACCCGCCTGCGGGAACTCGTCGAGCGCGACGAGGAACTGGTCGAGGAGGAGGCCAGGAACGGCTTCCACCTCTACCAGTCCCTCGACGTGCTGTTCAACAAGGTCAACTTCGGCCACCGCCCATACGGCACCGAACCCGACGACGACCAGCCCGGCGACGACGAGGAGGCCCGCAAGGCCAAGGCCGCCCGCCGCAGCGAGGACCGCGGCCTGCGCTTCGAACCTCTGCGCAGCGAACTCTTCGAGCCCGCCGCCATCCGCCTCATCGGCACCGCGGTCATCGACCCGCACAGCGACGAGGACAACGACCCGCGCTGGCTCGACCTGCGCCTGCGCAACGAGGCCCTTCACGAGGTGCTGCGCCTGCTCACCATGAAGAAGGGCAAACGCGGCGAACGCGGCGGCTTCATCTCCTATCGCAACCTCGGCATCAACCAACTCGGCGCCGTATACGAGGGGTTGATGTCCTACACCGGAATCATCGCTGAGGAAGAGCTGTGCGAGGTCGCCAAGGGCGGTGACCCGGAGCAGGGTTCCTGGCTCATCCCCTCGCACAAGCAGGACCAGTATCCCGACAAGACCCTCGTCCAGTACGGGGAGGACGACGCCCGCAAGGGCCTGCGCGGGGTGAAGAAGTACGAGAAGGGCTCCTTCGTCTACCGGCTCGCCGGCCGCGCCCGCGAGACCTCCGCCTCGTACTACACCCCCGAGTCGCTGACCAAGGTCACCGTCGAACTCACCCTCAAGAACCGCCTCGACCAGGAGCGGGACGAGAATGGCGACGTCATCAAGACGCGCGCCTGCGAACTCCTGAAGTACAAGATCTGCGAGCCGGCCCTCGGCTCCGGCGCGTTCCTCAACGAGGCCATCAACCAGGTCGCCGACGAATACCTGCGCCGTCGCCAGGACGAACTCGGCATCACCATCCCGGCCGCCGACGCCATCACCGAGAAGCAGAAGACCAAGGCATACATCGCCCTGCACAACGCCTACGGCGTCGACCTCAACGCGACGGGTGTTGAGCTGGCCGAGGTGTCGCTGTGGCTCAACACCATGCACCCCGGCATGCGCGCCCCTTGGTTCGGCTTGCATCTGCGCCGGGGCAACTCGCTCATCGGCGGGCGGCGTGCGGTGTACGCGGGAGACGACGTCTCCGGCAAGGAGAAGGCATGGCTGAAGGCGAAGGGCGCCCTGGCACCGACCCCGTTGCCCTTCCTCAAGGACGGCGAGCCGCAGCCGCTGCCCGACGACGCGGTGCACCAGTTCCTGCTGCCGAGCCCGGGCTGGGCCGCGGTCACCGGCTCGAAGGAGGCCAAGGACCTCGCGGCGGTTGGCGTCGCGCAGCTCACCGCATGGAAGAAGGGCATCCTCCAGCGCCCCCAGCGCAGCACCGCGCACCTCAACAAGGACGGCAGCCCCAAGCTCGACCCCAAGACCAAACAGCCGAAACGGGAAACACCTTCGCAGTTCACGCGGCTGCGGGACGCGGCCAGGAGGGTCGAGTTCCTCTGGTCGGCCGTCGTCAAGCGCATGGAACTCTCCGAGCGGGAGATCGCCCGCCGGGTCGACGTATGGCAGGCCGACCCGACTGATCCCGAGTACGCGTTCCTGCAGCGCCCTGAGCAGGCAGTGCCCAAGGAAAAGGTCCTGGAAGACCTCTTCAACGCCGTCGACACCCCGTACTGGCGGCTGAAGAAGGTCATGGACGCCTGGTGTGCGCTGTGGTTCTGGCCAGTGGACAAGACCGGGCTGCTGGACGGGACCGACGGCGAGTACACGGCACGGACCGAGGTCAGCGACGCGGACGACCTCAGCAAGGTGCTCGGCGGGATGCCACTGACCGGGGAGCGGCCCGGGATGCGGGACACTCCCCCGCTGCCGGCTGTTCCGGCGCCGAGGACCGCGCCCACGCCGCAGTTCGTCGAGGCGACGGCTCTGTTCGCGCTGGGGCCTGAGCAGAGCAGCTTCGAGGACCTGGAACTGACCGCGGACGACGACGTGGTCGTGGAGCTGAAGCAGGTCGGGTCGACAGGGGCGAAGAAGAGCCCGTCGAAGTCGAAGACGCCGGAGCGGCGCCGGATCGTCCCGCTCAAGGACCTCAGCGACTGGCTGGAATTCCTGGAAGCCATGCTGGGCACGGCCGATGTGCCCGAAGGCACGCTCATCGACACCTTCAAGAGCCTCGACGAGCTGAAAGCCTTCGAGGAAACCCTGCCCGGCTTCATGGGCATGGACCCCGGTAACCCGGAGGACCGCTTCCCCTGGCTCCGCACGGTGCGCGACATCGCGGAGGAACAGGGCTTCCTGCACTGGGAGCTGGAGTTCGCCCTGGTCTTCGCGCGGGGCGGGGGATTCGACCTCCAGGTGGGAAACCCACCGTGGGTACGGCCCCGTTGGAACGAGTCGGCGGTGCTCGCGGAGCACGAGCCGTGGTTCGAGCTGGAGGCCAAGGCGTCCACGGCCGAGAAGGAGCGCCGGCGTCGGGGGGTGCTGGAGTCTGCGACGGCTCGGCGGTATGTGCTGGGCGAGCTGACGAACACGAGCGCGCAGGTTGCGGTGTTCGGCTCACCGCAGATGTATCCGCTGCTGACGGGGACGCAGCCGGATCTGTACCGGGCGTTCATGTCTCAGGTCTGGGCGCACATGTCGGCAGACGGGACGGCCGGGATGGTGCATCCGGATACGCACTTCACGGGGGACAAGGAGGGAGCCCTCAGGGAGACTGCGTATCGGCGGCTTCGGATTCACGGGGACTTCGTCAACTCGGGACAGCGGTTCTTCCCGCGGCCGGTCGGTGATACCGCTCACTTTGGGGTGCACATCTACGGACGGCCCACAGAGATCAACTTCGATCACCTCTCCTGGTTGGTCTCTGCGGATGCACTGCGACACTCCGCGCAGCACGACGGTAAAGGCGAGGTGCCTGGAATCCGGTATCGCAACGGTGAATTCGACGAGCGTCCGCATCGGGCCCGGGTCGTACGAGTGGATGCGCGGCTACTCTCCGTCTGGCAGCGCCTGCTGGACGAAACCGACCAGTCGGAGGAGCAGGCTCGGTTGCTGTTTCCCGTCAGTACGGGGGAGGTATCGGCCATTGAGGCGTTGGCGGGGTATCCGGTGCGGCTCGGGGCGCTTGCCCCGCAGATCACACGCGGATACGACGAGAGCGGCGCCAAGAAGGACAACCTGATCGACTACAACCGTCCCGACCCCACCACAGGCCAGGAGTACCAGCCGGACCGTTGGCGCCGGGTGATCCTCAAGGGCACCCAACTGAGCGTCGCAACCCCGGTGTTCAAACGCCACGACGCCAACAGCAATGACCCGTACGGTGCCAATCTTGCCGCCCTTCCGCCGGACTTCGTGCCCGACACGGCGTACGTACGGGCGCCGGGCAGGAACCAGGCGTACTTGCGCGAGCAAGACCGGTGGATCGATCACGGTGCCCTCGCGTGGCTGCGAGCAAGCAAGAAGGAGATCTCCCGCACCCGGTGCAAGATCGCGCATGACCACCACATCCCCGAAGAGCGGGTCACGGACGAGCAGATCGACGCCGCGCTGGTGGAGCGAGCCCGGAGGCGGTACGTCGTCTTCCCTCGACTCGCCTGGCGCCGTCAGGTCGCCCCCAACACCGAGCGGGCCTTGTACGCGGCGCTCATTCCGCCGGGCACGGCGCACATCGACGCCGTACACAGCCTCGCGATGGCCGATTGCCGCCTCACCGCGCTGGTCGCCGGATTCTGGGCGTCACTCCCGTTGGACTACTTCGTCCGGGCGACCGGCCGGGGCGACCTCCGGGTCGCGGGCGCCAAAGCTATGCCCGCCCCCTCCGCCCACCACCCCCTCGCCCCCGCCCTCCTCCTTCGCACCCTCCGTCTGAACTGCCTCACCCGTGCCTACGCCGACCTCTGGTCCGAGCTGTACGATCCCGCCTGGCCCACCCACGAACCCTGGGCTCGCGAATGGCCCGGCCTCCAGCCCCTGAACGACGTCACCCCGGACTGGCGTCCCGAAACGCCCCTCCGTACCGAGCGGGCCCGCCGCTCCGCCCTGGTCGAGATCGACGCCCTCGTGGCAGTCTGGCTCGGCATGGACGCCGATGCGCTGATCGCCGCGTACCGGGGCCGGTTCCCCGTGCTGCAGAAGTACGAGGCCGTGACCTGGTTCGACGCCGACGGCTGGAAGCTCGCGGGCAACGCGCGCACGATCGGGCAGCGGCAGACCAAGGAGACGTGGACGCAGTTCGAGCCGTACCGGATGGCCGTCGAGAAGGGGCTGAATCCCGACAAGGCCCCTATTCCCGACGGCTACACCGCGCCCTTCTACAAAGCCGCCCGCGAGACAGAAATGCGCGAAGCACACGCCGTCTTCCGTCAGCGCCTCGACGACGCCATCGCCCGCGGCGAGTGGGACTCAGCTACCGGGCCGCGAAGTTGACGAACGCGGTCCAAGCGGCGCCCCCCACCACGAGGCCGGGGCGGGCCATGTCCTTGGAGTCGCGCACATGGACAGCGTGAAGGCAAGAGGCCACCTCGACGCATTCGCCGCCGTCTCCGGCGCTGTGGCTGGACTTGCGCCATCCCATAGCGACTTCGATGCATTCCCCACCCGACCCCGTGCTGTAGCTGCTCTTGAACCACGCCGACTCAGGCACGGCTGCGGTAGTCCACTCGACGCTCATTGTTCTCCCAGCAACTTCTCGATGAAGGTAAACGATGCACGTGGAGTGAGAGCTTGCGCCCTGAGAATGCCGTACTGCTCCTCAAGCTCTCGGACTTGCTTACGTTCTGCACACAGACGGCTGTCCTTGTACCCCTCCACGTAGGCCATCCTCCGCCCATCGTGCGTCTCGATCAAGGTGAAAGGGCCTTCAAGTCCAGCGTGCTCCTCCAACTCGATTGGCATCACCTGGATCTCGACGTTACGACACTGTCCGTAGAGCATGACCTGCTCAAGCTGGCCTCGCATCACCGATCGGCCACCCAGCGGCCTCCGGAGCACTGACTCCTCGACGACGAAGCTGATGGTAGGCAGTGGCTTCCGCGCGAAGAATTCCTGCCGTGCGAGACGCGCCATCACCCGTTGATCGATGACCTCCTCTGACAGCAGGGGCCGCCACATGGTGAACACCGCACGTGCGTACTCCTCAGTCTGCAGCAGACCAGGCACAGCCTTCGTCGCGTACACATGTAGCTCGACCGCTTCCGCCTCCAACCGCGCCGCATCCCGGAAGAACGGCGGGTACTGCGACCGCGCGACCTCCTCCTTCATCTCCTGCAGGACGCCGCCCGTGGCGAGCAACTCGTCCGCCTGATCGATGAATCGGGGCGGCGGGATCCTCCGCCCCTGCTCGTAGGCGGCAATCGTGGAGACCGAGTATCCGACCATCGCCGCGAACTCCGACCGCTCCAGGCCCGCCCGTATCCGGCATCGCTTCAACTGCCGCCCGAATACCCGCAGAATGCCCGAGCCGGCCTCCGGTTCCGTTCCGGGTTCCGGCTGTTGCCCCTCCCCCGTGCCGGACTCGCCGTCCACCATGTCCACCGGTTCGCTCATTCCGCGTACCACCTCCACTGGCCAACACGGCTCCGTGCCGGCCGTCACGCTCCGCCCCGCCTACACACGCCGACAGACCACATACAGCGATCTCCCGTGTGCGCGCCGCATCTCGTCACGCTAAGGCCAGCACGGAAGCGTGTGCCACATGAACTGCGAGTTTTCCCCCGTACCGGGGATCCCCACCTGTGTCCTCAGCCCCGCACAACGTCCCGCTTGCCTCCACGAGTTCACGATGCGGTTCACCTCCTCGCGGCGCGGCGCCCGCCTCGCCCGCTGCCTCGTCTCGCAACGGCTCGACGCCTGGGGCCACCCGTACGACGGCCACGCCAACGAGGCGCTTACCTTGATCGCCGCCGAACTCTCGGCCAACGCCGTGCAGCACGGGCACGTGCCCGGCCGGGACTTCCACGTCCGCCTGACCGAGGAAGGACACGTCCTGCGCGTCGAGGTCACCGACACCCGTACAGAATGCCTACCGCTGCTGTCCCCCCAAGAGCCGCCCGGGAACCCCGAGACGGGCCGAGGGCTGCTCATCGTCGACCAACTGGCGACCCGCTGGTCTGCCACCCTGCGCGTCGGCGCACCGGGCAAGACCGTATGGGCGGAGCTGCACCTGCGCCCGTAAAGTCCCAGTGCCCGCCGCCCACCAGCCGCATTCGCGTCGGCATCAAGCGGACGGTTTGCGCGCGGCACGAGTGGCTGTAGTGGGAACCGCGGACCCTCCGGTTGACTCTTAATGTTCGAGTCCGGGTGCGTGGGCAGCCGGCATGTCTGTTGGAGTGGGAATCATAGGAGCGCTGCGCAGAGCGGGCAGACGAACGGCAAGATTGGCGGCTGTCGCAGTGGTGGGAATACTGCTGACGGCAACGGCTGCCTGCGATGTGTCGTCGCCCGGAGTCCAGGGCACGGAGAAAGGCACCGAAACCGGAACGCCGTCCGCCGCCCCCTCCACGGGCGGCTCCGCTCCCGCCGAAAGCGATGTTCCCCCAGCGACGGCGGAACACCCGGCGGAACACCCGGTGAAGGCCCCGGTGAGTCCACTGCCGACGCACGCCTCCGCAGGTACGGCGACCGTTCCGGCGGTCCCGCCCGTCCTCGGCATGCCCTGGGCGCAGAACCAGCAGGGATACGGCCAGGTCCGCCCCGCCACCATCTTCAACGGCGGTGATCCGACCGGCCTTGTGCAGTCCGTGACCTGGAGCTCGTGGGGCGGGGCGTCAGCCGTCGGGACCGGCACCGCCGAGTACGTCGGCCCCGGGCAGAGCGTCGCGGACGGGACCGAGGCGCGGGCCGAGGTCGTCGCGTTCCGCCTCGGGTCCTGCGCCGGTAAGAAGGCATATCGGGCGATCGAGTGGTATTTCCCCGCGCATGGCCAGCATTTCGATCCGACCCGCTACATCGACACGTGCACCGGTGAGAACCACGGCATGTGAGCCGGCAGACAGGGCACTCGTATGCAGCCGTGCGGTAGTAGAACACCCTCAACCGAAGACGCGTCGCTCTTGACTTCCCCTCAGCCAGCCCACTCACAGATAACTTGACAGCGCCGTCTTGTCGCCTGGTCTCAATCTGGGATATAAGGGACCTTGCGCTTGTGTAAGGTGCACGGCTGTTGAGGCTCGGGGAGATCCCGCCCTGTGTTGACTCATCGGAGCGAACATGCAACTACGCACAATCTCACGTTCGTTGTCCTGGAGAGCCGCAGTTGGTGCGTCCCTGAGCGTCGCCCTACTGAGAAGAAACCGTGCGGAGTGAACTGGTGACCTGTTCGTCGAACGGGAACGCAGTAGTGCGATGACCGCGCTTTTCCACTGGCGGAAGTCGGGGTGGATCGATGACATTGGTGACCCCGACTTTTCTGCCTACGTTCCTGTAACCGATAGGTCGGTTGGTACAGCAGCTTTCTCGTTCCACACGTGGCCGGAGAGCACCGCCTGGGCGGCTTTTGCGGCCAGTCTTGGTGGGTCGTGGATCGCGGAGTACACCCAGGATGACACCTGGTACCGCCGGGAAGCCGACGGGACATATGAGCTGGCGGAGGAGCTCACCGTCGCGTCGGAATCACTCATCGAACTGTGGCAGCTCCGCTTCCCTGCCACTGTGGAGCCGAGGCTCGGACCAAACCCCCAATTCGTGGCCCTGAACGACGACTACGGCCAGGAGATCCGCTCCCGGGTACTTGCTACCCCCACAACCGAAGAGATCCTGGTCCGTGTACCGCAGTACCAACACGCGCCCGGCAACCAAGTACGTCCCTTCACATCAGCCGCCGCGCGCTGCGACGAAGCTGAGATCCACATCGGGTCCGGACTTGTCCTCGTGCGTTCTCTCGTCGGAGACGAGCTGATCGGTCTCAGTGCCATGATGCGGGAGAGCAGGTAGATGCGGAGAAACGCGGTAGCGAGTAATGATCCTGTGATGTAGCCGGTGTCGAAGTTGTACACGGTGGAAGTAACCTTCCCCGATCACAGCAAATTACCGGTACTCAGTCCTGCGTGGGGAAGGAAGTGCTACCCAATCCTCCGACGGAGTACTGGTCATAAATGTCGAGCAAGTCCTCGTCTTCAGGGAGTTCCAGCGTCTCGGTCTCCTCGCAGACGATGGCGGTGAGTGCCGTCAGTCTGCGCAGGGCAGACCACTCCTCCTGCTGGGCGAAGGCAGTCAACCGCTCACCCAATACGGCACGTACCACACTCTCAGCCTCGGACAGATCGCCGGCTGATGCGGTGCTGAGCGCCACGACGATCTCTTGCTTCCTCGGTCGGGACGGGTCGGGCCGAGGGCATTCTTCAGCAGCCTGCATCAGGGACAGTCGGAGGGACTCGCCCGCCGCGCGACCGGACTCATCGTCCTCGAGATGGATCACGGCCAAAGTGGGCACCGTCCGGCAGCTCTGGACCACCTGTCGGCGTGTCGCGGCAGTAGCTCCGACCCAGGAAGCCGGGACACAGGTGCGCGCGAAGCACGCCGCAGCTTCGTTCTCTGCCTGCATCGTCTCGTCACCGTTGACGGCCAGCAAGGTCAACCGCGAATGCGGACCGGCCTCATTCCAGTGGAGCAGCCACAGCATCTGGTCGGAGGTCACTTCACGCACAACTCATTCTCGCCTGTGATGTAGCCAGTGTCGAAGTTGTACACGGTGGAAGTAATCTTCTTGGAACCGCCTGCAATCATAAACTCCCCGACGGCCTCGTAGTGGTGGCATGCGCCGTGCGGAGCCCAGTTCGCCACTGCACGGTCCTTGGCCTTATTCGCCCCACTCTTGTAGCCGGTGCTGCCGATCTTCTCCCAGCCCCACCAGCGGGATCGGTAGAGGCTGATACGGATGGAGTACCGAGGCACCCTCGTCTTGCACTTGAGATCTGCGTGGACGTTGACGACGTGCGGATTGGTATAGGACTGATGCGGACGGTCCACTGTGGCACCGCAGCCCCACGGATTAGCCCCGACCGCCTGGGCCGCGCCGCCACTTAGTAACACCTGCGCCGCACACATGATGGATATCGCAGCTCCCGCAGCGATCCGTCGAGCTGCGCGCAACTTTACCCCCGAAAAGTCGTTCAGATGCTTCCGGCCAGGGCAGTTCGCCAAAAAAGATATCATGATCATGGCGCACCTGGTGAGGGGTGCCACTCCTCGCGGGACCGGTGCGGCCTGGTATCCGCCACTGAGCAACCGCATCGTCGATCAGAACCCGTCTGCGCCCAGGGCGCCACTCACCGAAGCGAGGGTGGAGAGGACGGAACCCCCTATACCCCGAGCGGGGAGCGACTAGGCTTGCGTGGCACCCGTGCATGGTGGTCAGTCGGCATGCGGGCGTGTGTGAGGAGTGCGAGCAGCGCATGACGGGGACGCCCGAGCGGATAGGCCGGTACACCGTGGCCAAGGAGCTGGGCTCGGGTGGGATGGGGATGGGGATGTGTACTGCGCCCGCCCGCGGTGAGTGGGATCCGGTCAAGCAGGAGGTGCCGAAGCCGTGAGGCCGACGCTTCAGGCGCGCGGGCTCAAGGAGAGCCTGCTGCAGTATCTGTCGACGACGTACGCGCTCAGCGACGAGGGCGCGCGTGAGGCGCTGCACCGCTTCCTCGGGGACGAGACGTCCGGGATGTTCCGGGGGCCGTACCTGCGCATACGTACGCCCTTCACCACGGCCGACGACGGATGGCGGGAGCATCTGGAGTGGCGGCGTGAGGGATTCACCCCGTACGCGCACCAGGCGGTGGCCTTCGCGCGGCTGACGTCGGCGAACGGGCACACGCCGCAGCCGACCCTCGTCACCACGGGCACGGGTTCGGGCAAGACGGAGGCGTTCCTCTACCCGGTGCTCGACCACTGCCGCCGGGAGCGGGAAGCAGGCAAGACCGGCGTCAAGGCGGTGTTCCTCTACCCGATGAACGCGCTCGCGTCCGACCAGGCCCAGCGCATCAATGACTTGCTCACGCAGAACCGGGACGCGCTCGGCAAGCTCTGGGCGGGGCTGTACATCGGGGACCGGGCGGCGGTGCGGTACGAGAAGGTGCGCACCCGGCGCTCCGACATGCAGCTGTCGCCGCCGGACATCCTGATCACCAACTACAAGATGCTGGACCTGCTGCTGCAGCGGGAGGACGACGCCCCGCTGTGGCGGGAGGCGGACATCCGGTACATCGTGGTGGACGAGTTCCACACCTACGACGGCGCACAGGGCACCGATGTGGCGATGCTGCTGCGGCGGCTCGCCTCCGCGGTCGGGGCGTCCGAGAAGGGGCGTCCGCTGGGGAGCATCTGCCCGGTGGCGACGTCGGCGACGCTCGCGTCGGGCACTGACGACGACGGTATGGCGCGCCTGTTGGAAGTGGCGACCGAGGTCTTCGGCACGCAGTTCACGCCGGAGTCCATCATCGGGGAGAACCGGCTGTCGGTGGAGGAGTTCATCCCGCTCACCGACGTGAAAATGCAGGGGCTTCCGACCCCGGACGAGCTGCTCGCGCTACCCGATCCCGGCTCCGGCGAGGAGGCGCTGCTCGACCTCATCGAGGCCGTCACCGCAGTCCGTGACGCGGATTCGTTCCTGCTGGGTGAGAACCTGAAGCGGCACCTGTTCACCCGGGCGGTGATGCAGGCACTGGACGGCGAGGTGAAGACCAGCGCCGAGGTGCTGGACGTCATGTGGCGGGCGGGCGCTGCCGGTTGGGCGGAGGCGGTGGTGCGGCAGCCGGAGAAGGCGGCCGAGGCGCTGGCCCGGTTCGTGGCGCTGCTGTCGTATGCGCGTGACCCGAAGTCGCCGCTGGGAGAGCCGCGCCCGTTCGTGCACGTCGAGGTGCACCAGTGGGCGCGGTCGGTATCCCGGCTGCTGCGCGGCGTACTGCCGTGGCCGAAGGCGGAGTTCCGCTGGGATGCGGCGGGCATGGCGGACGCGAGCGCGACGGACAGCGGGCGTACGGCGCCGGTGACGACGGCCACGTCCGGGCAGAGCGCCAACCTCTTCCTGCCGGCTGTCTACTGCCGGGACTGCGGGCGATCGGGCTGGGCGGTGTTCTCGCCGGAGAGCGATGACCACGACGTGCAGTTCGACACGTTCAAGATCCGGCGTGCTTCCACCGGTCAGGACAAGATCCGTATCCGTAATCTGATCGCGGCGACCGACCGGGAGGCGCGGGAAGGTTCCGGGGCGGCGCTGATGCCGTCCGGCGGCCGGGCTGCGGGCAGCGCCTCGGCGGGGCAGGGCGCGGGTGGTGTGCTGATGGTGCTGGACGGCGCCCGCAAGCGGCTGCGGCTGCCCGATCCGCTCAATGACTACGACAAGGAGACGAAAGACCCGCAGCTGACGGCCCGCGACTCGGCGTTCGTCCTGGTCCACTTCGGCGGGACGGTGGCGAACACCGCCGCCAGAGAAGACTGGTGCCCGGCGTGCGGTGAGCGCAACGCGATCCGCTACCTGGGCACAGGGTCGGCGGCGATGGCCGCGGCGTCGATCACGCAGCTGTTCACGGGCGGGGAGCTCGATCAGGAGCTGCACGAGGACAAGACGCTGATGTTCAACGACTCGGTGCAGGACGCCGCGCACCGGGCCGGATTCGTCGCCAACCGCTCGTACACCTTCTCGCTGCGCGCTCTGCTGGCCAAGCACCTCAGCCACGATGAGCCGACCGCGCTCAACGACCTCATCGCGGATGTGGTCGAGGCCACCACCGACAAGGACACCCTCGCCGCGGTGGTGCCGCCCGATCTGCACGTCTACAAGGGCGTGGAGAAGCTGCTGTCCGGTCAGGGGCGGGGCGGTTCCATGCCGGTGTGGCGACTGATCGGGCAGCGCCTCGCCTTCGAGACGCTGATGGAGTTCGGGTTCCGTTCCCGCAACGGCCGCACCCTGGAGCTGACCCGGACCGCCGCCGCACAGGTGCGCATCGACGATCCGCAAGCCGTGGTGGCGCTGGTCAAGCGGATCCACGAGGAGTGTGTACGCGACGGGATGCCGCTGATCGCGCAGGATGATGCGCGGTATCTGGCGTTCGTACGGATCTTCCTGGAGCGGCTGCGCACCCGGGGCGCGGTCGCCCACAAGTGGCTGAGCCAGTACGTGGACGAGGCGGGCACCAGCCGGTACTTCATCTGGGGCAAGCGGGCGCCTGGTATGCGGGCCTTCCCCAAGCGGGTCGCGGCGCCGGTGTTCCTGCTGAACCAGCCCAAGAACGGCAGTGAGTTCGACTTCGCGACCGGGCGGCTGTCCTGGTACGAGCGGTGGGCCGGACGTTGTCTGGAACTGCCGAGGGAGCTGGCGCCTCAGTTCTGGTCCCGGCTGCTGCCCGAACTGGCCGCGCTGGGACTGCTGTCGGTGCGCTCCCCTCGCGACACCTCGCTCAGCGTCTACGGTCTCAAGCCGGGCAACATCGAGGCCCAGCTGCTGGACGACGAGCAGGTGCGGCACGCGTATGTGCGGTGCCCGGTGTGCTTTTGGGAGCAGACGGTCCACCCGTCGCTGCTGGATCAGTGGCACGAGCAGCCCTGCCCTTCGTACCGATGTCGCAGGGGCCGGCTGGTGGCCGGCGACCGGCCCGAGGGGCTGGGCGTGCACCACCGCGACCGCGACTACACCCGGGACTACTACCGGAGCCTGTATCGCGGGGCGGGCACCTATCAGGTGGTCACCGCCGAGCACACCGGCATGCTCACCCGCCCGCAGCGGGAGAAGGTGGAGGAGGCGTTCAAGCGGCGCGAGGGCTTCAAGGACCCCAACGTGCTGTCCTGCACTCCGACGCTGGAGATGGGCATCGACATCGGTGACCTGTCGGCGGTGGTACTGGCCGCGCTGCCGCGCCGCCCCGCCTCGTACGCCCAGCAGGTCGGTCGAGCCGGACGCCGTACCGGCAACGCGTTCTTGCTGACCATCCCGGACCGCAGGCGCCGTGACCTGTACTTCCTGGAGCGTCCCAAGGACCTGATCGCCGGCACCATCGTCCCGCCGGGCTGCTACCTGTCGGCCATCGAGATCCTGCGCCGCCAGTACCTGGCCCACCTGCTGGACCTCGCCGCGACCGGGCGGCTCGTACGTGCGGACGGCATCGTGCTGCGCGCCCTGCCGCACAAGGCGCCCCGGCTGTTCGGGCCGTCGGGCTACCTGGCCGACCTGGTGGAGCTAGCCCTCGCCCAGGGCGAAGAACTGGTCAATGGATTCCTGGAGTTGTTCCCCACCGGTGTCAACGACCAGGCCAAGGACGACCTGCGCGAGTACGCCACGCACGATCTGCGCGGCAAGGTCGAGGAGGCCGAGCGGGAATGGTTCCGGGCCGAACGCGCGCTGCGGGCCCGGCTGCGCGAGATCGACGAGGCCCACGACGAACTGCATACTTCCGACCCCGACCAGGCGCGGCAGAAGGCCGAGTTGGACGCTGAGCGGCGCGGCATCGGGCGGCGTCTGATGAACCTGGGCGATACCCCGGCGCAGACCGCGCTGTGCGACCTGGGGCTGCTGCCGAACTACGCACTGATCGACTCCACGACTGTCTTGTCGGCGACCCTGTACGGCGAGGACGGGGTCAACCCTGAGTCCGGCAAGGTGAAGTACACCTCCGACACCTACGCCTACGAGCGGCCCCGGCGTCTCGCGCTGGAGGAGTTGGCCCCCGGCAACACCTTCTACGTCAACGGCTACAAGCACCAGATCAGCGGTCTGGAGATCGCCACTGGCGGCCGGCAGGAGTGGCGCACCTGGCGGGTGTGCCCCGGCTGCGGCTATGTACGCACCGAGAACGCGGCGGCGGACCGCTCGCCGTGCCCGCGCTGCAAGACCGCTCATATCGCGGACGACGGCTCATGCTTGTTCCAGATCATCGAACCGGCTACCGTCACCTCGCGCGACAAGCGGGAGGACGCCCGGATCCGCGACGACAAGGACGACCGTGATCGCCGCTCCTACACCGTCGTGGACGCGGTGGACATCCCGCTGGAGAAGATCGAGCCCGGCTCGTGGCGCCACGCCGGCCAGACCTTCGGCGTCGATTACTGCCGCAGTGCCATGATCCGGCGGATCAACGTCGGGCCGGTCCGCTACGACGCGCAGGCGCGAGACGACTTCGCCGGAGACCGGGTGCGGCTCAACCCGTTCCATGTATGTACGGCGTGCGGGGCGGCCACCGCGGACGGGAAGCCGGTCTTCGACCACGACACCGACGAGCTGGACTCCCTGGCTGCCCGCAGCGGGGAGCTGAGGCACCACCGCCCGTGGTGCCCACTGCGCCGCGGCAAGAAGAGCGACGCCCGCCAGGAGCCGGTGCTACTGGCCCACCAGTTGGAGACCGAGGCGCTGCGGGTGTTGATCCCGGCCGCCACCGCGGACGTCGCCACCAAGGTGCACTCTTTCAGGGCCGCGCTGCGGCTCGGCGTGGACCTGCACTTCGGCGGCGACCCGCAGCACCTGGCGACCACCGTGGCGTCCATGCCGGACACCGGGAGCGGGGAGCGCCGCTGGTTCCTGGTGCTCTATGACTCGCTGCCCGGCGGCACCGGTTATCTGGACCGGCTCACCGACCCGATCGCTTTCCGCGACACCCTCGCCGCGGCATACGAGATGCTGAAGGTGTGCCCGTGCGCCGAGGAGCAGCGCCGGGCCTGCCACCGCTGCCTGCACCGCTACACCCCGGAGCCGTTCCAGGACGTCGTCTCGCGCCAGTCGGCGCTGGCCATGCTGGAGTCCCTGCTGTTCACAAAGGACGGCGAGGACGGCTGGGAGACCACCGAGGTCGAGCACACCGGGCTGGTCGGCCTGGATGCCCAGGTGGAGTCCGATCTGGAGGCGCGTTTCCTGGCCGCCCTGCGGGAGTGGGTGAAGGTCACCGACGATGCCTCGCTGGACGAGGACGGCCACGCCAGCGGGCATCTGCGCTTCACCGGCAGCTCCGGCGGCTCCGGCAGCTCCAGCGGCCCCGACGTGATGCACTGGCGACTGACCGCGCAGCAGCAACTCCGGGGAACGGTCAGCGACTTCACCTTTACCCGGGTCGACGGCCCGGCTCAGAGCGTCAAGGTCTATCTCGAAGGCTTCCGCTTTCACGCCAGCCGTGAGCACAACCAGATCGCCACTGACGCGGCCAAGCGCACCCGGCTGCGCGCCGATGGGGAGATCGTCTTCCAGATCACCTGGGCGGACATCGACCTGTTCGAGAAGCGTCCCACTCGTACGAAGCCGGTCTGGCCGCCGTACCGGGGCATGGCGGCCGAGCAGGCCAAGCAGGCGTACGAGCAGTACGGCGGTCAGCGCGCCCACTTCGCCGACGCTGTCCTCGCCAACCCCATCGACACGCTGATCGCCTACCTGCGCGACCCGGATCCCGCCCGCTGGACCCGGCGGGCTCGCGCCCTGGTCAGCGGACTCGCGGCCCAGTCAGGCACGGCCCCGGTCACCGCGACCGGACGCCGCAGCGAGCTCGTCGCGGCCCTGCGCGGCCAGCTGGCCACCTTCTCCGCCGATCAGCGCCACGACAAGCCGGTGGTGCCGGATGCGGCCGGTATCGGACCCGTCCATGTCTTCCGCACTCAGGACGACACCGGGCTGCCGATCGTGTTCGCCGTGGATGCCGCCGATCCGGAGGCCCTGAAGTGGACCGCGCTCACTGTCCTCGACGACAGCGAGGCCGTGCTGGACACCGACGAGCACAAGGAGCGCTGGCGATCCTGGCTGTACTGGACCAACCTCACCCAGTTCCTGTCCCTGGACGGCGGCGACGGCGTCCAGCTCGCCGCCAGTCGTGCCGCTGACTTCGAGGTCGAAGTCCTCGCGGTCTGCGGCGGGCTCGGTGAACTCGACTCGCTCATCGGTGCCCCCGCGCCCGAGGTGCCCGCGGTCGTGGTCAAGCCTGTCGATCCGGACCCGGCGCACGAGTCGGCCGCCGAGGCCGCCGTGGCCCAGATCCTGCGTGACGCCGTCTGGGACGAGGACATCCTGAGCATCCTGCGCGAAGAGCCCGACGATTCACCGGACCTGCTCCGGCTCGCCGAGAAGCTCGCCGACCACGGCAAGCGGGCGCCCTTCTTCGGCTTTGAGCTGGGCACCAGCCGCTGGCAGGCCGACTTCGCCTGGCACATCCCCGGCCTCAAGATCGCTGTCGTCTCCGCTCACCAGGGCGAGGACGACGACGAGGCACAGCGCCGCGACGCCGCGTACACCGAAGGCGGCTGGACGGTCCGCACCGCCACCGAATGGCTCGACCACCTCGACGAACTGCTCGACCAGCTCCCCGACACGGAAGAAGGCACCACCCGATGACCGCCCGGCTCAGCCTGTACCGCAAAGCCGAACAGGAGCTGTACAAGCTCGACCGCTCGGTCAAGGCCCAGTTCTACGACTTCTGCCACAGCTTCCGGGACAACCCGGACCTGCCGGGCCTACGGAAAAAGAAACTCAAGGGCGACTCCCGCATCTTCTCCGCCCGCGTCAACGCCGACTACCGGGCCCTGCTCACCCCCACCGGGGTCGACGCGGACGGCACCGAAAGCTGGCTGGTCATCGCCGTACGCCACCGCAAGGACGTTTACGAAGAGCTCCAGGTCGCCGTCAACCGCGTCACCGGCGAGATCGAGTTCGTCGACCTTGCCGTCGTCGGCGACAGCGCCCTGCGCCGGGCCGGCATCACCCTCACCCCGGCCGAGCCGGAGAAGAAGCAGGCACCCAAGCCCGCTCCCGAGCCCGAAGCCGAACCCGCTGCTCCAGCGCTGCTGGCCGCGTACGACGCCGGGCAACTACGGGGGCTCGGCGTCGCCGAGCAACTGATCGAGCTGGCGCTCACCGTGACCACCAGCGCCGAACTCGACCAACTCGTCGAAGGCGCACCGCTGCTGTCGAAGGACGTCCTGTATGGCCTCGCCGCCGGGATGGACATCGACGAGGTACGCAAGGAGATCACCGCCCCCGTCGCACTCGACCAGCAGCCCGACCCCGACGACTTCACCGCAGCCCTGATCCGCACAAAGGTGACCACGGTCGACGACGACGTCCAAGCCATCATCGACCAGGGCGACTTCCGGGCTTGGAAGGTCTTCCTCCACCCCACCCAGGAACGCATCGTCCACCGCCACTACAACGGCCCGGCCCGCGTCTCCGGCGGCCCCGGTACCGGCAAGACCATCGTCGCCCTGCACCGCGTCCAACACCTCGCCGAACAGCTGCCCCCCGGCCACAACAAACCGATCCTCCTGACCTCCTTCACCAAGAACCTCACCACCGATTTGCGGCTGCGCCTCGCTTCCCTCGTCGGCCCTGAGCTCCTCGCCCGCGTGGACATCGCCCACATCGACCAGCTCGCCACCCGCGTCCTCGGCGAGAACACCGCCCCCGGACGCGGCAAGCAACGCGTCTACGACCAAGTAGCCCTGGGCGAGATGCGCCAACTCCTCGCCGAACTCGGCGACCGCCGATGGGAGCCGGAGTTCCTCCTCGAAGAGTGGGAACAGGTCATCCTCGGCCAGTCCGTCCCCACCCGCTCCGACTACTTCAAGGCCCGCCGCGCCGGCCGGGGCCGCGCCCTGACCCGCCCCGAACGCAACCACATCTGGAAACTCATCGAGCAGTTCACCGCCCGCCTCGACAAGCTCGGCATCGAAACCTGGAGCCAGGCCGCCGAACGCGCCGCCCGCCTCGAAATCGAACGCGCCGCGAAGATCAAGGCCCGCCGCGAGTACAAGGACGAGATCGGCGGCCAGGACCTCATCCACCGCGACGACAGCTCCGGCATGCGCTACCTCGGCTACCGCTACCGGCACATCATTGTCGACGAGGCCCAGGATCTGCGTCCCGCGCACTGGAAGATGCTGCGTGCCATGGTCGACCCCGACCAGCCCAACGACATGTTCATCGCCGGCGACGCCCACCAGCGCATCTACTACGACTACCAGATCGCGCTGGGCGCCTTGGGCATCAACATCCGTGGCCGTGCCTCGCGTCTGACTCTCAGCTACCGCACCACCAAAGAAATCCTCGCCGAAGCCCTCCGCGTCGTCGATCCCAAGGACAAGAAGCAGAAGGTCACTTACGACGACCTCGACGACGGCACCGACTCCCTCGCCGGCTACCGGTCCATCCTCCACGGCCCCAAGCCCGACCTCGTCCCGTACGACACATGGGACGACGAACTCGCCGGGCTCGCCACCACCTTGCGCACCTGGCGCGAGGAACTATCCACCGACGACAACGGCTCTCCCCTCGACCCCAGCGGACGCATCGCCGTATGTGTCGCCGACCGGGACATGGTCAGCCAGACCATGTACTACCTGGAAACCAAGGCGAGCATCACTTGCGCCGAACTCACCAAGGACGGCCCCAAAGGCGACGGCGCGATCCACGTCGGCACCATGCACCGCTTCAAGGGCCTCGAATACCAGCGGCTCGCCATCGTCGGCGCCAGCGACGGCATCATCCCGCGCACCAGCGTCATCGAGCGATACCGCACCGAAGACCCGCCCCGCTATGAGCGCGAGCAGCGCAAGGCGCGCTCCCTGCTGTTCGTCGCCACCACCCGGGCCCGCGACGCCCTCACCATCAGCTGGCACGGCAAACCCAGCCCATACCTCCCAGTTTGAGGGCGCCGTGCGCTCTTCGCGCAGCTGCCCGGCACACGTCTGTGGCATTTTCGGCCACTCACTGGCGACGCCCGGCGGCGCCGCGTAACCTCACGGACATGGGGGCATCAGCATCCGGTGCAGGTCAGGACGCCGACGAGGAGGCGCGGCGGCGGCTGGACGCGTACACGTATCTCAGCGCGCCCGAGCGGCTGGAGCACGTCGCGATCATGCGGGTTTTCTGCGGAACGCTGCTGGCGGATCTTGCCGTCCCGGACATCATGGCGAAGCTGCGTCAGAGCAGTGGTTCCGCCGCGGGGCTCGACGCCGACACGCTCACGGTCCGGCTCGAACAGCTGGTGAACTGGGGAAACCTGCTGCGCAGCAGTCACACGGTGAAGGCTTCCAGCATCAGCGAGTACCAGCGTTCCCGCTCGCGCTACCAGCTGTCGAAACTGGGCGAACGCATCCAGCGGGACACCGACGGGGTCCTGGCCGAGGCCGACGCCGCCCGTGAGGTGAGCAACGAACTGCTGGCCCTGATCGAGCGCGGACTGCGGGAGCTGGCCGGCCTCGTGACCGCGCCGGGCAGCATCGAGCCGCAGGACGGACTGGAGCGGGTCAGCACGCTGTTTGTGCAGTTCACCGAGTTCGCGGACTCCATACGCGACTTCTACGCCTATCTCGGCCAGGTGCTGTCCCGCTACGACCTGGACAGCGCCGAGTACCAGGGTTTCAAGGAGCTGCTCCTGGACTACGTCGAGGCGATCACCGAGGACGTGGCGTTCCGCGCACCCCGGATCTCGGAGGCGCTGGACACCCTATGGCCTCACATTCCGGCCTTGCTGGTTCGCCTGGACGCCCACGCCCAAGGGCTCACCGGGCTGTCCGCACAGAGCAAAAGCCGCATGGAAATACGGGTCCAGCGCAGCCGGGGCCGCGAACTCACGGACTGGGAGGGTCTGCGCAGCTGGTTCAGGGACACCGACGGTCAGGGCAGCCAGGTCGACCAGCTGCGGGACGCCACCCTGCGCGCGTTGCAGTCGCTGCTCGCCAACGCCAAGCGGATGCTGCGATCGGCCACTGGGGAGATGTCCCGGCGTAAGGATCTGCTGCGGCTGGCCCGCTGGTTCGAGGAAGCGGCGCCGCAGGACGCGCACGACATCGCCGTCGCCGCTTTCGGTCTGTACGGCGCCCGCCATCTGGGCATACCCCCCGCCACCGACGAGGTAGTGCCCGCCTACACGAGCTGGTGGACCGGTCCGGTGGTCGAGGTGCCGGTGGCCCTGCGGGAAAGGGGCAGCCGTGCCCAGCGGGGCCGGGCGTCCGCGGTGGAGGACCACTCCGCGCAGAAGGAGCGGCTGCGGGAGGCCGCTCGGCAGCGGGCGGCGGCCAGGGCAGCGGCTGCGGACGAACTGCGCAGCGCGTCGGGTCGCTTCGCCAAGGTGCGCCTCACCTCGGCGGCACTCGGGCTGCTCCTGGAACTGCTGGCCACCGCACTCGGAAACGCTCAGCTCAGGAGACTCGCCGATACGGACGGGGAGGGGGCTGCGGGCTTCGGCCTCGACTCGGCGCGCAGCGAGGACGCCGAACTGGGCATCCGGCTCACCGTGCTCCGGACGGCGGGCGCGCGGACAGTGCTGTACTCGGCCGACGGTGACCTGCTGCTGGACGACCTGGAGCTGGACATCAGCCGTATCACCGCCGCGGTCGGCAGTGAAGCCGCTGCCGACGACGAGGCTGAGGCGAGCGTGTCATGACCCTTCCCTCGACTCACGACGTGGCCTTGGCCGCCGAACGTCGCACCGCCGCCCGACTGCTGCTCGCGCACCCCCTGGTCGCGTCCAACGGCCCTCATGCCGACCTCTTCCCGCTGATCCGCAGGCACGCCGACTGGCTGGGCAAACGGTTCCAGCAGGTGCTCGGCTATCGCCTGCTGGTCGACAGCTCCTTCGCCCGGCTGTTCAAAGCAGGACTGGGGGCGAGATCGGGACACCGGCTGGAGCGCTCCACCGGCGCCCCCTTCACCCCGCACACGTACGCCTGCCTCGCACTGGCCCTGTCCGTGCTGGTGACCGCGCCCGAGCAGATGCTGCTGTCGCACCTGGTCGCCGATATCAGGGCTGCTGCCGCCGACACAGGGATCGAGCTGGAGGAGACGGGCCGGGCGGCCGGGAAGCGGACCCTGGTCGCGGCTCTGCGTCAGCTCGTCGGGTGGGGTGTCCTCATCGAGACCGAGGGCCAGGTGGCCGCGTTCGCGCAGGAGATGGGCGGGGAGGCCCTGATCACGGTGGACCGGGAGCTGGCACGTGTGGTCGTAGCCGGTCCGCTCGCGCAGGCCAGGGACGGCGCCGATCTGGTCCGGCGGGCAGCGGACCCGGGGTTCAGCGGGCCGCGCACCTATGTGCGCCGGATGCTTGTCGAGACACCCGTCGTCCACCTCGACGAGCTGACCGACGCCGAGCGCGACTGGCTGCGCACCCGGCAGCGCCGGGAAGCCCAGGCTTTCTCCGAACTCTTGGGTCTGGAGATGGAGATCCGTGCCGAGGGCGTGGCGCTGGTGGACCCCGAGGAGGAGCTGACGGATCTGCACCTGCCGGGCACCGGGACCGTCGCGCAGGCCGCGCTGCTTCTGGTGGAACGGCTCGTGGAGCGGCTTCGGCCGCAGGAACCGGGGCATCCGGCGACCGGCGGGACGCTCGTCATCGGGGTGGCCGTCCCGGACGGCCTGGTGGACGAGGTGCTCGCCGAGCTCATCGCCGAATACGGGCAGCGCAGCAACTGGCAGCGCGGCTATCTGGAGGACCTCCCCGGCCTGCGGGAGGCCGTACTGGACCTACTCGTCCGCATGCGGCTGATGGCCCGCGCCGGGCGGCTGCGCGCCGAGGGCGAAGGGCTGCCGGAGGGGTACGTCGAGGAGGCGCCGGAAGGACGCACGGTGACCGATGTCCATGGCGCACGGCCCGGCGGCGACGGCTGGGTGCTGCTGGCCGCCGCGGCGCGCTACGCCACTCTCGTGACCGTGCGCCCGGCTGCCAAGGATCGCCAAGGAACCGATGTACAAGAGGAATTGCCGCTATGACCACCGACGCGCGTGGCCTCGTTCCTCTGCCGTGTTCCGACGCTGCGACAACCACCAGCACCCGCTTCCGGCTGCACCGGGCGGGTATCCAAAACGTCTGGCAGTACGACGCCCAGGAGTTCTCTTTCGGTGACGGACGGCTGCTTCTGCGCGGCAAGAACGGCGCGGGCAAGTCCAAGGCCCTGGAAATGCTGCTCCCATATCTCCTGGACGGGGACTCCCGGGCCTTGGACGCGACCGGCACCGGCCGCACCACGCTCGCCTGGCTGATGCTGGACGGGTTCGACCAGACCAACCGTCTCGGGTACCTGTGGGTGGAGTTCCAGGGCACGACCGAAGACGGCGGACACCGTTTCCTGACGCTCGGTGTCGCCATCCGCGCCTCGAAGTCGACGCAGAAGGCGCTGCCGACGTTCTTCGTCACTCCGCTGCGGATCGGCGAGGATCTGCACCTGGTCGAGGGCGGAAAGCCGCTGCCGGTCGATCGGCTCAAGGAGATCGTCGGCCCCGACAATACGACCGAGCGTGCGGTCATGCACCGCTCCCGGGTGGCCCGGGACCTGTTCGGCATCACCGACGCGACGCGCTACCGCAACCTCACCCAGCTCCTCCACCGGCTGCGGCGCCCCACGGTCGGGGACCGCATCGAGCACGGGGGCCTGGCCTCCCTGCTGAGCGAGACCCTGCCGGGACTCGACGATGATGTGGTCGAGAAGGTGGCGCGCAACCTGCACGACCTCGACGCCGTACGGGACGAACTCGGCCGCCTGGAACGCACCGACACAGCACTGCGAACGTTCCTCACCAGTTACCGCGGCTACCTGGCCGGAGTCCTGCGCACCTCCGCCCAGCGAGTCAGCCACGAGCTTGGCGTCCTCGCGCAGCGGCGCCGTTCGGCCGGAGACGCCGCACAGCGAACGAGCGACCTGCGGACGCAGGAGGAGGAGTCGGAGGGCCGACTGGAGACCTTGCGCGAGGAGGAACAGGTAGCCAGGACCGACCTGGCCGCCCTGCACGCCAGTCACGCCTACCGCAGCCTGCGCGAACTGTCGGAACGCCGTGGCACGGTGGAGGCGCTGCACACCGCCGCCGAGGCCGCCTTCACCACCCTGCGCAACGCACACGACGCGGAGGAGAGTACGGCGGAGCGGCTGGCCGAAGGGATCAAATACCTTGGGAGTCGGCTGACCGAGCTGGGAACCGAACACAGAGAGCTGCTGACGCAGGCGGAGAAGGCCGGGCTTCCCACCGGTCATCTCGGCGAGACGGTGGCCCTGTCGCGCACCGTCTTGTCCCAGCCCGCCGAGACGGAGTTGACGACTCCGGACGGGGAGACGCGCACCGTACGGCACCGGTCGGCGGCCCGCGCGGACACGGCCACCACACGGGATGGACTGCGGTCCTGGCAGAACCAGCTGGAGGATGCCGAGGCGGTCGCGAAGAACCGGGCCCGGATGGTCCAGGAAGTGAACCGCCTTATCTCACGGGCGGATGCGGCCCGCGCCGGAGCGGCTCAGGCCGATGCCGAGCGGGAACGGCTGGAGGGCGAGGCGGAAGAGGCCGCCGGCCGTCTCGACATCAGCCGCCAGAACGTGGCCGAGGAGAGCGGCGTCTATGCGGGCAGTGTCGCCGAGTGGACAGCGCACACGCGGACCGCGCTGGGGCCCGACTGCCCATCGCTGGACGCTGTCCATGCCACGGTCGGCCACGAGACCTCCACCGACGCGCCGTTCGCGGACCGCACGCTGCCGCCCGACATCGACAGCCAGGCGTGGCGAACCGCTCAGGCCGCACTCGAACCGTACGGCGAGGAACTCACCAGACGGCGGGACGCACTAGCGCTGAGCGTCGGCCAACTCGACGAGGAACTCGATCGCCTGACAGAGCAGAAGCGGGACTGGGAGCAACGTACCGACCCTGAGCCGCCGGCCCCGCACCACCGCGTCGCCGCGAGGGCGGCAGGCAGCGGAGCGCCCTTCTACCGGCTCGTGGACTTCGCGGACGGCCTGGCGCCGGCCGACCGGGCTGGTCTGGAAGGGGCCCTGGAGGCGAGCGGAATCCTGGACTCGTGGGTAGGCGCGGACGGTGTCCTTCTCGACCCCCGCACCCGGGACACCCTCCTCCAGCCCGGTCTCGCGCTGTCCGACGGACCGACTCTCGCCTCGGCCCTGCGCCCGGCTCCTGAACCGGGTTGCGGGGTCACGTCCGAGCAGGTAGGGCGTCTACTCGCGACCATCACGCTCGCACCCGCACAGGTAACATCCGCTCACAATGCGGTTTTCTACGACGGAAGTTGGCGTCTGGGCGTGCTCAGCGGCCGTCACGACAAGGGCGACACCGAGTACGTGGGGGCCGCCGTACGCGCCGAGACCCGCCGGCGGATCCTCGCCGAGCTGGAGGAGCGGACCGCGCAGACGGAACAGCGGCTGGCCAGCGTCCGCGAGGAACTCGCCGTAGCCGATGTCATGCGTCGGGCTCTCACGCTCGCGGAACGGGACTTCCCCAGGGCAAGAAGTCTCGCGGACGCATGGAGCTGGACCGAATCAGCGGAGAGGGCACTGCGTGACCTGACCGCCAAGGCGACCCGGGCGGCACGGCTGGCCGAGGAGGCCCGCGCTCTCGCGGTATCGGCGCGTGCCGAGGCTGATGCCACCGCGACAGCCCACGACCTGCCAAGCGACTTCGGCGCCCTGGACCGCGTACACACCGCACTGGCTGCCCTGCTCAGCGGTATCGGGCATCTCCGCAGGGCTGTCGGCGGCACGGGCGAACGGCTCGGCGCGCATCAGACGGATGCCGAACGGTACGAACGCGCCCGAGAGGATCGCCTGGCCGCGGAAGAGAGCTACCGGGTCCACCTCACCGGACTGCGCACCGCTGAGCAGGATCTGCGGACCCGCGAGGAGGCCATCGGGGCGTCCGAGGAGGAGATCCTCACCCGCGAGCAGGAGACCAAGCAGCGCATCGCGAACGCCGTCCGCGCCTTGCCTGGAGCGCAACGAGCCCGCGACGACCTACACGACCTGCGCGTGCGCGCGGAAGAGGACGAGAAGCGTCTGCGCGGGACCCTGGCGGACCAGGAGACGGCCGTCATCGACACCGGCAGCGCTCTGCGCGGGGCTCTCGGCCGACCGGAGGTGGTGCTCGGCGCCGGCCTTGACCGGTCCTCGCTGCCGGAGTACGTGGCGGACGATCCCGGCGCCGATGTCCGCAGCCGTCTGCGCGCGCTGCGGGCCCTCGCCGAAGCCGTGGAGCAGGTCCTCGGCCACCCGAAGGGCGAAGTGTCGGACAGCGCCCTGCTCATCCGGCACACCGCGCTGCGCGACCAACTGGCCGGCGGGTACGACGCACAGCTGGAGGAACGCGACGGCATCAAGGTGTGCCGCCTGGTCGACGACCACGGATCCCATGACGTCGCGGCCGTCGGAGAGCGGATCGCGGTCCAGGCCGCGCAGGCCCGGGGACGGCTCACCGAGCGCGAACGCGAGGTGTTCCAGCGGTTCTTGACCGGCGAGCTCGGCGACCACCTCTCGGCACAGGTCATCACTGCGGCGAACCTGGTCGCGGCTCTCAACGACACCCTGCGGACCGTGCGCACCTCCCACGGTCTCGGTGTCGAGCTGCTGTGGAAGCTGGACGAGGACATGGACGCGGACGTCCGGGCAGCCGTGGATCTGCTGCGCAGTCCGTCGGGCCTCAGGACGCGCGAGGAGACCGAGCAGCTCCGCGAAGTCCTGCAGCGCAGGATCGAGGACGCCCGACGCGCCGATCCTTCAGCCGGTTACGCCGCCCATCTGCGGACCGCGCTGGACTACCGCGACTGGTTCCGCTTCCACACCTTCGTGGTCGAGGACGCGGCTCCGGGCCGCCGTAGGAAACTGACCGGCCGGACCGGTCTCAGCCAGGGCGAACAACGGGTCCTCTCCTACCTCGTGCTCTTCGCCGCAGCAGCCGCCCACTTCACCAGCCTCGCCGAGTCGGCACCCCACGCGCCACGTCTTATTCTCCTGGACGACGCCTTCGCCAAGGTCGACGAACCCACCCACGGTCGGCTGGGCCGTATCCTCGTCGACCTCGATCTCGACTTCGTCCTCACCAGCGAGCGGCTCATGGGCAACTGGCCCGAGGTTCCGTCCCTGCACATCTACGAGTGCCTCCGTGACCCCCATGTCCGAGGCGTGGCCACCCTGCACTACACCTGGAACGGCCGCCACCGGCGTCTGGTGTCCGTGTGAGCGCGCTGCCCTCCGCGACGCGCGAATGGCTGACAGGCCCCGGGCTCACCCGGCTCTGGGAGAGCGTCCGCAAACGCCTGGAGAGCAACGGCGTACAGGCCACCGGCTCCCTCCGGCTCACCGCGATGAGCCCCCAGGAACGCAATGACCTGTCGCTCCTGCTGGGCAAACCCCTCACCGGTGCCGCCGTGACGATACGGCTCGACGTGCTCGACGCACGACTGCGCGCCTCGGCCGCTGGACTCGGGCTCATACAGACCCTGGAGGAACTCGGTCCGCCCCTCACCGACCGCCGTGCCGTCCGCGCGGACGCGACGGCACGGCGAGAACACGTGTGGTCGTCTCTCGCTTCGTCCCTGGACGCCTCCCCGCTCGCCGGCCAGGAATGGTCCCGGCAGTGGTACGACCTGTTGCGCCGGGCCGGCGTTCCGCGAGGAGTGACGCCCGAAGCGGCGGTGTGGACACTCCAGCAGGCGGTCCAGGTCCTCACCACCCTCCTCGGACCCGAGCGGGGCGGCGTACTCGGCCGAGGTGAGCTCGCTGCCATGGCGACCGGCTCCGCACACGGCCTGGACGACGGCACATGGCTCGCACGCCTCGTCCAACGTGGTGTCGCCCTCGCCCACGGCACCGAGTTCCCCGATGACGCGGCCGGCCGACGCGCTCTGTGGCGGTTGGTGTCCGTCACGCCGGACGAGGTCTCCAGCACAGTGCTGACCTACGGGCTGCGTCCCGACGGCGAAGGCTGGCGGGAGCGTGCCCTGCGCGAGCGGGCCGAGCATCACGCCGAAGCGCACCTGACGCCGCGCGACCTGCACTCCCTGCGGCTGCGTCTCCCCGCCGGAACGCTCATCCACATCTGTGAGAATCCGCGCGTGGTGGAAGCCGCGGCGGACGCGGCCTGCGTCCGGGCCCTGGTGTGCACGTCCGGCAGCGCCGCCACGGTGGTCTTCACGCTTCTCGACGCCCTCGCCGTCACGGGCTGTCGCTTCGCGTACCACGGCGACTTCGACTGGCCGGGGATCGCTCTGGCCAACCGGGTCATCCGTCGCTACGAAGCCCGGCCGTGGCGCATGGGCAGCGCGGATTACGAGCATCTGGCCGCTCGCAGCCAGGCTGAGGGCATCCCTCAACTGGCGATCGACGGCCCGCCGGTCAACGCGGACTGGGACCCGGATCTCGCCCCTGCCATGACCGCCCTCGGCGTCGCGCTCCATGAAGAAGCAACCCTCGATCTCCTGGTAGACGACCTTTCGCACCAGGCGTAGGGACGTCGGCGCCGTGCTGGGCTCTGGGAGCCATCTGGGAGCCGACCCGGTCCGGCAGATGCTGCTCCAGGGTGCCGCCGAGTGCGACGTTGAGGAGTTGCACCCCGCGGCAGATGCCGAGCAGGGGCATTCCGTCGGCCGGCGCAGCGGTGATCAGGGCGAGCTCCCAAGAATCCCGGTCCGAGACTGTCAGAGAGGGAGCCGCCTGTACCGGATCGGCGTCACTGAGCACGACGTGGACGGGCTCGGCCAAGTCGAGGGCTCTGGGGTCCTCATCCCGGCCAAGTCCCTGGTCGCCGATGTTGTCGACGGCAGCACCAACGGGAGCAGCACCAACAGGACCAGTGCCCTGCTCGTTTACCAGCCCGGTACGTGGAAGGTACTCCGGCAGATCCAACTCCCGGGCGGAAATCCCCTGCTGGCCGGCTCCAACAGCAACGAGACGGTCTGCACGGCAGGCTCGACCGGCCAAGTCAGTACCGTAGACCTGGCCACTGGAGAGGCGACGCCCGCTGCGCGATTCTCCGGCGCCTCCCCGACGACACTCGCCTGCCCCGACGGTCAGCCGCTGCTCGCGGGCAGTTCATCCACTGATGCGGCGCGGAGTCTGACCCGCAGGGCGGGACTTGCTTCGTGGTTCCAGCAGTGGGCGGGGATCGAGGAGGAGGCGGTGTCGTTGTATGCCTACGAGTGCTGTGCGATTCCTGGGTTGTTGCAGCCCGAGCCGTACATCCGAGCCATTTTCGAGCGCAGGTTGCCGCCGCTGTGTGAGGAACAGTTCGAACGACAGGTCGCCGCCCGTCTGGAACGGCAGCGTCTGTTGTCCGAACGTCCCCATACCTCCTTCTCCTTCGCGATCGAGGAAGCCCTACTGCTGCGCGGGTTCGGCGGTCCTGAGGTTACCCGGACGCTCATTGACAACCTGTTGGAGCAAGGACGACGCCGCAACGTCGAGATCCTGATCATGCCGCTGCGCCAGGAAGACCACTCGGGGTTCGAAGGGCCGCAGTACCTGGCGGAGACCAAGGACAACAAGTGGGTGGGATACGTCGAAGCACACGACACCAGCGTCCTTGTCACCGACTCGAAATCGGTCAGTGCGATGCTCCAGCGCTATGGGAAGATGCGCTCGCAGGCTCTGAGCCGGACGGCTACCGTGAGTCTGTTGAAGCAGATGCGAGGAGCGCTATGAGCACCACCGAACTGAACTGGTTCAAGAGCAGCTACAGCGGCGGCGGCGGCGGCAACTGCGTCGAGGTGGCCATGACCTCGCAGGCTGTCTACGTACGAGACTCCAAAGACACCCGGATTCAGTCCCTCGTAGTGTCCCTCGCCGCCTGGTCAACGTTCACCGCGCACGCTTCCGACACCACCGTCTGAGCCTGCTGTCAGCAGAAGGGGAGAGCGCGAACCGCTCTCCCACACCGCCATTGCCCTGCCCTACTCGTCTGCCAGTGCGGGCTGTGATGATTGGCCGTCATTCGGATGCAGATCAGTGCCCACCACCTGCGATGATCCGTGTTGTCGAAGCACTGGTCACGCACAAGGTAGGGGTACCGAATCCGTGCGCAAGTGAACTTCAGCATGTTCTTGCGAGGAACCCCGGCCCCTTTAGTAGGGCTTTGTTAGGTACCCCAAAGTCTCCGCACCGGGTAAGGTGTGCTCTTCTGTCAGGGTGACACCTGAGGAAATGGAGCAGATCCGCCCGCGGCTGGAGGCGTTCGTCTGCGAGATGCTCGACGCATTGCCCCGGCGGGATCAGCGGGCCAAGGG
>JAFAUH010000239.1 GCA_019243445.1 Streptomycetaceae bacterium | reverse complement strand
TGACACTGTTGGCGAATTCCACGGCGAGGTTCGGTCTGCGTTGATCAGTAGGGGGTGGAATGCTGGTTTCAGATGGTTTGGGGGGTTCTGCCATGAGGTGATCATGATGTCGTTGAGGCCCCGGATCCCTGGTGAGGTGCCGGTTCGGACGGTCGAGGTGGCTCGGCGGGCCTTCCCCGGGGGATGCCTGGGGATGCGGATCCGCGACGCCTTGGGCCCGGTGTTCCGCGATGAGGATTTCGCGGACCTCTTCCCGCGCCGGGGACAGCCCGCGTGGCCTCCCGGCCAGCTGGCGATGGTCTCGGTCCTGCAGTTCATCGAGGGACTGTCGGACCGCCAGGCGGTCACCGCGGTGCGTGACCGGATCGCATGGAAATACGCTCTGTTGCGACACGATGTCGCTTGTGTTGAGTGGAAGTCATCAAGGAGGTTTGGACATCTGCCAAAGGTGAACGACCTGGGCCAGTGCACAGGGCCCGTCCCCGCCTCAGCGTGCGTCGTGAGTAATCGCGGGGTGCGAAGCCTGGGGAAACGCCCAAGGACCCTTGTTCCATCCAAGGGTCACAGGCAAGGGGAAGGCCGGACGGGTGAAGAGATTGAACCCTCGACGATGCCTCGTCAACTTCACTCTCGCTCGATGGGATGTACCAGCGGGAGAATAGGAGCCAGCCGTTGGAAGGCGGCAGGTGCCGACCTAAGACAGAGCAGCGGGTCGGGAGTGCACCACCGCTCCCGGGGTACAGAGGGCACCCAACCCGGCCGCATCTCACACATGCGGAACGTGACAACCCCGACGGGGTCCAGGCAGCAGCCTGGTAGGCCGACCGTAAGGAACGCCCAATTCCCCAGCGGGCGAAGGAGGACCCAATAAGCGAATGCCGGCAGCCGAAAGGCAGCAGGAACCCGAGGACCGCTTTCCGGCACCTCCGCCGGAGATTCTCGCATAACTGGCCGGATAGGGATCGATACCCGACCCGAAAGGGCGCTGACGTGGGTCTGGTGAGCCTGTGAGGAATCGATGACCGATAGCACCGGAACCAAAGGACAAGTTAGACACCATGACGACGTATGAGGCTCCAGCAGTACAGACTCTGGCGCCTTGTGTCGGCTCGGTGAACGGACCAGAGGACGTCCCACTCGCCTGGGCCGAGATCGACTGGCGACAGGTTGAAGAAGACGTACGGCGGCTTCGGCAACGCATCTTCGCGGCATCGCAGGCAGGAGACCTGGCCAAGGTCAGGAATCTGCAGAAGTTGATGCTCCGCTCCCGCGCCAACACGCTGATCAGCGTGCGGCGGGTCACGGAGGTCAACGCTGGACGCAAGACGGCAGGAATCGACGGTAAAACGGCACTGTTGCCCCAGACCAAGGCCGAACTGGCCGACTGGATTCAACACTGCTCCGCTCCGTGGAAGCCCAAGCCCGTCAAGCGCGTGTATGTGCCGAAGGGCAACTCAAAATGGCGCCCGCTCGGAATTCCCGTGATCGCTGACAGGTGCCTTCAAGCCCTGGCGCTCAATGCACTGGAGCCCGAGTGGGAGGCACGGTTCGGGCCGAAATCCTACGGATTCCGGCCCGGCCGTGGCTGTCACGACGCGATCGTAGCCATCCACACCACGGCAAGCGGCAAGAACGCCAAACGCCTGTGGGTGCTTGACGCCGACTTGAAAGCGGCATTTGACCACATCGACCACAACCACCTGCTCACAGCACTAGGGACATTCCCCGGGAGGGGAATGATTGCCGGATGGCTGAAGGCCGGAGTGGTCGAGAAAGGTTGGTTCACGCCCACTGAGGAAGGAACTCCCCAAGGTGGTGTGATCAGTCCCGCGCTATTAAATATTGCCCTTCATGGGATGGATAAAGCCGCAGGAGTTCGATACTGCCAACTCAGCAATAATGCCTCGTTGGTGGCGAAGGGCTCCCCGGTTCTGGTCGTCTACGCCGACGACCTGCTCGCCCTGTGCCATTCGCGGAAACAGGCCGAGGAAGTCAAGGCGAAGCTCGCCAAGTGGCTGGCACCCAGGGGATTGGCCTTCAACGAGGAGAAGACTCGCGTCGTTCATCTCGACGAGGGCTGCGACTTTCTGGGGTTCAACATACGCCGGTTCCGCGGCAAGTTGCTGACCAAGCCGAGTAAAGCGGCCATGCGGCGCATCCGGGAAAGGCTCAGCACCGAGGCAAAGGCCCTGCGAGGAGCCAATGCCGAAGTGTTGATCGCCAAGCTCAATCCGATCATCAGAGGGTGGGCTGCCTACTACCGGATCGGGGTGTCCAAACGGGCGTTCCGCCTGCTGGATCACCATGTGTGGAGACTGACCTATAAGTGGGCCAAGTACTCCCACCCGAACAAGTCGAAACACTGGGTGGTCACCCGGTACTTCGGCCAGTTCGACAGGCTCCGGCGGGACAAGTGGGTGTTCGGGGACCGACATAGCGGCCTCTACCTGCGACGATTCGCCTGGACTCCTATCGTCCGGCACCGGATGGTGCCAGGAACGGCGTCGCCGGACGACCCGGCCCTGGCGGACTTCTGGGCCACACGGCGTCGCCGCAGCAAGCCCCTGCTGGACCCGGTCACCTTGCGTCTCCTGCGAGCGCAAAGCGGCCGCTGTTCACTGTGCGGGGCCTTGCTGTTGCACGCTGACCGCGAACCGCAGACCCCAAAAGAATGGGAACAGTGGTTCAAGGTAGTCCGTTACGCGACCCGCAAACACGCGGTTGAGGCGGACGTAGGCACGCCGGACGGACGCGCCATCCCACAGTTGGTGCACACCGGCTGTCGCCGACGCTGGACATCAAGCACCGGTGGCAGACCAGCACTTCTGACCGCCTGTGAGCCCTCGGGGCTTGCTTGAGCCGTGTGCTCGGACAACGGGCACGCACGGTTCTTAGGGGGCGGGGACGCAGTGATGCGTCCCCGCTACCCGGCGGGTTGGAGTTGGACGATCCGGGTTTCGACTTCTCGGTACTCAGCGAGTTCCGCACCCGGCTGATCGAAGGATCTGCCGAGCGCCGGGTGTTCACACAGGTCCTCGACGCCTGCCGCGAGGCCGGCCTGCTCGGCCGCGGAGGGCCGGTCCGCACCGACTCCACGCATGTGCTCGCGGCGGTACGCACCTTGAACCGGCTGGAGTTGATCGGCGAGACCGTGCGCGCGGCACTGAATGCGCTGGCAGTAGTGGCCCCGGACTGGCTTGCAAGCTGGATGCCCAAGGAATGGCCCGACCGGTAC
>JAFAUH010000052.1 GCA_019243445.1 Streptomycetaceae bacterium | reverse complement strand
GGGTGTCGCTGATCCCGCCCTGGTGGATCACGGTCTCGTACCGGCTGCCCGCGACGTCGGCGAGGATGCCGGGCGCGGCGAAGTCGCCGCGGTGCCACTGGGCCGCACGGGTCAGGTGCTCAGGAGCCGGGCGCAGGTCTACGGCGGTGACCCGGTACCCGGCGCGATGGAACGCGGTGACTGTGTGACGGCCGATGAACCCGGCTGCGCCGGTCACCAGCACCTCGCCTGGCCTCATCGCGCGCCTTCCTTCTGCTTCGCACGGGCGATGCGGGAGGTGGTGGAATGGCCGTCCAGGTAGGGCACGACGACGACCTGGCCACCCCAGCTCTCCACCAGGTCGCTCTCGGCGATCCGGCGGCCTGCGTAGTCGCCGCCCTTGACCCACACCTGTGGCCGCAGCTCGGCCAGCACCTGCTCGGGGCTGTCTTCCTCAAAGACCAGCACGCCGTCCACGCAGTCCAACGCCTCCAGCAGCGCGGCTCGCTCCCGCTCGCCGACCACTGGCCGGTCCGGTCCCTTGAGCCGGGTGACAGAGGAGTCGCTGTTGATGCACACGACCAGCACGTCGCCGAGGCGGCGGGCCTGTTTCAGCAGGGAGAGGTGCCCGGCGTGCAACAGGTCGAAGCAGCCTCCCGCCCCCACCACCTTCCCGCCGCGCGCCCGGACCCGCTCGGCCATCTCCAACGCCCCTTCGCGCACGTCGTGGTGACGGGGTCGGGCAAGGCTGGTGGGGCCGCCTGCCTCGACGTACGCGGTCGCGGTCTCGACGGCGGCGGTCATGGCATGGGAGGGAAGCCGCCCAGTGCCCAGCAACATCGCCGCGGTGACCGCGAGCTGGTCACCCGCCCCGCACGCGTCCCCGGCGACCTGCCGTCCCGGGATCACCAACGGATGGCTATCGGTGCTCGCCACCAGGACCGCGCCCTGCCGGCCCCGGGTCACGGCGACCTGCCGGACAGGCCACTTGTCCAACAGCGCCGCCCCGCGCCGGATATCCCCGGCCAGATCCCGGCTGCCGCCCACGCCGGCCAGGGCGCAGGCTTCGGCCGCGTTCGGCACCGCCAGGGCGACTCCGGTCACCGGGGCGGGCCCCCTGGGGTGCGGATCCCACACCACCGGGCAGCGGCGGGCCGCCGCCTCGAGAGCCGAGCGGACCTCGGTGTCGGCCGCGACGCCGCGCCCGTAGTCACACACCACCACGGCCGTGGCGGCGCCGAACCGAGCGCGAGCGGCCTGCGGCAGGGGGCCGAGGCGCACCGGGGTGTGGGCATCGTCGAAACGGAGCAGGGTACGTTCCTGGGTGCGGACGCGGGTCTTGACCGGGGTGTGGCCGGCGGTCGCCAGGTCGAGGACCTCGACCCCGGCGTCTTGCAGCAGTTCGCGTACACGGTGGTCTGCGGCACCGCGGCCGATCCCGCACACCAAAGACACCCGCCAGCCCGGCTCCCGGGCGGCCAGCAGCGCGGCCAGCCCGGCCCCGCCGGGCCGCTCGGTGGCCCGGGCGTCACTGACCACCGGCGCCGGCGCCTCGGGCGAGAGCCGTTCGACGGTCCCGGTGATGTCGCGGTCCAAGAGCAGGTCCCCGACCACGACCAGATGGCGTACGCGGTTCTCGCTCGCGCCGGTGCCCGCAGTTCCGGTCGCGGTGACCGGAACAGACATGACGCCCGACGCCTCGGTCGCGAGCATGGCGTCAACGGCTGCGCACAGCACGTGGATCGCGACGAGGTGGCATTCCTGGACGGTGGCGACCGTGTCCGCCTGCACGCACACCGTCTGGTCACACGCCTCGGCCAGTGCGCTTGGTCCCCGGCCCGTCAGCGCCCAGGTCTCAAGCCCCAGCTCCCGTCCGGCCGTGGCCGCCGCGAGGACGTTGGGGCTGCGCCCTGATGTGGATATCAGCAGCAGCACATCACCGGGTCGGCCGTGCGCGCGCACCTGCCGGGCGAAGACCTCTTCGATGCCGTAGTCGTTCCCGATCGCCGTCACCGACGAGGAGTCCGCGTGCAGCGCGATCGCGGACAGCGGTACCCGATCGGCGTCGAAGCGGCCGACCAGCTCGGAGGTCAGGTGCTGCGCCTCGGCCGCCGAGCCACCGTTGCCTGCCACGAGCAGTCGCCTGCCCGCGGACAGGCGTCGGGCGAGGGTGCGCCCCCACGCCTCCAGGCGATCGGTGTCGAGCAGGGGCAACGCCGCTGTGAGGGCCTGGATGTGACTTTGGCCCGAAGTGGCCACGGTGAGCTCCTTGAAGGAGACGTTGGATGGAGTTCAGGTGTGGCGGTGGTGCCGGTGTCCGGTCACCGGCACCACCGTGGGGGCCTCAGTTGTGGGCGGGCCGGTGGGCGGTGAACATCGGCCGGTATGCCTCCGGCGCGCGGTCGCGCTCCAGGCGCGGGTAGTCCAGGAGCTTGTCGATGATGTGGTGCTCGGCGAGGAACGTCTCGACTTGCCGGAGCAGCACGGCGTCGCCCAGCTCGGTCAGGTGGACGCCGTCGCTCCACACACTTCCCGGCTGGTGGCCGGCGGGCGCGGTGGCGAGTTGCCGGGCGGCTGCGGTGAAGGGTGCCCATACGTCCAGGTAGAGGGCGCCGTGCTTGGAGGCGGCCTTGGCCGCGGCGTCGTTGTAGCGGGTCAGTTCGGCGTTCATCTCGGAGACGATCTCCGGGGTGTCGACGGGCCCGAAAGGCGTCTCGGAGATCACGATGAGCCGGCGGGAGTAGCCGCCCAGTTGCGTCAGCATCGCGGCCATGTGGTCGGCGTACTCCTCGATGCCGACCGCTTCGGAGGTGCGGCCCTGGAAGCGGCGCCAGACGTCGTTGATGCCGCAGCCAAGGAACACCAGGTCGTAGTCGACGCCGTCGGTGCGGCGGTCGCCTTCCACGATCCTGGCGATGTCGCGACTGGTGGCCCCGCCCTCGCCGTGGTTGTTGACCTCGAAGGTCACGTACGGCCACGCCGCGCGGAGCGACAGGGCCAGGCGGTGGACCCAGCCGCGCTGATGCCAGCCCTGGACGGTGACTTTGGACCCGATCTGGGGGAGGTTGGCCTGCTCGATGAGCTGAGTGTTGTAGCCCTCCAGGTGCTCCATGATGCTCGTGCCGAAAAATCCCACGCTCAGGGTGCGCCGGTCCTCGATGACGGGCACCGCCGCGCCATCGAAGCGGCGGCGCGCGGTGGCCGGGACGCCGGTGGCCTTGGTGTCCGGGGGGATGCTGCGGGAGACCACTGCGTTGGCGCCGACCAGCGCGTTGGCGCCGATCCGTACGCCGCCGGTGACCGTGACCTTGTTCGACAAGATCGCGCCGGGCTCGATGACGATCGGCGCGGCCTCGAACCCGGAAGCCCATGGCACGAGTTCGCCGCCGGGCATGTGCGTGGTGGAGCGTTCGCGGTGGTTGTGGTCATGCAGGTCGACCATGTTCGACAGCGCTGCACCGTCGCCGAGGCGGATGCCGGCCATGGCGGAGATGAAGACATGTTCTCCTATGGCGACGTCGTTGCCGATGGCGATGGTCGCGCCGCGGAGGACCTGGATGGTGGTGCCGCGGCGGATGGAGACCCGGTCGCCGATCGTCAAATGTGCGTCGGTATCGAGTTCGATGACGAGGTCGTCCGGCAGGTCGCAGTCGCGGCCGAGGGTGAGAGCCGGGCCGTGCTGGGCGCGCAGCCGGTCGGCGACGGAGAGGTCCTGGCTGGTACTGGTCATCGCGGAGTTCCCGTTCGCTGGATGCGGATGGTGGCTGTGGTCGGGCATCAACGTACCGGCCATGGGCATGTGGTGGCGGGCAGTCAGGTCATGTGGTCCTTGCGGACGAGGAACGGTCCGATGGCGAGGAGGTTCAGGGGGCTGGCGGCGAAGGTCGCGACCGCGTCGCGCGGGGTGCACACGATCGGCTCGGCCTCGTGGTTGAAGGAGGTGTTCAGCAGCGCGGGCGGACGGCCGGTCTGCTCAGCGAAACAGGCCAGCAGTCCCGCGTACGGATCCGCCTCGTCACAGGTGATGGTCTGGGGTCGCAGAGTGCCGTCGGTGTGGACGGCTGCGGGGATCGCCTCCCGCGCCGCTTCGGTGGCCTGCCGGGCGATGATCATGAACGGGTGCGGGGTGTTGGTGCCGAGCAGGTCGGGCCCGGCGTCATCGAGGAGGACCGGTGCGAGGGGCCGCCACGCCTCGCGGTGCTTGATCTGGTTGTTGATGCGGTCCCGCGCCTGGACGCGGCGGGCGTCGGCGAGGATACTGCGGTGCCCGAGGGCACGGGGCCCGGCTTCCATGCGGCCCTGGAACCAGCCCGCCACCCGGCCGAGGGCGAGGTGCCCCGCCACGATGGAGGGCAAGTCGGCGCCGTGGTCGCTGAACGGCAGGCCGTACTCGGTGAGCACCATGCGGATGGCGGCATGGGAGAAGGCTGGGCCGAGTGCGGCCGTGGTCATCGCGGGGCCGGGCAGGATCAGGTCGCCGCGGCGCAGCGCGACCTCGAGCGCGGCGCCGATCGCGCACCCGGCGTCCCCGGCGGCGGGCTGGACGAACAGCTCGTCCACGCCGCGTAGCGCAGCGAGGCGGCCGTTGGCGGAGCAGTTCAGCCCGACCCCGCCGGCCACGCACAGGCGGGACGCGCCGGTGGTGGCGAGGGCTTCGCGGGCGAGCTCGACCAGGCACTGCTCGAGTAGCAGTTGGGCGGATGCGGCCAGGTCGGCGTGCTCCGGTCGGAAACTGGTGTCCGCTGCGGGGCGGCCGGTGTCGGCCGCATAGGTGCGGGCGCGGCGGTGGGGCGGGATACCGAGGTCGGTGTAGGCGGCGGTGTACGCGGTCTTCAGGCGCCGGTAGTAGCGCAGGTCGGTGTACTGGTCCTCGACCGGCTCGTCGGGCCGGATGCCGTACCGGGACAGGTCCAGCCGGTAGCCGCCGGCCTCCGGGCGCAGGAAGTCCAGTGCGTAGCGGGGGTTGCCGTAGCCGGCCAGGCCCATGAGCTTGCCGGAGCTGGTCCAGTCCCCCAGGCCCAGGTGTTCGGCGACGGTCTCGTAGAACCACCCGAGCGACTGGGAGAATGGCCACTGCCGGATCGTCTTGAGCCCGCTGGTGGTGCCGTGGGCGAGGGTGGCGGAGACGCCGTCGCCGGAGCCGTCGACCACCAGCACGGCGGCTTCGGAGAACCCGGAGGGGTGGAATGCAGACGCGGCGTGCGCCAAGTGGTGCTCGATCACGGTCACCTGCCGGGGCCGGTGATGCCCGAAGAGGGCCGGATCCAGGAGTTCAGCGATCAGCTCGGCGTCGGTGCACTCCTCGCTCGCCTTGGGCCACGTGGGATTGAACGCGATGGCTATCTCGTCCACCTCGGCCAGCGTGATGCCGGCCTCGGATAGGCAGTACGCCGCGGCGACGGCGCAGGAGCGGGAGTCCTTGTGGTGCTTGCGGCGGGAAAACCGCTCCTCCTCGGCGAACGCGACGATGCGACCGTTGTTGACCAGGCAGGCGGAGGCGTCGTGGTAGTACGGGCCGCCCAGCCCCAGCACAATTCCCAACGGGTGCTCTCCTTCTCGTGTGCCGCCCCGCCCCGGTGCTATGGGCCGGGGCGGGGGATTTAGGTGTTCAGGTGGTCGAGCGTCGCCTTGAGGACAGCGGCGGGATCGATGGTGTCCATGCAGCCGCCCACGCCTGCGCAAGCGACCTGGTGGGCACACGGCGAGCACGGCAGCGTCGAGCGCAGCGCGGTGATGTACTCGGCGTGCTCGGGGATGACTTCGGCGCCGTTGCTGGGCCCGAGCAGCAGCACGGTCGGCCGCTGATGGGCGAGGGCGAGGTGGAAGCCGAAGGAGTCGCCGGTCACCACCACGTCGCACCGGGCAGGCAGCGCTGCGGCCTCCTCCAGGCTCAGCGGCGCGTACACTGCGGCCGATGCGTCGGCGCCGCGCATCCGCAGGTGCCGCACCAGGTGCTCGCACGCGACCCGGTCGCTCGGGCCGCCGAGGATCACCAGCTGCGCGCCGTAGTCGATCAGGGGGTCGGCGAGCTCGGCCCAGTGCCGCTCGGGCCAGATCTTCGTCGGCAGTGATCCGCCCAGGTTCAGGCACACCCGCGGCCCCGTGTGCTCGCCCAGCAGCCCGGCCACCCGCCGCACTGCCGCTTCCGGCACGTTGAGCACGTACGGTTCGCCCGCGTACTGGTATCCGGCGACGGCGAAGTACAGCTCCGTCCAGGTCTGGGCGTTGGCCAGGGTGCGGTAGTCATTCCAGGTGTTCTGCAGGAAGAACTGTCGCGCGGCCTCGCCCATCGGATACAGGGCGTGATGCGGTCCTCCGAAGGCGAGCCCCGCCTTATGGCCGGCCGGTATCCGGTCGACCAGGGCCGCGGCAGAGGGGGTGCGCTCGAATGCGTAGATGGCGTCGAAGCGCCGGGAGGGCAGCTGGGCCGCGGCCTCCCAGTCGTGGATGAGGACCTCGTCCACGTAGGGGTTCATGCGCAGGATCGGCGCGCAGGATTCGTCGACGAGCCAGGTGATGTGCGCGCCGGGACGGTCTGCGCGGATGCGGGCGGGCAGCGGTGAGGCGATCAGCATGTCGCCCAGCAGCCCGAGCATCACGATCAGTACCCGGTAGTCCACCGGGTCGTGATGCGGGCACCGGTGGCACGGCCGCCAGTACCGGCACGGCATCCCACCCTCGAAGTGGCGGCAGTCCGGCCGGATCTCGAACGAGGCCGTGGTGTGCAAAGGGCTGAGGAAGGCACCCTTGGCCGGGATCTGCTCCGGAATCATGACGCACCCCTGTCCCCGCCCGTGGCCGCGAGGCCGCCGCGCAGCACCTGGTCCGCCGCGCTGTCGGGCCGGTGCGCCTCGAGGAGGGCCCTGGTCCTCTTCGCAGCTGTTGCCGGATCCTGGCCGTCGCGCAGCACCGCCGTGAACACCTCGGCGAACTCGTTCATCTCCGCGGTCCCCATCTCGGCCCAGGACACCTCCTGAACCCCCAGGCGCAGCCCGGCCGGGGCGCAGATGCGGGGGATGGGGATCGCTTCGACGACAACGCCGGCCTCGAACAGCAGCCGCGATGCCGTCTGGGCATCCATCAGCGCAGCGATGTCGATCCACAGCTGATGGCAGGCGGTAAACCCCCGGTGTTCGCCGCACACGATAAAGCCGCGCTCCGCCAGCGCGGCGGCCAACCTGCGGGCGTTGGCGACAGTGCGCCGCGCGTAGACGGTACCGTGCTCGTCCATCTCGGCGGCAGCCACCGCCAAGGCGGCCACGTCAGCTGAGTGGTGGTGGGAGGCGAAGTGGGAAGCGTGCTCGTCCAGCCGGGCCGCAATCGCTGAGTCGTTCGTGGCCAGCAGCCCCTTGTGAGGGCCGGGGTAGGTCTTGTCAGCGGAGCCACCGAGGCTGTCGGCGCCCTCGGCGAGCGGATTTTGGAACTCGCCACCGGCGATCAGGCCAAGGGCATGGGAGGCGTCGTAGTGGATCGCCGTCTGCTCGCCGACCACCTCCCGCAGCCCGCGCAGAACGACGGGGAACAAGCACGTGAACACATCCAGGTACACCAACGCCGGCGGCCCCTCACCGATCCGGTCGGCCAGCCGGTCCAAGTCGAGCGTCAAAGTCACCGGATCAAACGGAAGATCCTTCATCCGCAGCCCCCAATGGGTGCCGATGAACCGGGTCGAGCCGTGCCCGCCGTCCCGCTCCGCCCAGTTGAACACCGTCTGCCACGCCCCGGCCAGCGCCGACAGCGCCACCGTCAGCGCCGAAATGCCCGACACCGGCTTGAGATTGACGTAAGCCGCGCCAAGCTGCGCCCCGAGCAGCACGGCCGCACCCTGTTCAACAGCGACCAAGTCCTGCCGGCCAGGCCATACGCAGTTCTCGCCCCCGCTTTCCGGACCGGGACAGGCGTAGCGGACGGCAGCTTCGGTCAGGTGCGGTAGCCGGGCGGCCAGCGACAGGCCGTTCTCGCTCGGCAGCAAGTGCAGCCGCTCCCGACTGGCCTCATGATGCGCGGCTGCGGCACGCAGAGCCGCCAGAGCGTCGGGCGGGGTGGTCACAGCGTCGCCTCCCAGGGGGTGGGTGTGAACAAGAGCGGATCGATCGGGGCCTTCGCGGGCCGACACCGCACCCGAGACGGCGGTGCCGCGCAGTACTCCGCGCCGGTGAGGTTGAACAGCGCCCTGCCGAACAGGCCATGGACCAGCCGAGTGTTGAGCACTTCCAGACAGCCGCGCTCGGCGGCGAACAACTCCCTCAGCCCGGGTCAGGCGACCACCAGCACCGTGTCCGCACCGTCGAACTCCGTCCCGAACACTGGCCCGTACCGCTCGTGCCCGCCGCGCGGGAAGCCCCACGGATCCTCGCCGAACCCGGCGGCAGGGCACCTGGGGGGGTAAGCCCTGCCGCACCCCCGGCCGGTCAGACACCAGCCCGCTCCAGCACCGCCATGCTCGCCGCCGCCCGAGCGGTGATCGCCTCGTGGTCCAGGGGAACCACCTCCAGCGGCGGCCGGCACACACAATCCTCCGGCAGATCACTCACCTCACCGGTCTCCCCGAACCGCATCATTGCGTCCACCACCGCATCCGCGCACTTCGGGCAGGCGTCAGGGAACACCGACTCGAAGTCGGTTCCCCGCAGGTTCACGCAGGCGACCCGCACCGCGAGCCGTTCGTGAACCCGGCGGATCGCCTCCACCACGGTCCACAGGTTCGGCGGCATGTAGAGCCCTGCCTGCCACAGCTCCCAGGCCACCGTGTTCCGAGACACCCTCGTCGGGCACAGCGTCATCCCCGTCACGCCCAGCCCGGTCAGATAGTCGACCGACTGCACGACGTCGGTCACCGCCTCACCATCCGACAAGAACGGCGGCTTCACCATGAGATAGATCTTTGGATCGACGCCGAAAGCGGCCATCACCTTCAGGGCCCGCTCGAACGACACCCGGGAGATCCGCGTGTTCACCAGTGTCTCGCGCACCACGTCGTCAGCAGACTGCAGCCCGATCCCGATCTCCAGCCGCACATCACCAAGCGCTTCGACGAACCGCGCCACAACGGGCTCAGTGACGAACTGGGGCAGCGACTCCACTACCAGGCGGCCCACCCCCGCCCCGGCCACGAGCCGGGCGATCTCCACTTGGATGTCCCGAGGAATCTCCTTCGGCGCGAAGAACGACCCGTCGTTGTAGAGGGAGAGCACCTCGTATGCCGGCTCGCCATCGGTACGCACGAGCGTCCGCCTCACTTGCTCCAGCAGGCTCTCCGGCGAAGCCCCGCCCGCGACCTGGTAGTTGTTCTCGTTGGTGAAGGGGCACATCGTGCACGTCGGCACCGAGCAGCCTCCGGACATGATGATCACCTTCTTGCGGCCCACCAACCGCCCGTCCGGCAGCCGGATCGAGTCGAAATCGACGAACCGCGGCACGGCCGGCCGCCCCAACGTTCGCGATGTGCGCAAGCGCAGCGACAAGTCCCCGATGGAGCGCCGCAGTTCCCGAAGTGATACAGGCGGTATCTGCGTATGCCGACTCATCGATGTCCCCTTTCTTCTCCATCCTGTCTTCTCCATCCTGACCAAGGGCCTGCCCAGGAAAGCCGAGCATCTCTACGCCCCTTGGATCTCGAAATCGGTGGCCACCGGATCCGACTCCGATGTGCCGACGGCCCTGGGCGGTCCCGCCGTCCGCCGAGGAGTGCTCACGCGGCACGGCGAAACTATCCGCATACCGAGTCAGGGCCCACGAACTCATGCCCTCGTGCCAGAACACCAACGTCCTTTGGCGCAGCACGGCGGGCACCGGGCAGGGATTGTTGAGCGCCGCCGCGTACAGCGGGTCGTAGGTGGTCACAGACGGCATCGGCTCCTCCCGGCTGCGCAGCGCAGTCCTTGAGTTCATCCGGATCGGGCCGGCCCGGCGCAGATACCGGACGGTCCGCCGACCACGATCAGTGGTCGTAGAAAAAATGCCACCTCTCTCCCAACTGTGAGCAGAAACGTGTCACGGGACTGGGGATCTTGTCTCCTCCTCTACGCGCCAACCTCCCCATTAAGAGGGCAGTTCAGTACAGCGGGCTGGGCGGCTCGCTCCATGCGTACACAGCTGCGCCCATGCCCGTTTGCCCCAGGCGAAGGTGTCGGTACCGGCATCCTCGGCGAGGGCGGCGATGACCGCCAGGCCGCGGCCGTGCTCGTCATCCACCTTCGCCGTGCGCGGACCGGGCATCCGCGTGGACTTGTCGATGACGGCGATGCGTACGCGATCGGAAGCGAGCCGCGTGACGGTGACCCGGATGCTGTGGCAGCAGGTGTGCCGGGCTGCGTTGCCGACGAGCTCGGAGACGACGAGCTTGCCGGTGTCGGTGAGCTCGTCCAGGTCCCACGCGGACAGCGCCAGGGTGACCAGTATCCGGGCCTTACAGGCGCTCGCCGGTTCGCACGGCATGGTCTCGGTGTAGGCGGGGCGGCCGGTCGCCGAGGCATGCGCGGCAGTCGTCGTCATCGTCATGAGGGGGCCTTCGGCCGAAGCGGACATGCGCGACCGAGCGTCACGAACGAGCAAGGAATGACGCCCAGTCACTTTCCTGTCCTCGCAGAATGCACCCATGGGGCAGACGTTTGCAATATTGGGGTCCAAATCCCCAAAAGAAGAACGTGAGTTCCATCGACTTGCACCCCCCGATAGCGTCACACTGCACCTGTACCGCACTCACCAGCTCCCGAATGGAAGGCAGTTGCACCCAAGACCGAGCATCGGATACCCGGACGGAAGCGTGGCGTACCCCAACCGCCGCTCCGGACATTCACAGAGAGACGTAGCCCCGAATGCCTACCGTTCCCCTCGTTCCCACGGTGCGCAGACGCCGCCTCGGCAGCATGCTCCGGCGCTTGCGCAACGACGCCGGAATGAGCCTGGATGCCGCCGCGGCCGCGATGGCCTGGGACTCCGGCAAGCTCTCCCGGATCGAGAACGCCAAGGCCCACATCCGCCCCCAGAGCATCCCCCCGCTGCTGAAGGAGTACAGCGTCACTGACCCGGAGGTGGTCACCGCACTGGAGGGCCTGGCCAAGGACGCCTCGAAGAAGGGGTGGTGGCAGACCTACAGCGGCGTGGTCGCACCCGCCTACGCCGACTACATCTCGCTGGAGTCGGACGCTGAGTCGATCCGCATCTACGCGCCCCTGCTCATTCCCGGCCTGCTGCAGACCGCGGCCTACGCCCGCGAGACCATCGCCGCCAACGCCATCACCCGCACCCCGCAGGAGGTCACCGCACTCGCTGAGGTACGCCTGGCCCGCCAGGCCGTCCTCTCCCAGCCCGAGCGCCCGCTGAAGCTGTGGGCGGTCATCGACGAGGCCGTACTCCACCGGCGCTTCTCCGACCGACCCCAGATCATGTGCCACCAACTCCAGCGTCTGCTCGACGCTTCCGGAGTCCCCGGCATCACCATCCAAGTCATGCCGCTGGACGCCACCCCGCACCCCGGCGGGGCCGGAGCCTTCGACCTGGTCTCCTTCCCCGCCCCCATGCCAACCGTCGTCCAGTTCGAAAACCTCAGGGGCACCAGCTACGTCGAGGGAACCGACGACGTAAAGCTCTATGAGGACGCGTTCGGCCAGATCGTCGCCGCGGCCCTGCCCGTCAGCGACTCACTGGCACTCATCAACCGGATGAAAGAAGGAATCCCCACGTGAACGACATCACCGCGAAGGCCGATCTGTACGCTCACGACCTGACCGACGCCGTCTGGCGCAAGTCACCCCACAGCGCCGGAGAAGGACAGTGCGTGGAGATCACCGACCTGCCGGGCGGCGGCATCGCCTTGCGCGACTCCCGCAACCCGCACCTGCCCGCCCTGCGATACACCGCCGAGGAATGGAGCGCGTTCCGACAGGGCGTGATCGACGGAGCCCTGTAGCCCGGCCAGCTCCCGCACGAGGCCCGTCTCCGCCAGCCAGTATCAGGGGGAGACGGACCTTCGCCTTACAGACGTACCCACAACCCACCACCTGCTATTCTCGGTCTCGGCCCCGAACGCTGCCCTTCCCCCCGTGGGGCACCGCCGGGGCCGACTGCTGTAGGCAGGGTCGCTCACGCCGCAGCTGGCTGTAGGTGCGCTCGGCGACCTCCACCGCCGCCAGGTCGACCTCCGCTTCAACATGAGGAAATCGACACCCCTCCCCCCACCGGCGACATTCTGCACTGCGCCGCCAAGGCGTCAACTCGCTGTACGGACCGTCGCGATCGTCCAGTCCGCCCACAGCCGCCGACGGCAAACACTTGCCCGCCCTCGTCGACGTCGTCCCCCACGGCAGGTACGCGCTATCGACGCCAGCAGCGCCAGTGAAGCCGAGGAGCGGACGCTGGCCTGGATCGACAAGGCATACGAGCACGACCTGCGTGGCGCTACCGCTACAGCCGCCGAGCAGCTGCCAAGTGGCCGCTGACGCGTCACACCGCAGATCCCCGGACCGTTCTGATCGCTGCCAGCACCCCATCGACCGGCACGTGATCATTACCGTGCTGACGGGCGGCTCCATCGGGTGAATCTGTCCGCCAGCGCGCGCAAGCGCCGCGGCCGAGGGGCCTGCTCCGATCCGACTGGAGACGGGATGCTACGGGCAGAGGAATCCGGCGTATCGAGTGCGGCTACGGCTGCATCCGACTCGGCCGTCAGCTCCTCGATCGGTTTGCTAAGCAGGTCGGCAATGTATTCGAGAAGGTCGGCGTTCAGGTGGCCCCCGCAAGCGTTGGCGATCGTTGCGCCCATCCCGTCCAGACGCTCCAGCGCCCGCTGGCAGCGCTGCAGCTTCTCGGGGCTGGCCAGGGTGTCCGTGTCGAAGGTTGCCACCGGAAGTCCTCGTGATGCGGTCTCGTCCGAACAGACATCCTATGTGGTCCTCGTATCGGCTGGTGTGGCGGGTGCAAGGCTCATTGGGCCAGCCTCCACGGCGGCGCCCCGGTTCCGCTGCAGCATTCCGGAACCGTCGGAGACGCGGATGTAGATCGGGGCGCTCTCGTGCTGTCCGGGGAAGGGGTCCGAGACTGGTAGGGCCCGGTGATCAGATGGTCGGTGTTCCGGCGATGGCCTCATGACGCAGGTAGTTGTTACCGACTGTGGTCGCCGGGGGCATATCGGCTCCAGGGGATTCGGCCTCGGTGGCGGTGCCGTGGTGGTGTCGTGGTAGCCGAGCATGCTTGCGACCACGGGGGCCGGGGCCTGGAGGACGAGCTGTCGCAGGGTGGCGATGCGGCCGCCGAGAGCGGGGACGCCAGCTTCGCGGAGGGCGTCGCGGATGGTGGTGGGGTCTATCGGGCGTCCTGCTCGGCGGCCGGGGAAGAGCCAGGTGCTCGCTGGGTTGGCGGCGGTGTTCTGGTTCGGCCGTTGGTCGAGGTAGTCCCGCAGGAGTGCGGCGAAGGGTTCGGGGACGGGCAGGGGCGGATCGCCGATGCGGAGCCGTGTCTCGCCGTCTTCGTTCAGGATGTCGCTGTGGTGAGGGTGACGATGCGTGTACGCAAGGAGAACGCCCCGTGGCAGGTGACCGATCTTTCCCACCAGCCCGAGCACCTCGCCACAGAGCTGTCTCACCGCACCGACCTACGAGCCGGACTGCACGGGCAGCCGGCCACGTTCTCACCAGCGACGGCAGTGAGATCAGATGTCTCATGAGACACACTGAACGCGAAGAACGTATGCATGCCTGCCGGATCTGAATCGGGTACCGCGGGTGCGAGTCCGGGCAGTCATTGCGGTCAGCCTGCCGGGGCACCGGGCACCAGGAGTAGCGGTGAGGCATGTCGCAGGGAACGCGCCGCAGTCCACGAAGAGCGGTTGTCGCCATCGAGTTGACAGAGTGGAAACGTCTCGCGGGGGGCGAAGGCTTCCCGCTCTGTCAACGGCCGGTGTGGAGTGGCCGCTCTGGACGGCCACACCCCTCAAGCCGCCCTCTCGCCGACCGGGACGTGATCTTGCGAACTGCTCATCAGGAGGCGGAAGTTGACTGACTGGGATATGACTCTGCGCGCCTTGCCCGGCATCCCTCGTGTTGCTCAAGGTGATGACCTCGGTGTCCTGATCACCGAGGCTGTCGTCGCCGACGGGCACGAGTTGAACCACGGCGACGTCTTGGTGGTTGCTCAGAAGATCGTCTCCAAGGCCGAGGACCGGGTCGTCCGGCTGGATACCGTTACTCCCACGGACCGTGCTCGGCGCCTGGGTGAGCGCACCGGGCGTGACCTGCGGCTGTGCCAGTTGTACCTGAACGAATCCCAAGCCGTTCTTCAGATCATCGGACGGCATGTGGTGACCATCGACAACCGTGGCATGGTCGACACCTCCGGCGGGGTCGACTGCTCCAACGCCGGCTCCCGCGTCGAGGGATGGGCCTGCCTCCTGCCCATCGACCCTGACGCTTCCGCGCGCCGCATCCGCGATCGGATCCGGACCCTGACCGGCACGGCCGTAGCCGTGATCATTTCGGACAGTCTTGGTCAGCCCTACCGCGAAGGCTCGCACGGAGCCGCCATCGGGATCGCGGGCATCGCTGGCGTGGAGAAGCTGCACCAGGCTGACCATGATCTGTATGGGAATCCGGTGCGGGGCGAGATCAACAGGATCGATGAACTCGCCGGCGCCGCCTCGGTCTTGATGGGGCAATCCGATGCCGCTCGTCCCGTCGTCCTGATCAGAGGCGCTGCGTACACTCCGGATGAAGCCGCGACGATCCGAGATCTCCTGGTGAAGGTCCCGCTGCCGGAAACGGACGCCGACCTCACCGACGACCCCGTGTAGGGCCGCACCCCAGCTGCGTCGGTGCCACGTACCGATATCGCCCCGCTCCGGCCTGACATCATCGAGGGCATGATCGAGAGAGTGATCGCGGCCTGTGACGGAGCAGCGAAGGGCAACCCCGGGCCGACGGGCTGGGCCTTCGTGATCGCGAACAGCACCGGGGTGCCGCAGCGCTGGCAGGCTGGCCCGCTCGGACACAGCACCAACAACATCGGCGAGCTCACGGCCCTCGAGCAGCTCCTTGCGGCCACGGACTCCACCGTCCCGCTGGAGGTTCGGCTCGATAGCACCTACACCCGCGACGCGGTGACCAAGTGGTTGGCGGGACGGAAGCGCAACGGCTGGAAGACGGCCGGCGGGAAGCCGGTGGCCAACCGCGAGTTGATCCAGCGCATCGACAGGCTCTTGGAGGGGCGGGACGTTACCTTCGTCTACGTCGCGGCGCACCAGGTGAACGGCGATCGGTTGAATGCGATCGCGGATAAGGCGGCCAGCGATGCCGCCCGCACCCAGCAGCCCGCGGCGGGGACAGCGGTTGATCTTCCGGTCCCGGACCTGGTCATCGCCAAGCCGTCGCGTGCTCGTGCCAGCCGTCCTTCTGGTTCCTCCGCGTCCCAGAGGACCTCTTCGGGCGGTTCCCGCTCGCTGTCAGCGCGGTTTTCAGGGACCTGTCCCTGCTCTCGCACCTACGCCAAGGGCGAGAGGATCGTGAAGATCGGCAAGACGTGGGGGCATCCGCTGTGCGCGGGTGCGTACTCCTGAGCATCCCGTGCGGGCGGGCTCTTTGCGAGAGGAATCATTTGGCGCCTCGGCCGGTTGTCGGTGGCGCCGACCGTACACACCGAGCCAGATCCTGCGAAGTGGGCCCTGGTGCGTGTCCGGTGGTGCCAAGCTGGTGTGAAGTGCCACGCACGTGTTCGGGGGTGGATGGATGGGATGGTCCGGCGGCTCGGATACGCGGCGGGTGCAGACGGCGGTCGTGGGGGACGAGCACTCCGATGTCCCGGTGGTGCTGCCGTTCGAGGCGATCGAGGTCGACGCCTTCCAGAAGGCCAACCCCGGGGCGACCTACTGGTGCGGGGTGCTGCTGGGCGGCTGCGGGGCCCGGCTTTCGATTAAGACGTACGTTGATCGTGCGTGTCATTTCGCCCATATCCCGCCGAGAGAAGGTCCGCCGCGCCCGTGCCTGCGGACGGCGACGAACCATGCGAGCGCTGACCACCTGTATATCAAGGCGCAGTTGAGCGAGTGGCTTGCCGGCCAAGGCATGCCGGTGCGCGCCGGGTTCCCGGAGACCGGGCACCGGGTGGGCGCGGTGGTGAAGGTGGCGGTGGTCGATGGAGTGCGGCTGTGGGTGCACCTGAGCGAGAAGGTGCCGCCGCACTGGCCCGCCGAGGCGCCCGGGGAGCGCCGGCAGGAGGTCGTACTCGGGCCCGGGGTTACAGCCTCGCCGCAGCGGCTCACCGAGCAGCGGTACGTGCACCGGGTGCGGTGCGACAGTGAGGGCAGCGGTCGGCGGGTGCTGCTGGGTACCCAGACGTTGGGGTATGGCATCCGCTGGTTCGACTTGTCCGAGTGCCGCATGACCGAGGGCGGTCTGGTCACCCCCGCGGTCGAGCAGATCCTGGCGGACCGTAGGGCTGCCGCAGCCGCGGCCGCCGAGCGGGCCCAGGAATCTGTGACGCCAACCGGCTCAACAGCGGCGAAGGCCCGGTCCGAAACCGCTACGGCGGTTCCTCACGTGACCGGGTCGCCGCGGGTGGAGGGGCTGCGGCGGCGGCTGGAGGAGGCCCGCAAGGCCGGTCAGGTGCGGGTCGTGCAGGAGTTGTACCGCACCGCCGAGCAGTTGGCGGCCACCCCGCTGGAGACAGCCTCCGCCCAGGTACTGCGGGAGGTCCTCGCGCAGACCGCGCAGTGGCTGGCCGAGGCCAGCCAGCCCACCCACCGCGAGCGCGTCTTCAGGGTGTTGCGGCACGCGAGTCGGGTGCGGGACTACCGGGCACTGCGCGCCACGCTCCCCTTGGCCCGGGCGGCATGCCGACCCGGTGTGACACCGCAGGAGGCAGCCGACCTCGCCCGCGCCGAGCAACTGCTGGCCACCCGCCCCAGCACGGCGCCGCTGCCACGCCCGCGCCGCACCGCGCACCAGCTGGTGGCCAGCCCGAAGAAGCCTGCACGCCAAGCCCAGACCGGTGAACCGGCCCGCGCGAAGAAGCGGGGAACCGCGGGCACGGCTACTCCACAGCCCGGCCGGCTCAAGAAAGCGGTCGCACGCCAGGCCGCGCCGGATCCCCGGTCGGCGAAGCTCGCCGCCCAACTGCGCTCCGCCCTGGAAGAGGAGGATCTGGCAGCGGTACGCGCCTTGGTGGACGAAGCATCCGCACCCGGCTTCCCGCTCGATGGCCGCGCGGCTGGTGAGCTGCGCCGGGCGCTCGCCGATGCCCGCCAGCGGCTGGAGAATCCCGAGGCCCACGCCGCGATCATCGCCTCCCGGCAGCTGCTGGCCGACCTGTCCAGGCACGGCCACGCCATGACGCCCGGACAACTCGCCGCCGCCTGCGCCCAGATGGAGGAGCATGCGGTCGCGGCCGGGAGACTGCTGCCGCCCTACCACCGCTCTGCCCTGACCTCGTGGCGCGCCCGCCTGGCCGCGCACCCGACGCCTCCCGACCCCGTGGCGGCGCGGATATCGGCTGAGCAGCCCCCCGCCGTCGCTGGCGACCGCCCGGCGGCCTCCAGCCCGGTCCCGGTCCGCCGCCGGGGCGGCGCACGGCAGCCGGAGCATGACGGGGCAACCGCGGAAGCCGTACGGCTGGAACCGGTCGTGCTGGACCGCCTCGCCGAGGTGGTCCGGGCCCGGCTGGAGCAGACGGCGCGTGACCATGCCACCACCACCTGGACGCGGCTG
>JAFAUH010000035.1 GCA_019243445.1 Streptomycetaceae bacterium | reverse complement strand
TTCGGCTTCGACACGGCCGTCGGTATCGCGACCGATGCTATCGACCGCCTGCACACGACAGCGGAGTCGCATAAGCGCACCCTCGTCGTCGAGTTGATGGGGCGCCACTCCGGATGGATCGCTTTGCATGCCGGCGTCGCCGGAGGTGCAAACGCCATCCTCATTCCGGAACTGGAGTTCGACATCGACCAGGTGTGCGCCTGGGTGGAGAAACGTTTTGAGATCAACTATGCGCCGATTGTCGTGGTCGCAGAGGGAGCGGTTCCCAAGGCCGGGCACATGGTGGTCAAGGACGAGTCGCGTGATGAGTTCGGGCATGTACGCCTGTCCGGCATCGGTGATTGGCTGGCCAGGGAGGTCGAGCGCCGTACTGGGAAGGACGCCCGCACGACGGTTCTCGGCCACATCCAGCGGGGCGGCACGCCGACCGCGTACGACCGATGGCTCGCCACGCGCTTCGGCCTGCATGCCGTCGCTGCGGTGAAGGATGGCGACTTCGGCACGATGGTGGCTTTGCGCGGCACCGACATCGTACGTATACCGCTCGCCGACGTCACGAGGGCAATCAAGCGGGTCCCGCCGGAGCTATATGCCGAGTTCGACGTCTTCTTCGGTACCTGATTCGGCATCTGACTCAACACCTGACTCGACACCTGAGCCCCGTGTGGAGCGGCCGTCGTCCCCACGTCGAGGTGCGGTCGGGCAGGTAGCTCTGCAGTTCACGCCAGGTCGTGGCCATCCCGATCACGCAGTTCGTACGGCCTCGCGTAATCTCCTCATCGCCGGATATGGCCGCCCTGCATGAGGAGAGTGGGCCCTGAACACGTGCGTCGCAGAGGCGCTGGCCGCCGTTCTTCTTGTGGTGGTGCTGGCCTGGGCAGTGGTACGGCCGTGGGGATGGCCGGAAGCCGTCGTCGCGGTACCGGCCGCCGGCCTGTTGATCGGCAGCGGGGCGAGCACGCTGGGCTCCGCCCGCGCGGAGGCGGAGCGCCTCGGGCCGGTGATCGGGTTCTTGGCAGCGGTACTGGTGCTCGCTCAACTCTGCGATACCGAGGGGGTCTTCAGGGCGTGCGGAGCGTGGATGGCCCGTGCCGCGACGGGACGGCCGTACACGCTGCTGGGCTGGGTGTTCGCCACGGCGTCGGTGATCACGGCGGTGCTCAGTCTGGATGCGACAGTGGTACTGCTCACTCCGGTGGTGTTCGCCACCGCTGCCCGGCTGGGCGCGCGCCCCAAGCCGCATGTGTATGCCTGCGCGCATCTGTCGAACACCGCGTCCTTGCTGCTGCCCGTCTCCAATCTGACGAACCTGCTGGCGTTCGCGGCCAGCGGGCTGAGCTTCACGCGCTTCGCGGCGCTGATGGCGGTGGCGTGGGTAGTCGCGATCGGTGTGGAATACGTGGTCCTGCGGCGGTTCTTCGGCAGGGACTTGGCGGCGGGAGCGGTCCAGGCCGCAGGTGCCCCGGGTACGCAGGTGCAGGAAGCGTCGGAGGCGCCGGTGTTCGCACTGGTCACCGTTGCCTGCACGCTGGGCGGTTTTGTACTCGCTTCGGCGCTCGGGGTGAATCCGGTGTGGGCGGCCCTGGCCGGTGCCGTCGTGCTCACCGGCCGCGCATTGGCGCAGCGCAGGACCACTGTCGTCACCGTCGCCCGCGCCACCGCCATGCCTTTCCTCGCCTTCGTTTTGGCGTTGGGGATCGTGGTACGGGCCGTGATCGACAATGGGCTGGGCCGGGCCTTGGCGCATCTCGTCCCGAGCGGCACCGGGCTGCCTGCTCTACTGGGCATCGCGGCGCTGGCCGCCGTGCTGGCGAACGTCATCAACAATCTGCCCGCCGTACTGGTGCTGCTGCCACTGACCACACCCTCCGGGCCGGGTGCGGTGCTGGCGGTGCTGCTCGGGGTGAACATCGGCCCCAATCTCACCTACGCCGGGTCGTTGGCGACCTTGCTGTGGCGGCGCATCGTGCACGAGCACGATACCGATGTGGACCTGGGTGAGTTCACCCGCCTCGGGCTCCTCACCGTGCCTGCGGCGCTGGTGCTCGCGGTGGGGGCACTGTGGGCTGCGCTGCACACCATCGGAGGCTGAGCCGAAGCTCTCGACCAAAGACTCGGCATGCGACCGTGACTCTGACCACCCCTGGCCCCGATGAGCATCGGCCCGGCCAGCCGCTTCCCGGCGCATGAGGCGCTCCGCTGTCACCCGTTCGATGGATTCAACTCATGATCGAAGTCACGGCGCTTTCACTGATAACACACGAAATGCACACAAGAGATTCGAAAACTGCAGGGGCTCCCATGTCGGCAGTTCAACTGCCGACACGTTAAGTCCCAGATCACAAGGGATCGCGACAGGAAGTCCGCCTTGAGGAGTACCTGGGATGGCGAAGACCCGACCAGGGGATGATCGATGGGCGTCGTCCATCTGGCAGACTATCGCCCTATGGGGGAACCGACAGCGAAGATCCTGGAAGGCCGTACGGCCGCCCCTCCGCGCTCCACTGGTTCCGACGATCCCGTCGTCGACATCAGTGGAGCATTGCGTGAGGGCCGCCGCACGGAGAGCCGTCACACCCTTGTCCGCTGGGTCCGCACTCCCCGCAGGCCGCGCCTGTGGTTTGAGATCCTACTGATCGGCGCGAGCTACTGGGTGTACTCGCTGGTGCGCAACGCGGTTCCCGAGCAGGAAGCTGCCGCGATGCGGCACGCACGCCAGATCTGGCATCTGGAGCAAGCGCTCGGCATCGCCGTGGAAAACCACATCAACCACGCCATCGAGTCGGTGACATGGCTGATCGTAGGAATGAACTATTACTACGCGACCCTGCACTTCATCATGACCATCGGCGTGCTGGTGTGGCTCTACCACAAACATCCTGGCAGGTACGCATCAGCCCGGTTGACCATCTTCGCCACCACAGGTATCGCGCTGGTCGGCTTTTACTTCTATCCATTGGCACCTCCCCGCCTGATGCGGGGCGGCGGTTTCATCGACACTGTCGCCGTTCACCACACCTGGGGTTCGATGGCATCGGGCAACCTGGCCCATGTCTCCAACCAGTACGCCGCAATGCCGTCCATGCACATCGGCTGGTCGCTGTGGTGCGGGATCACGATAGCCACACTGACGCGGCCGGTATGGACGAAAGCGCTCGGCCTGCTCTACCCGGTGGCGACGCTGGTAGTGATCATCTCTACCGCCAACCACTTCTGGCTGGATGCCGCCGGCGGGATCCTCACGCTCAGCTTCGGCTTCACGGTGTCATTCCTGGCCTACGGCAGATTCACCTACCACCTGCCGCGGTCCCTGACGTTGGCCACCGCCAGCAATCAGGCGTCATAGAACAGTCTTTCGACGACAGCGCGGGCGCGACGCGTCGTACGACGGTAGTCGTCGACGAGCTCTCCGACATGTCCAGGACCGTAGCCGAGGTAGCGGGCGACGGCAGCCATCTCGCGCCCGTCGGCGGGGAAGGTGTCGCCGGGACGACCGCGCACCAACATCACGGCGTTGCGTACGCGTGTCGCCAGCACCCAGGCCTCGTCGAGTATCGCGGCATCCTCCACCTCCACCAGGCCTTCCGCGGCAGCCGCAGCCAGCGCCCGGCGGGTGTGGGTGGTCCGCAGCCCCGGCTCGGCCCAACCGTGCCGCATCTGCAGCAACTGCACCGTCCATTCCACGTCCGAAAGACCGCCACGGCCGATTTTGGTGTGGGTGGTCGGGTCGGCACCACGTGGCAGCCGTTCAGTTTCCACACGCGCCTTGAGCCGCCGTATCTCGCGCACCGCGTCCTCTCCGAGCCCCTCGGCCGGGTAACGCAGCGGGTCGATCAGCTCGACGAACCGTGCGCCGAGCGCCGTGTCGCCCGCAGCGAGCTCGGCACGCAGCAACGCCTGGCTCTCCCACACCAGCGACCAGCGGCGATAGTACGCGGCGTACGAGGCGAACGACCGCACCATCGGGCCGCTCTTGCCCTCGGGACGCAGATCGGCGTCCACCACAAGCGGTGGGTCAGCGGTGGGGATCTGCAGCAGACGCCGCAGCTCGTTGACGACCTGGAGGGCAGCGCGCGCGGCCTTGGTCTCCTCGACACCCTCGACGGCTTCGTGGACGAAGAGGACATCCGCGTCGGAGCCGTACCCGAGCTCCCGACCGCCGAAGCGCCCCATGCTGATCACCGCGATACGAGTCGGCAGCTCGCCCCCCAGCTCGGCCTTGACCGCCTTGACGGCTGCTTGCAGGGCGCCCGCGACGGTGGCCGTGGTGACGTCGGAGATCGCGGTACCGACCGCGTCGACGGCCGCCCCCGCATCATGCTCCGGCCGGAACGCGCCGGTCAGGTCGGCCGCAGCGATACGGAACAGCTCACGGCGGCGCACCCCCCGCACCGCCGTGACCGCGGCCTCTGGGCTGTCCGCGCGGTTCACTGCGGCCAGCACCTCCTGCTCGAGTGCCAGCCGCGAACGCGGACGCAGCCCCTCGTGGTCGCCGAGCAGCGCGACCGCCTCGGGAGCGCGCAGCAGCAGATCGGGGGCGAGCCGACCGGCGGACAGGACGCGGGCGAGGTTCTCGGCGGCGACACCTTCGTCCCGGAGCAGCCGCAGATACCAGGGGGTACGACCGAGCGCGTCGGAGACCTTGCGGAAGTTGAGCAGGCCGGCGTCCGGCTCGGCGGAGTCGGCGAACCAGCCGAGCAGCACCGGCAGCAAGGTCCGCTGGATCGCCGCCTTGCGGCTCACCCCGGAGGCGAGCGCCTCCAAATGGCGCAGTGCGGTGGCCGGGTCGGCGTAGCCGAGCGCTTCGAGCCGCTGGCGGGCGGCCGCGGGGCTGAGCCGGGCGGCGGTCGGTTCGAGCGCGGCGACGGCATCGAGCAGCGGCCTGTAGAAGAGCTTCTCGTGCAGTCGCCGCACTTCGACGGTGTGGCGCTTCCACTCCCGGGTGAGCTCGGCAACGGGCTCGGCGCGCAGGCCCAGCGAACGCCCGAGGCGGCGCAGATCGGCCTCGTCGTCGGGGACGAGGTGAGTGCGGCGCAGTTTGTGCAGCTGGATGCGGTGTTCCATGGTGCGCAGGAAGCGATATGCCCCATCGAGCGCGGCAGCGTCGGCACGACCCACGTAGCCGCCGCGAGCCAGCTGGTCGAGCGCGGTCAAGGTGGTGGCGCTGCGCAGGGACGGGTCGGTGCGACCGTGCACCAACTGCAGCAGCTGAACGGCGAATTCGACATCTCGCAGGCCGCCGGGCCCGAGCTTGATCTCACGGTCGAGATGGGCGGCGGGAATGTTCTCGATGACGCGGCGGCGCATCTGCTGCACATCGGCGACGAAGTGTTCGCGGTCGGCGGCCTGCCACACCATGGGCGAGAGTGCGTCGAGGTAACGCCTGCCCAGTTCGGCGTCACCGGCGACCGGCCGCGCCTTGAGCAGTGCCTGGAACTCCCAGGTCTTCGCCCAGCGCTTGTAGTACGCAATGTGGCTGGAGAGCGTGCGTACCAAGGGCCCGTTCTTGCCCTCGGGGCGCAAATTTGCGTCGACTTCCCAGATGGTGCCCTCGGCGGTGGTCTCGGAGCACACGCGCATCATGCGGCCCGCGAGGCGCGTGGCGGCCTGCAGCGACCGGGCCTCATCCACAGTTTCGCCGCCTGGTCCCGGGGAGTCCGGCCGCTCCGCGACGAAGATCACGTCCACGTCGGAGACGTAGTTGAGCTCATGGCCGCCGGCCTTGCCCATCGCGATCACCGCAAGTCTGCAGGCGGCAGCGTCGTCCGGTGTCTCTGCCCCGGCGATGGCGAGGGCGGCGCGCAAGGTGGCCGTGGCGAGGTCGGCGAGCTCGGCGGCGGTCTGGGCGAGGTCGCTCGTACCGCAGACGTCACGGGCGGCGATCGCCAGCAGGCAGCGCCGATAGGCGGCGCGCAGCGCGTCGGCGGGCGGAGCGGATGATTCCGTCATCCCCTTGCGCAGCCCGCGCTCGAAGTCTTCAACCCCCGGGTGCAGGTCATTCGAGTCGTACGTGACCAGCACATGCCAGTCATGCGGATGGCGTGCCAAGTGGTCACCGAGCGCGGCGGAGGCGCCGAGCACGCCAAGCAGCCGGTCGCGCAGCGGTTTGGCGGTGGTGAGGGTGTCCAGCAGCACATGCCGCTCATCGGCGTCCTGAGCCTCGACCAGCCTGACCAGGCCGAGCAGCGCCAGATCGGGGTCGGCGGTGGCACCGAGCGCGTCGAGCAGCACCGGATCGCTGCGTACGGCCGCCAACTCCGGGACGTCGAGCAGCCGCCCGGCCGCGGCCGGATCGGTGAACCCGTGCCGCAGCAGCCGGGTGAACATACTGCTGCGCCGTCCTTCCAGCATGGGCCACCCTCCTCGTGCTCGCATCAGCGAGCGTAACCGGAGCGCTCCGCGGCCGGTACGCCTCTCGCCATACCCGTAGCAATATCCGTGGCGTTCCTCAGCTCTTCACTCATCCTGCACAGACCGCGCCCGGGGCCATCAGCGCAAGTGGGCGGCCTTGCAGTCCTTCTCCTTCGGGATCATCTGCCGGATGAGGAACGGTAAGGAGCAGGGAACAGCGCAGGCACAAGCGCCGAGCACGCCGAGCAGCCGCCCGGCCGCGGCCGGATCGGGCGCCGGCCTCAGTCCGGTGCTCTCGCAGGAGCCGGGCCATGTCCCCGGTGGTTTCCCTGTTTCCCATTCGACAAGGCAATGGGAAACGCCTCTACCTGTGTTCACGAACGAGGCAAGACTCCAGGTAACAGGCCGGACACCGACCCGGCACAAGTAAAGACCCCCTCCGGGGAAGGAGTCATCATGTTTCGTATGCTCTCGGCCGCCGCGGTGACGGGCAGTGCGCTGGCCGCACTCACGCTCATCGGTGTCGGCGCGGCCAGTGCCGCACCGGTCTTGCCCGGTCACAGCCGGGCCGCCGCAAACACCGGCCTCGCGGCACAGGCCTCTCCGGTGCCCAACGACTGGGTTCTGCGCGACAAGTACTGGACGTACGACGGCTGCAACAGTGCCGGTCTGCAGGGCGTCCAAAGGGGCGCGTGGGACCAGTATCAGTGCGCGAACGGAACTCTTCAGTGGGTTCTGTGGACCAACCGTTGAACCATCGGCACGCATAGCCGCAGCGGATGAAGTCCTTGTCAGCGGCTCCATCCGCTAGGTTTCTGACGGCAAGTCAATAGATATTCAGCTGAAGTGACGTTCCGTCAGGCCGACGACAGGTGTGACCGCTACGCTGCCGGATATAGGGCCCAAGGCCGTCATCAGGTCGTTAAGGCCAGGGGCCTTACATCAGCGCATGCGTACCCGCGCTGAAAGGCAGTACCTGAGGCAACGAAGGCCCCCGCCAGACGCCGTCCGACGTCGCCTGGCGGGGCCCTCAGCGCTGGGAAGCCCGAGAAGGGCTAGTCGAGGCCGTACCAGCCCAGGGGCCAGCCCAGGTGCGGGCCGATGTGCAGATCGAGGAGATGCCAAACGTAGGGCCAGTGGCAGCCGAAGTTCGAGAACATGCTTCCTCCTTGCGCGAGAACCGGGCCACGCGAGAGACGCAGCCCAAGACACCGCCTGACGACGGAGGGAAACAGCAGGCGGAGTCCACACGACGATCAAAGCGTCGACATCGTCACCCAACCAGTCGAACTGCGCCAATAGGGTGATGGACTCGGTCTCGATGGGCCCCGCGCCCGGAGACAGAATGACGAGCAGGCGGGGCCCGGCCGAGGAGGGTCGTCACCACGGGAAGAAGCGCCTGGAAGGGGTCCTGACCTGGTCTTATAGCACCGGCAGGTTTTTCTTCAGCTCGAAGGGGGTGACCTCGGAGCGGTACTCTTCCCATTCCTGCTTTTTATTGCGCAGGAAGAAGTCGAAGACGTGTTCCCCCAGCGTCTCGGCGACGAGCTCACTGCGCTCCATCAGCGAGATCGCCTCGCCGAGGTTCTGCGGCAGCGGTTCGATGCCAAGGGCACGGCGTTCGCGGTCGGACAGGGCCCATACGTCGTCGTCGGCGCCGGCCGGGAGTTCGTGGCCCTCCTCGACGCCCTTGAGGCCGGCCGCGAGCAGTACCGCGTAGGCGAGGTACGGGTTGGCTCCCGTGTCGAGAGAGCGGACCTCGACGCGGGTCGAGCCCGTCTTGCCCGGCTTGTACATCGGGACGCGGATGAGCGCGGAGCGGTTGTTGTGGCCCCAGCAGATATACGAGGGGGCCTCGCCGCCTGCGCCTGCTGTGCGCTGGGAGCCGCCCCAGATGCGCTTGTAGGAGTTGACCCACTGGTTGGTGACCGCGGAGATCTCCGCTGCGTGGTTGAGCAACCCGGCGATGAAGGAGCGGCCGACCTTGGACAGCTGGTATTCGGCGCCGGATTCGTGGAAGGCGTTGCGGTCGCCTTCGAAGAGGGAGAGGTGGGTGTGCATGCCTGAGCCGGGGTATTCGGAGAACGGCTTGGGCATGAAGGTGGCCTGGACGCCCTGCTCCAGCGCGACCTGCTTCATCACGATCCGGAAGGTCATGATGTTGTCGGCGGTGGAGAGCGCGTCGGCGTACCGCAGGTCGATCTCCTGTTGGCCGGGGGCGCCTTCGTGGTGGGAGAACTCCACGGAGATGCCCATCGACTCCAGCATGGTGATTGCCTGCCGGCGGAAATCCTGGCCGACGTGCTGCGGGGTGTGGTCGAAGTAGCCGGAGGAGTCGGCGGGGGTGGGCGGGGTGCCGTCCACCGGCTTGTCCTTGAGCAGAAAGAACTCGATCTCGGGGTGGGTGTAGAAGGTGAATCCGAGGTCGGAGGTCTTGGACAGGGTGCGCCGGAGTACATAGCGCGGGTCCGCGTATGACGGGGAGCCGTCGGGCATGAGGATGTCGCAGAACATGCGCGCGGTGCCGGGGGATTCGGCGCGCCACGGCAGGATCTGGAAGGTGCCGGGGTCGGGCTTGGCCAGCATGTCGGATTCGTAGACCCGGGCGAAACCCTCGATCGCCGAGCCGTCGAATCCAATGCCCTCGTCGAATGCCTGCTCGAGTTCGGCGGGGGCCACGGCGACGGACTTCAGAAAGCCGAGCACGTCGGTGAACCACAGCCGAACAAAACGGATGTCGCGCTCCTCCAAAGTACGGAGCACGAACTCCTGCTGCTTATCCATGATCCCCTATCCTTGCAGGTCAGACGGCTGGTCGCCCGGTGTGGGCCGGTATGGGCCGATGTAGGGCAGTAGGGCGCACCTCAGTATTACTCCGCCCGGTTTCCGGCGCGTTTCACGTCCTCGGCTCGCATCCTCGTCCGCGGCGTCGTCCGTGTCGTACCGCCATTGTGGGACATGCCGCCCCACTCCCTCGACACCGAGGTGCCCAGCACCGCGAGCCAGACGGCGATGAGGGCGACTTGTGCGCGCCGGCCCGTACCCAGAGCCCATCTGACGTGCCAGGCTTCGAACGCTGCGGTGGCGGCCAGCGTCCACACGGTGGCGCCGAGTTCGGCCGCGAGGAGGTAGGGGCCGACGCGGGCGAGCCGTGGCCGGCAGTGATAGCGACGGGCAGCGACTGTGAGCGTCATGAGCCCCGCCAGTGCGCAGAGCACGGTGAGGGAACCGGCCACGCCGTGTGCAGTGTCCACGGCGGTGACGGTGCCGAAGAGCGCGAGCGACGCCCAGCCGGTCGCTGATAGTGGCCGACAGCCGGCGGGCAGGCGGGCAAGCGCGATCACGCTGCCGCTAAGGACGGCGAGCCCGGCCACCACATCCGTCGCACGAAAGATCCCGCCGAGCGGCTTGTGCTGCGCGGATGGCTCGCCGGCGTATGCGTGCAGCGGGTGCAGCGAGTGCAGCGGGTGCAGCCGTGTGACGAGGAGGGCTTCAAGCCCCCCCGCGGCGTACGCGGTGGCGCCGAGCAGCAGCAGCGCGCCGATCAGCCGGAGTTCCCAGCGGTGTGGACACCGGCGGGACCGCATGGCGTCGCGGTGGCGGGTGGGGCAGACGGGACGGGTGGGGAGCGCCATGACGCATGATCCCCTGGTACCGGGCGCCGCGCATGCGCAGGCGCGCCGTGCGCGCCCGAGCCCCGGCCGACCCAGCGCGTCAGGTGGACGATTACGACTTGGGGAGCAATAGGGAGCGGGCTCTCGGCGTCATGCGACTGAAGCCTCCTGCGTTGTCGTCGGTCAACGACGCTCCGCGTCGCCTCCCTCCTCCGCCTTGGATTCGAAGCCGCATGACGCCGAGAGCCCGCTGCTCCCTATCGCGTACCAAGTCGTTACGCTGGGCGAGTGCCTCAGCTTCGTCTCGCCCTCAATCAGATCGATGTGTGTGTCGGGGATCTCGCGGGGAATTCCGACCGGATCGTGCGCTGGACCCGTCATTCGGCCGATCAAGGTGCCCATCTGGTCGCGTTCCCCGAGATGGCGTTGACCGGATATCCAGTCGAGGATCTCGCGCTGCGGTCGTCCTTCGTCGAAGCGTCGCGGACTGCGCTCGCCGCGCTCGCGGAACGCCTGGCCGATGAGGGGCTCGGTGAGGTGCCGGTGGTCGTCGGGTATCTCGACCGCAGTGAGCGGGCGCAGCCCCGCTACGGGCAGCCTGCGGGGGCACCGCAGAACGCCGCGGCCGTGCTGCACCGCGGAGGGGTGGTGCTGTCGTTCGCCAAGCACCATCTGCCCAACTACGGGGTATTCGACGAATTCCGTTACTTCGTGCCGGGTGACACCCTCCCCGTCATCCGGGTGCACGGCATCGACGTGGCGCTCGCCATCTGCGAGGACTTGTGGCAAGACGGTGGCCGGGTGCCGGCCACCCGTACCGCGGGTGCCGGGCTGCTGCTGTCGATCAACGCCTCACCGTACGAGGTGGCCAAGGACGACACCCGTCTTGAGCTGGTGCGCAAGCGCGCCCAGGAGGCAGGCTGCACCCTTGCGTATCTGGCGATGACCGGTGGGCAGGACGAGCTGGTCTTCGACGGCGATTCGATTGTTGTCTCAGAGGAGGGCGAGGTGATCACGCGTGCGCCGCAGTTCGAGGAGAGCTGTGCGCTCGTCGACCTCGTGCTGCCCGCCGCGGCCGAGGAGGCGCCTTCGGGCATGGCGGACGACGGCCTGGAGATCGAGCACCGTACGATCTCGGCGGAGCCGCTGTCGGCGTATGAGCCTCAGGCGCGCGGTGAGCGAGGCGAACACAAAAGCGGTGAGCAGTCGCCGCGGCTCGGGGACGACGAGGAGATCTACGTGGCTCTGGTCGTCGGGCTGCGCGCATATCTCACGAAGAACGGTTTCCGCAGTGTGCTGCTCGGCCTGTCCGGCGGTATCGATTCGGCGCTCGTCGCGGCGATCGCCTGTGACGCGATCGGCGCGCGCAATGTGTATGCGGTCTCGATGCCCTCGCGCTACTCCTCGGAGCACTCCCAAAGTGATGCTGCGGAGATGGCCCGGCGTACCGGCCTGAACTACTGGACCGTCCCGATTGGCCCGATGTTCGACGCGTATATGGGGTCGCTGCACCTGACGGGCCTTGCGGAGGAGAATCTGCAGGCCCGGCTGCGCGGCACCACGTTGATGGCAATCTCCAACCAGGAGGGCCACTTGGTGCTGGCCACCGGCAACAAGTCCGAGCTGGCCTGCGGCTACTCAACGCTTTACGGCGACGCGGTGGGCGGCTTCGCGCCGATCAAGGACGTGCTGAAGACCAAGGTCTGGGAGCTGGCGCGGTGGCGTAACGCCGCCGCCGTCGAGCGTGGCCAGACCCCGCCGATCCCGGAGAACTCGATCGTCAAACCGCCCAGCGCCGAGCTGCGTCCCGGCCAGGTCGACACGGACTCGCTGCCCGATTACGAACTGCTCGACCGCATCCTCGACTTGTACGTCGAGCAGGACCAGGGCCGGGAAGCGGTCATTGCCACCGGATTCGATGCGGAGACGGTGACGCGGGTCCTACGCCTGGTGGACACAGCCGAGTACAAGCGCCGCCAGTACCCGCCGGGCACGAAAATCACCGCCAAGGGCTTCGGCAAGGACCGCCGCCTCCCCATCACCAACCGCTGGCGCGAAGGAAGTTGATGAGCTGCCAGCTGACATGAAGTCAGCTGACAGCTCATCAATTACTTGACCGCCACTGCTCCCGCTACCGCCTCGTCAGACGCGGTCGACGGCCGTTTCGGCGCGGGATGCTTCCCCTGCCTTCCGGGGGTGCCTCCCGCCCGCGATGATGCGGGAGGCTGTGGGGGCTGTGGTGCGATCGAGGGCGCCTGCGGTGAGGGCGACCGCGAGGCCGGTGGCCGCGAGGAGGGCTGCCACATAGCCGGGTGATGTCCAGCCCCAGCCGAGGCTGATGGCGACGCCGCCGATCCAAGCGCCGCCCGCGTTGGCGAGGTTGAACGCAGCCTGGTTCGCCGCCGAGGCGAGGGTGGGTGCCTGCCGGGCCTTGTCCATCACCATGATCTGCAGGGGGGTGGTAGTGGCGAATCCGGCGAGGCCCAAGGCGAGGACGGCGACGAGCGCGGTCACCTTGTTGTGCGCGGCGAGCGGGAAGAGCGCGAGGATGACCGCCAGTGCGCCGAGAGCGCCGTAGAGGGTGGGCCGCAACGCCCGATCGGTGAGCGGGCCCGCGATCAGCGCCCCCAGCGTCATGCCCACGCCGAAGAGCGCCAGCACGAGGGTGACCCCCGACGGGGACAGGCCGGTCACCTCGGTCATCATCGAGGCGAGGTAGCTGTAGACGGCGAAGACGCCGGCGAAGCCGAAGATCGTCGCCAGCAGGCCGAATAGCACCTGCGGGTGACGCAGCGCGCTGACCTCACGACGCAGCCCCACCTTGCGTTCGGCGGGCAGGTGCGGAACGAGCACGGCGAGCGCCGCCATCGCGACCAGACCGATGACGGTGACGACCCCGAACGTGGCACGCCAGCCGACCTGTTGGCCAAGGAGGGTCGCCACCGGGACGCCGAGGACGTTGGCGATGGTGAGTCCCAGGAACATGGTCGCCACGGCACGGGCGCCGCGTCGTTCGTCCACCATGCGGGAGGCGACCACCGCGCCTATGCCGAAGAAGGCACCGTGCGGCACCCCGGCGAGGAAGCGTGCGGCAAGTAGCGTGCCGAAGCCGGGAGCGAGTGCCGAAGCGAGGTTGCCGACGGTGAAGAGCGCCATGAGCAGCAGCAACACGCGCTTGCGGTCGAGTTTCGAAGTGAGCGCAGTGAGCAGCGGCGCTCCGACGACCACGCCGAGTGCGTAGGCGGAGACCAGGTAACCGGCAGTGGGGACCGAAGTGTGCAGGTCGCCTGCGACGTTGGGCAGCAGGCCCATCATCACGAACTCAGTGGTGCCGATTCCGAAGGCGCTGATCGCGAGGGCGAGCAAGGCCAGGGGCATGGTGGTGCTGAACCTTCCAGGTCGAGGTGCGGACAGGCAGAGAGGGTTTCGTTTAGTTCCGGAACAAAGTATGGGGCATGGATGAGTCCCTGGCGTGAATCGCATGGGTCTGCGATGTACCGGTTCTGCTACAGCTGGGTGCGGAGGCCGTCTCGTGAGCCAGGGCTTTCCGCCGTGCCCAGCTCGTGCCAGCATGGAGCTGATCCGGGGACGCCGTCAGGGCGCCTCGAGACGACGAACAGGAGCCGTTGCCATGACGCACGTCGAGGCTGCGCAGGTTCCGTCTGCGCAAACCCCGTCTGGGCACAAGCCCGCTGAGCCCAACCCCAAGGCCCTCTACGGCGGGACGGGTACCCGCCGCATCACCGTCCGCGACATCGCCGCCGCCAAACACCGTGGCGAGAAGTGGCCCATGCTCACCGCGTACGACGCCATGACCGCCTCCGTCTTCGACGAGGCCGGCATCCCGGTGCTGCTGGTGGGTGACTCCATGGGCAACTGTCACCTCGGCTACGACAGCACCGTCCCGGTGACCATGGACGAGGTCACCACGCTCTCCGCCGCCGTCGTACGCGGCACCAAGCGGGCGCTGATCGTCGGCGACCTACCGTTCGGCTCCTACCAGGAGGGGCCGACCCAGGCGCTGCGCAGCGCCACCCGCCTGGTCAAGGACGCCGGCGTCGGCGCCGTGAAGCTGGAGGGCGGCGAGCGCTCCGCGCACCAGATCGAGCTGCTGGTCTCGGCCGGGATACCGGTGATGGCACATATCGGCCTCACCCCGCAATCCGTGAACGCCTTCGGCGGCTACCCCGTGCAGGGCCGCGGCGAGGAGGCCGCGCAGCAGTTGCTGCGGGACGCCAAGGCGGTCCAGAGCGCGGGGGCTTTCGCGGTCGTCCTGGAACTGGTACCGGCGGAGCTGGCCGCGGAGGTCACTACTGCGCTGCACGTACCGACGGTCGGCATCGGCGCAGGTCCGCACTGCGATGCGCAGGTGCTGGTATGGACAGATATGGCCGGCATGACGAGCGGCAGGATGCCGCGCTTCGTCAAGCAGTACGCGCAGTTGCGCGAGGTGCTCAGCGGCGCAGCCACAGCATTCGCCGACGAGGTGGTCGGCGGGGTCTACCCGGCCGAGGAGCACTCTTTTCATTAAAAAACACAGCTCTTTCCCTGAGGAATACGGCAACTGAGCAATCCGGCGGCTCGGCCCGTATGTCTTGATACTGCTCCCGGCTCTCCGGGAGGCCCGGACGCAAGGACGCACACGGCATACAGGACATACGGGTCGAGTCGACTGGGGACCGGCCATACGCGAGGATTCACTCGTGGCCGACCAGCGGCGTCCCCCCTGCTCCGGCCGGGAGGAGGAACTGATGCGGGCGCTCTACCGCGATCACGCGGGCCCGCTGCTCGCGTATGTCTCGCGCCTGGTCGGCGGGGACCGCTATCTCGCCGAGGACGTGGTGCAGGAGACCCTGCTGCGCGCCTGGCGAAGCGCACCCAAGCTCGACCCGAGCGCCAGATCGGTGCGCCCATGGCTGACCACCGTGGCACGCAGGGTCGTCATCGACATCCACCGCCGCCGTCTCGCCCGGCCGGACGAGACGAGCCCCGCCTCCCTGGAGCGGATCCCCGCGGAGAACGAACTCGACCGTGCGCTACGGCTGATGGCAATCTCGGACGCCCTCGACGAATTGTCCGACGCCCATCGCCAAGTGCTCATCGAGACATACTTCAAGGGACGTACCACCAATGAGGCCGCGGCCGAACTAGGGGTGCCACCGGGCACCGTACGGTCGCGGCTTTTCTATGCGCTGCGGAGCCTGCGAATCGCGTTGGAGGAGAGAGGGGTGACTCCATGAGCGACCCCGACCGCCTCGATCCCCATGCCGCCCCCCACGACCTCCATATCGATGTGGCTGCATATCTGCTCGGGGTGCTGGATGACACCGAGATGGACTGCTTCGAGCGGCATCTCGCCACCTGCGCCGGGTGTTCCGCGCGGCTCGACGGGCTCAGCGGCGTGGTTCCGGTGCTGGCGGAGGTGAAAGCGGCAGGCGTTCCCAGACCTCCCAGCGGCGAAATGCTGGAGCGGCTGCTCGGCGAGGTGGCAGCCGAGCGCCGTGTGAAGCAGCGCCGTCGTGTGCTGGTAGGCGTCACGGCCTCGGTACTGATCGTGGCCGGGCCGACGGCGGCCGTCCTGGAGGCAGAGGCATCCCGACCGCCCGCCGCAGTCCAAGCGCACCCGAGCGAGCAGCGCAGCGCGGCCGACCCGCGCAGTGGCGTGCGCGCCACCGTGCAGCTGACCGGGCAGAAGTGGGGCACTGGGGTCAATCTGATACTCACCGACGTCTACGGCCCGCGCACCTGTCGCCTGGTGGCGGTCGATCGCTCCGGGCGGCAGGAGACGGTGGCCAACTGGACGGTACCGAAAGCGGGTTACGGGACCGACGACCAGCACGCCCCACTGACCATCCAGGGTTCCACCTCCATGTCGCCGTCCGACATCGTCCGCTTCGACGTCACCACCTCGACCGGGCAGCATTTGATCAGCGTGCCCGTGTAGGGGGCCTACAGGCGCCGTGGCGGCGGTGAGCCGCAGCACGCGCCCCGCGCAGGTTCTGGACCCTGTACCGTCGCGTCCATATGCCCCGCATACCCTGCCGTATGCCCCTGCGTATACCGTGCACCTGAGCTGCCGTACGCCTGAACTTCGGGAGTCCCCCGCGATGACCACTGCTTCCCTCACCCGCGACCGGCAGGTCAGCCCCGTCTTCCTCGGACTAGTGGCCATCATGGCCGTGACCGGCTGGGCGGTATGGACCCAGTATGCGACGAGCGCGGGTTTCGCGATCTTCCTCTTCGTCGTCTCTGGCTGGATCGTTTCGCTATGCCTGCATGAGTACGCGCATGCGCGTACCGCGCTGCACGGCGGCGACATCACAGTCGGCGCGAAGGGGTATCTCACACTGAACCCGTTGAAGTACACAAACGCTGTGCTCAGCATCGTGCTGCCGGTGATCTTCGTCATCCTGGGTGGGATCGGGCTGCCCGGTGGTGCGGTGTTCATCGAACGCGGGCGGATCCACGGCCGGCTCAAGCACAGCCTGATCTCAGCGGCCGGGCCGCTGGTGAACGTGCTGTTCGCGCTCGCCCTGATGCTGCCGTTCACCTTCGGCGTCCTGGACTCCGCACCGGTCGCCTTCCGCGCGGCGCTCGCCTTCCTGGCGTTTCTGCAGGTCACGGCGGCGATTTTGAACCTCATGCCGGTGCCGGGCCTGGACGGCTACGGTGTGATCGAGCCGTGGTTGTCGTACGGGATCCGCCGGCAGCTGGAGCCGTTCGCGCCGTTCGGGCTGATGGCTGTCTTCGGGCTGCTGTGGGTGCCGAGCATCAGCGCCCATTTCTTCGACGCCATCCACGCGATCATGCAGGTCTTTCAGGTGAGCGACTACTACTCGTCGCTCGGCTCCAGCTGGTTCCGCTTTTGGAACGGCTCCCCGTTCAGCTCCTGAGCGGGTCCGGCTCCTGACCGATCACTCCCCCGCGGCGGCTGCCCGCTCCGCCTTTGCCTTGCGCACATAGAGCCAGGCCATGTTGCTGGACAAGCCGGCAAGCAGGATCCACACCACTCCCAGGAAACTGCCCTTCGCGAACGACACACCCGCCGCGACGAGCGCCAGTACGCACACCACAGTGGCGAAGAGGGCAATTCGCCGGGCTGGGTGAGGTGGGGGCGAAGACCGGGCTGGGTGGGGTGGGGGCAAAAGGGGCATGGGGGTCGGCTCCTGTCAGGTGGCACATAGGCCCTACGCGGTGCGGCCATTCTCCCCTATGGCCCGCACCGGTTCACACCTCTCACACGTCGGTGATCCGCAGCCCCGCGTGCGCCTTGTAGCGGCGGTTCACCGAGATCAGGTTGGCCACCAGCGACTCGACCTGGTGGGCGTTGCGCAGCCGCCCCGCGTAGATTCCTCGCATGCCGGGGATGCGGGCGGCGAGTGCCTGCACAGTGTCGGTGTCTTCTCGGCTTTCACCGAGCACCATCACATCGGTGTCGATTTCAGCAACCTGCGGGTCCTGCAGCAGTACCGCCGACAGGTGGTGGAAGGCCGCGGCGACTCGCGACTGCGGCAGCAGGGCCGCAGCCTGCTCGGCGGCGCTGCCCTCTTCGGGCCTGATCGCGTAGGCGCCCTTCTTGTCAAAGCCGAGCGGGTTGACGCAGTCGACGACGAGCTTGCTCGCGAGCTCGTCGCGCAGCGATTCCAACGTCTTGGCGTGCCCTTCCCATGGCACCGCCACGATCACCACGTCGCTTGCCCGAGCGCACTCGGCGTTGTCGAGGCCGCGGACGCCGAAGCCGAGTTCGCCGGCTGCGGTGCGCGCTCGGTCGGCGCTGCGCGAGCCGACGATCACCTGCTGGCCCGATTTCGCCAGCCGATAGGCGAGCCCCCGACCTTGATCGCCGGTGCCGCCCAGCACGCCGACGACCAGGCCGGAGACGTCCGGCAGTTCCCAGGGGTCCTTGGCCAGGGGTTTGTTCGTTTCCGTAGTCATCATCGTTACGCTAGCTCACCGTCAGACCCGGATCCGTCGGCATCCCACTCCTCGTTCCGCTCGGCGACGATCTCCATCGCGTGCTCGGCTTCTTCACGGCTTTGGTAGGGGCCCATCCGCTGCTTCGCGGGGCACTGCAGCCCCTCCTCCGCCACCTTGTGCTTCAGGCAGTAGTACCACTCGCCCGGCTTGCCGACCGGCTTGCGTCTGAACAGCGCCACTCTCGCCTCCGCTCTTCGTTTCTTCGTTTCTCCGTTGCGTTTGCCTCTCCGTCCGTCATGGTGCCCCGAGTCGCGCCGATACACTCGCTGACATGTCTGGCCAGTCTCTTCTCGTCCCCGGCACGTTGTCTCCGGCTCGCAGGGTGCCCGCGTCCATCCCCCGCCCGGAGTATGTGGGCAAGCCCGCACCCACCCCGTACACCGGACCCGAGGTGCAGGACAGCGAGACCATCGAAAAGATGCGCATAGCCTCACGCATCGCGGCGCAGGCCATGCAGGAGGCCGCCGCAGCGATCAAGCCGGGCACCACCACGGACGAACTGGACCGGATCGCCCACGAATACCTGTGCGATCACCGCGCCTACCCCTCCGACCTGGGCTATCGTGGCTTCCCCAAATCGATCTGCACCTCGCTCAACGAGGTCATCTGCCATGGCATCCCGGACTCCACCGAACTGCGCGAAGGCGACATCGTCAACCTCGATGTGACGGCGTACATCCATGGCGTGCACGGCGACACCAACGCCACGTACCTGTGCGGGGAGGTCGACGAGGAGTCGCGGCTGCTCGTCGAGCGAACTCGGGAATCACTGAACCGCGCCATCAAGACCGTCAAGCCGGGCCGCCAGATCAACGTCATCGGCCGGGTCATCGAGTCGTACGCCAAGCGTTTCGGCTACGGCGTCGTGCGCGACTTCACCGGCCATGGGATCAACACCGCGTTCCACTCCGGGCTGATCATCCCGCACTATGACGACCCGCGCGCCACCACCGTGATGAAGCCGGGCATGACCTTCACCATCGAGCCGATGCTGACCCTGGGGACGTACGCGTACGACATCTGGGAGGACGGTTGGACGGTGGTGACCAAGGACCGCAAGCGTACGGCCCAGTTCGAGCACACGCTCGTGGTGACGGACAACGGCGCCGAGGTGCTCACACTGCCGTAGCCGGGCGCCGTGACCAGGCACCGTAACCTGGTCGGCTGGTGCCGGGTATGGTAGCGCCGGTTCACACGCCAAAAGGAGTTTGTCCCCCGATGACCGCGCCGTTCACTCCACGGATCGTCCGGCTGACCGTTCGGCTGCAACGACAGCAACGCCGACTGCGCCGTGGCCTGCCCCTGCTTGCGACAGTGGCACTGCTGACGTCCTCGGCGGCGGGATGCGTGACGGTGCACGGGGCCGAGGTGCTCATACCCTCGGTGCAGCCGGCCGGCGCGCAGCAGGCGCTCGACCGCTTCGCACAGGTCAGCAACGAGGCATACACCCGACTCGACGTGTCGCTCAACAGCCGTATCGAAACAGGCGCACTCGGCGCGATCGACCAGGCGGGCCTCAAGGCACAGCAGATCAACCATCCGTCCGGCAACCCGAGTTATCCGCCACTGCATTTCTCCGATGCCCACTTCTTGATTCCGCAGCAGCGCGGCTGGCCCAAGTGGTTCATCGCCAACACCGCGACCAACCGGGGCGCCGAACGCTGGCTGCTGGTATTCACGCGTAACAGCGTGAGCGAACCTTGGCGGGTCGAATACCTTTCCGCGATCCCGCAATCGCAGCTGCCGGAGATCGCCATCAATGCATCGGGGTACGTGGAGCCGGTGCCGGTGTCGAGCTCGGACCTGGTGGTGCCGCCCGATCAGCTCAGCGCCCAGTACGCCGCATATCTGCAGCAGGGCGACAAGGGCTCGTCGGTCTTCGCGGGCGGCAGTGACACTTCGGGGCTGAAGGAGCAGCGGCGTACGCAGTACGCAACGACCTCGCAGCTCGTCACTCAGTTCGCGGACGAGCCGGCCGATGCGTCGCAGTATCCGCCGGTGGCGCTGCGGCTCGCGGACGGCGGCGCGCTGGTGTTCTTCACGACGCATCATGTGATGCGGCAGACTGTCGCCCAGGGACCGGTGAAGATCACGGATCCCGACATCGGCGCGTTGATGACGGGTACGCCCAACAAGTCCGTGACGTTCAACAAGGTCGCCGAGGAGATTGTGAAGGTGCCGGCTGTCTCGGCGGCCGGCAAGGTCACCTTTCTCAGCCGTGTCGAGGGTCTGGTCAGCGTCAGCGGCCAGTAACGACAGTCGGCCCCTGTGGAGAGCCTTCCTGGGGTATCGGCCGAGCTCTGTCAGCTTGACTGGGCTTCATGTGCATGCACCTGGGCATCTTCCCGCATGGCGGACACTACTTGCTCAGCAACTTGGCATTGTGCTCAAATGCTCTTGACCAAGAGTTGACGTTCGCTTGGCTGACTATTGGCCCGAGCTCCGGCATGGGGAGGGAAGCGTGGAGACTTCGCGGACGGCGTCCCGTCCCCTCGTCGTCCTGCTTCTCGCTGCGCTGGGAGCAGTCCTGTGCCTCCAGGCGATACCGTCTTACCACCGTGGGCACACGCCGGACTACGCCGTCACGATGGCAGCCAACACTGTGTCAACTGACGTTACGTCAGCCAATGTGGTGGCAGCCGACGTGGAGAAAGCGGCAGGTTTCCTTCCTTCCTGCGGCAAGGAGCGGACCAAGCCACCCGCGCACCCGGCAGTGTTGAGCCGGTCCGCCTCCAATCGCCTGCTACTGCCCTCCGATCGCGGTCAACTCGCCACCTGCGATCGTGGTGCCGACCCCGGAGCGGGCGGCAGTACAAGCGCATCCAGTCCCGGTCATCCCGCGGCACTGCGGCCGGGGGCGATTACTGCCCTGTTGCAGGCATTCCGCTGCTGATGCGGCCCCAGCTTTAAGCCGACGCGGCCTCAGTTCGTATCCCGTCATGACGCACTCCTGTACGGCCCCCAACGACACGGCGCCGTAACCACATTCTGCGTTGAAAAACGCCCTGCACCTGCGCCAATCATTCCCCATCCACACAATGCGCCGCCCTGCGGCGACGTGCCTTGGAGGCCTGCATGATGCACTCTTCCCACCACACCCAGCGATCCATCAACACCCTGATCCAACAAGCCCGCACCTTCCATGAGCGGGCCACCCTGCACGCCGAATCCCCGATCGACTTCCAGCAGCTGGCTGACGGACAGTCACCACACGCCCTCTTCATCACCTGCTCGGATTCCCGCGTGGTGCCCGCGCTGATCACCAATGCGGTGCCCGGCGAACTCTTCGAACTGCGCACCGCGGGGAACGTCGTGCCGCTGTACCGCCCTGAGCGGCCCAACGGCGAGGCCGCGACCATCGAGTACGCGGTAGAGGTGCTCGCAGTCTCCGACATCGTGGTGTACGGGCACTCGCACTGCGGCGCGGTCGGTGCAGTCGCACGGCGCGACGATCTCGCTGCGCTGCCGGCAGTAGAAGGCTGGCTCGCCTCCGAGATCGCAGTCGGCCTGGATCAGGAGAAGCCTGGGACCATGCCTCCATGCCCCGGCCCGGAACTCGCCGACGCAGTGCAACAGCACGTACTGACCCAGCTTGAGCGGCTGCACACCTACCCGGGCATCCAACAGCGCGTCGCTGAGGGGCGGATGCGGCTGCACGCGTGGTTCTACGAGATCCACACCGGCGCGGTCCTGGCACATCGCCCGCAAGCCGGCACTTTTCTTCCGCTGTGAAGCACGCTTCCGGGGCTGTGCGTCCCAAGGCGGTAGCTGCCGTCGGCACCCAGCCCTGGCTCGTTATCACTGCTATCGGAGGTCTCCAGCCATGCCTTCCGTTCTACGGCACAATCTGAGCATCGTCCTACGGCGCGATCTGAGCGCCTCCCTCGTTGTCTTCCTCGTTGCCTTGCCGTTGTGTGTGGGCGTAGCCGTCGCCTGCGGTGCCCCGGCCGAACTCGGTCTGATCACCGGTATCGTCGGCGGCCTGATAGCCGGTCCGATGCCCGGCAGTTCGCTCCAGGTCAGCGGTCCGTCACCCGGCCCTACCGTCTTGGTCCTCGAGGCAGTGCGGGAGCACGGGTTGCCGATGCTCGGTGCCCTGGTGCTCGCCGCCGGAGTGCTCCAACTGGTGATGGGGCTGCTCAAGCTTGGCCGCTGGTTCCGGGCGATATCTGTCTCCGTGGTGCAGGGGATGCTCGCCGGGATCGGACTCGTCCTGATCTCCGGCCAGTTGTTTGCGATGGCCGACTCAGCCGCTCCGGGCAAAGGGCCGTCGAACTTCGTCGGCTGGCCCAGGCTTCTGCTGAACACTGTAGAGACTCCTCAGGCCCTGTACGCCTTCTTGACCGGTGCCGGGACGATCGCGGTCATCGTGATGTGGAAGCGGCTGCCGTCCAAGGTGTCCGGGCTGCTGCCCGCCCCGCTGGTGGGCGTAGCACTGTCCACCGCAGTGGTCTGGGCTTTCTCCCTGCCAGTGGCGAAGGTGAAAGTCACTGGCTTGGCCGGTGCCGTACAGCCGCCAGGAGCGGACGAGTTCGGGAAGCTGCTCTCGCCGAGCGGGCTCGGCACCGTGTTGGCCTTCGCCCTGATCGCCTCCGCCGAGTCCTTGTTCAGCGCGGCGGCAGTAGACCGCCTGCACCACGGCCCGCGCACCCACTACGACAAGGAACTGCTGGCCCAGGGCCTTGGCAACACGGTCTGCGGAGCGCTCGGTGCGCTGCCGATGGCCGCGGTGATCGTGCGCAGCGCGGCCAACGTCCAGGCCGGCGCCCGCACCAAGGCATCCCGGGTACTGCACGGGGTCTGGCTGCTGCTGTTCGCGGCGCTGCTGCCGGGCGTACTCGGCGTGATACCGCTGTCGGCGCTGGCCGGGGTGCTGGTGCACTCCGGGTGGAAGTTGCTGCCGGGCCGGGAGGTGATCAGGCTGTGGCAGGAGCACCGCAGTGAGGCAATCGTACTGGTCGGCACGGCGCTGGCGATTGTGGCGACGGACCTGTTCAAAGGCGTGCTGATCGGGCTGGGTCTTGCGATCGTCAAGACTGCCTGGGAGACCTCGGGGATCCACATGGAGACCGAGGAGCTCCCAGTAACCGGCGACGGCCCGGTCACCATCCGGGTCCGGGTGAGCGGTAACGCGACCTTCCTGCAACTGCCCAAGCTACTGGACCAGTTGGAGGCACTGCCTTCAGGCCGGGCGGTGGAACTGGACCTGACGCAACTGCGGCACTTGGACCATGCATGCCGGACCGCGCTCACCACCTGGACCGAGCGGCACAACACGGAAACGTCCCTCCCCATACACCTCACTCCCCCCGGATCACCCACAGTCTAAGGCCCCTGCCCGGACGGCCCGGACAGCCTGGATGTCCGGGCCGGGCCGGGCGTCCAAGCCGTCCCAGCCGTCCCAGCCGTCCGGGCAGGGCGACTTCACTGTCAGCCATACGGCAGCGGCGCGGACTCCTCACCCTCCGTGTCGGCGACCCGTGCGCACGCGTCGGCGAGCACTTCGAGCAGCGGGAGCGCGTCGGGTAGCGGGAGTTCGGGCGGGCTTACCCAGGTGACGACGGAGCCGTCGGGGAGACGGGACGGCGGCAACAGCACATAGCTGCCACGGCAGTGCCAACGCAGACCCGGATGGTCTTCGAGGGTCTCCGGGTGGCAGTCGAGCTCGCACGGCCACCACTCGTCCTCGTCCTCGGGGGTGCCGCGGGTCGCGGTGAAGAAAAGCAATCGGCCCGGTCCACACGAGGCGACCGGGCCAATGTCGTGGCCTTCTGCCGCGAGGCGCTCCAAGGCGATCTGTCCAGCAGCAGCCGGTACGTCGAGGACGTCGTGGTTGACACCGGTCGCGGTGATGAAGTTGGCGCGAGGCTCACTGCGCAGCCAGCGCGCGATCTGCTCCGGGTCGGTGGTCGCCTGGGTCTGCCAGGCGAAAGAGACCGGGTGTACCGCAGGGGTGGGGCAGCCGATCCGATCGCACGAACACCCGAATCCGGAGGTATGTGCGGCAGGGGCGACGGGGAATGACGCGGCGGCAGCGGACACCAGGAGCTCCGCCACTTCAGCCGCAGGTGGCTCCACACCGGCCGAGTTGCGGGAGCGGCGCCGCAGCCACTCGGACATTCTGCTCCACCTGCGTTCCATCGAGCCCCTCTCTCGTTTTGCCCATCGGCCTGTTTCCCGCCCGGGACGCGGGATACCCATCCTCCCCCTTTGTGTCGGCAGTGTGAACGGCGGGGGTGGTGTCCGGGGCGCCGGCCGCAAGAAGGGACATCTGAACGTGACGTGGTGTACAGACGCAAGGAAAGACCGCAGGGTAGAACTGGCGCATGCCCAAACACACTTCGTACGACGCAGTCGTCGTCGGCGGCGGCCACAACGGATTGGTCGCCGCCGGCTACCTCACCCGGGCAGGCCGCAGCGTCCTGGTGCTGGAACGGCTGCCGGTGACCGGTGGGGCAGCGGTGTCCACGCGGACCTTCGCAGGAGTGGATGCCCGGCTCTCCCGCTACTCATACCTGGTCAGCCTCCTGCCGAAGAAGATCGTCAGCGATCTGGACCTGCGGTTCGCCGTACGCCGGCGCCGGATTTCCTCGTACACCCCGGCTGGGCGTACCGGGCTGCTGGTGGACGGCGAGGACCCGGCCCGCACCCGCGAGAGCTTCGTGCGGCTCACCGGATCGGAGCGCGATTACGAGGCATGGCAGCGCTTCTACGCGATGACGCAGCGTGTCGCCGAGCGAGTCTTCCCGACGCTCACTGCTCCGCTGCCGTCCCGGAGTGAGCTGGAGCGCGTGGTGGGCGAGGTGCAGGCGTGGGAGGCGCTGTTCGAGCGGCCACTGGGCGAGACGGTCGAGAAGGTCTTCGTCGACGACATCGTGCGGGGCGTGGTGCTCACCGATGCGCTGATCGGCACGTTCAGTCACGCGCACGACCCGTCACTGCGGCAGAATCGCTGCTTTCTCTATCACGTGATCGGCGGCGGGACCGGCGACTGGGACGTACCTGTAGGCGGTATGGGCGCACTGACGGACGCGCTCGCCGACGCCGCGCGTGCGGCGGGCGCGGAGATCGTCACCGGGTGCGAGGTGACGGCCCTGCACACCGACGGTGTGCGCGCCGAGGCCGAGTACGAGGGCGAGTACGGGAGCGGAACGGTCAGCGCGCGACACGTTCTGGTCGGCGCATCCCCGCGCACGCTTGCCGGGCTGCTCGGCGAGCCCCTTCCCGAGGCTCCGGAAGGCGCGCAGCTCAAGGTCAACATGGTGCTGCGCCGCCTCCCGCGGCTGCGGGACACCTCCGTCGATCCGCATGAGGCATTCTCCGGAACGTTCCATATCGCCGAGTCCTACCGGCAGTTGGCGGCTGCTTACGAGCAGGCGGCCGCCGGCGGGCTCCCGGACACCCCACCGTCGGAGATCTACTGCCACTCGCTCACCGATCCCTCGATCCTCTCCCCCGAGCTGACCGAGCAGGGCTACCACACCTTGACTCTCTTTGGACTGCACGCGCCCGCCCGCCTGTTCACCGCCGATCCGCGCGGCGCGAAGGAGGCGCTATTGAAGGCAACGCTCGCGCAGTTGGACGCCGTACTCGACAAGCCGCTCGCCGACTGCCTGGCGGTCGACGCGGAGGGCCGCCCGTGCATTGAGGCGAAGTCGCCACTGGATCTGGAACGTGAGATCGGTCTGCCAGGCGGGCACATCTTCCACCGCGATCTGTCCTGGCCGTACGCCCATCAAGAGACCGGCCATGGGGAGACGGGCCGTTGGGGCGTGGAGACCGCGCATCCCAATATCCTGCTGTGCGGTGCGGGCGCCGTGCGGGGCGGTGGGGTGAGCGGCATCCCAGGTCACAACGCGGCGATGGCGGTACTGGAGCGGTAGTCGTCAAGAGCCCGTCAAGCAGGTGGCCAGCGATCGCCCCATGCGGCATCGCGGGCGGCCCGGTACAGCTCGCCGTGGCGCTTGGTGACGATGGTGCGTTGCAGGTCGCCTTCGGGGAGGCACAGGTCGAGCAGGACTTGTCCCTTGCGGATCTGGGGGTGCCGTACGACACGTCCGGGCGCGGGGGTCGCGTCGCCGCGCAGCGCCGCGACGTAGGAGAACTTCTCGTCCTCGTACGGCAGCGAGCCGCCCTTGACTTGGCGGTGCAGCGAGGAGCGGTTGACGCGGGCCGCGAAGTGACACCAATCCTCGCCCTGCACGGGGCAGGTGTCGGCCCGCGGGCAGGGCGCGAGCACGGTCAGGCCGGCGTCGATGAGCTGTTGCCGTGCGCGCAGGACTCTTCGGTATCCGGCAGGCGTGCCCGGTTCGACCACTACGACGGCCTGCGCGGTGCGGGCCGCCTCTGCGATCACCGATGCGCCGTCGGCGGTATCGAGTTCGCTGAGCACATAGCTGATGGTGATCAGATCGGCGGCGGGGAGGGTGAGCGGGGCACCAAGGGAGTGGCGCCGCCATTGCGCGGCGCGCAGCACCGGGTGCGGGGCGTCCGAGGCGAGGGTGCGGCCGAGGTCGAGCGCGGCCTCGGACCAGTCGAGGACGGTGGTGGCGAAGCCGTCACCCGGCCATGCGTCGGCAACGGCCCAGGTGGCGGCGCCGGTACCGCCGCCGATGTCGAGATGCTGGGAGGGGGACCACTGCCCCGCGCGGGCACGGAAGGCGGCGAGTGCCGCCCGTACCGCTGCGAAGGTGGCCGGCATCCGGTATGCGGCGTACGCGGCGACATCGGAACGGTCGCGCAGCACGGGCGCGTCGGTCGGCGTGCGGCCCCGGTAGTTGGCTATCAGCCGCTCGACGGCCTGAGCGGCGCGGCGCGGCGGCAGCCCATCGAGCACCGCGGCGAGCGCGATACGCAGTTCGTCGCCGAGCGAGGATCCGGGGATTTCCACAGGTGGCACGGATGTAAGCCTAGCGGCCCTTGGATTATTGATCCTGGGCTCATTGGTCCTTGCCCCAGCGGGCGAGCCAGGTCGCAGCCGCCGCCCGCACGCTGCTCCCTTGCGGCCCTTGCCGCCACAGGCGTGTCGGATGAACAGCGTTGGCCAGCAGGATCAGATAGCTCCCGTTCACCGGGTCGACCACCAGGCTGGTCCCGGTGAAGCCGGTGTGCCCCACCGTGTGCGGGCCGGCCAGCTCACCCATGAACGACGGCTGATCAAGATCGAACCCCAGCCCGTGCGGATGCCCCGGCAGCCCCGCATCCGCCAGCATCAATGCCACTGACTCCGGTCCGAGGATCCCTCCGCCTCCAGCGAGCAATGCCCGGCACAGCACGCCGAGATCGGCGGCGGTCGAGAAGACCCCCGCGTGCCCGGCGGCACCGCCCATCGCGTACGCGTTCTCGTCGTGGACCTCGCCGTGCACCATGTCGCGGTCGAGCCCTCCTCGGGGCCGGCGCACTGCTTTCAATTGGGACACAGCTTCAGTGGCGGCGATCCGCGAGCGCCAGTGCGGCGGCGGGGCAAAGCACGTATCCACCATACCGAGCGGGCCCGTGATGCCGTCGCGGACGAGCGTGGCAAGCGGCTCGCCCGTCAACCGTTCCAGCAGCAGCTGCAGTGCGATGAAATTGAGATCGGAATAGCAGTGCGCGCTGCCGGGCGGGCACAGCGGCGCCTCGTCCCACAGCAGGCGCAGTCGTGCCTCGTGCGTGGGATGGTCATAGAACGGCAGCTCGGCGCGGAGTCCTGAGGTATGCGCGAGCAACTGCCGTACGGTCACGCCCTCTTTGCCCGCGCGGCCGAACTCCGGCAGATGGGCGGCGACCGGGATATCCAGCGTGGTCCGGCCGCGTTCGATCTGCTGGACGGTGGCGATCGCGGTGAACAGCTTGGTGAGCGAGGCCAGATCGAAGACGGTCTCGCGGTGCATCGGTACCCATCGCTCGCGCGGCAGCTCCACACCTCGGTCGCACGTCTGGTCATACGCGGTGTAGCGCACCGCCCAGCCCAACGCCTCATGCAGCACGACGGCCGGGCCGCGCCCGGCGAGTACGACGGCGCCCGCGGCCCACGGGCGTGCGGGCGGAGTGGGTTCGACGGCGGCTGCCAGCTCCCGGATGAGCAGCGGCAGTTCGACACGGCGATCGGTCACTCGGCCCCGTGCCCGGGAGCGATCTCGGCGATACGGTGGGCGAGGTCGAAGTCTTTCGCGGTGAGACGGCCGCCTGCCGTATGCGTGGTAAGGGAGATGGTGAGGGTGTTGTAGCTCAAGGTGAGGTCCGAGTGGTGGTCCAACTCGTCCTGGATTCTGGCGATATGTACCGCGAAGACTGCGGCTGGCATGTGTGCCAGCCGGTACGTCCGCTCCAGGCTCACCTCGTCCTGCGAGACCTGCCATCCCGGCAGTTCGGCGAGTCGGTCTTCGATTTCCTTGTGCGACAGCGGTTCGGCGTTCGGCATGCGGCTGGTCTCCCTCGCGTTCCTCGGATCACATTCCTCCTGAGCAACCGTATGCGAAATCAACGGACTTGGCGGGCCTCATCGACTTCACCCTCCCGCACGTTCCGGGCGCTCAACGCTCTTGCCGGGCTCCGGGCGCTCGACGCCCTTTTGGTACTCCCGGCCACCGTAGGAGATGTAGAACGCGCAAACACCCATCCCCACGCCACTCGCCAGTGCGATCGCCGTGCACTTGAGGACCGAGGAGGTGTGGGCGAGACTGACCAGGAAGCCCATCCCCACACCGAAAAGCGCGCCGTAGACGATCCCCCGAGTCTCCGCGGACCAGCGCGGCTGCGCCCTGCCCACGACGTAGCACAGCGCGCCCATGACAATGGCAGCGATCAGGCCGAGCAGTGCGGCGGTCGGCGTGGGCTGAGGGCTGTTCGAGTCGAGCCAGAGTGCGTACATCCCGTATATGACGCCCAGGACGACGGGGATCGCCCATGACGTCGCGCGATGCCGCGCCCCCTGCTGCTTGCGGCGCCCCTGCAGATGCGGCAGACCCCCTGCGGTGAGTGCAGGCATGATGACGCTCCTCTCTGCGTCCCCCTCTGCGTTCCTCTCTCTGCGTTCCTCTCTCTGCGTTCCTCTCTGTGCCTCGGCGGCCTTCGACTCTTCACCTCACCCTCAGGTCATACCTGCATGCCGGTCGAGGCAAGTCGATCAACGATGACATCACCTGACATCGCCAACGGGCGCACGACGGCACGGCGCTTCGCCGTTCGTATACCTCTCACCCATTCTTGACATATGCCGGTCCTCAATTTCACCACAGCTTTCGTGACCTTCTTTGCCGTCATCGGCCCGCCCAAGGTGATGCTCGCCTTCGCCCATCTGGCCACCAAGTGCAAATTGCCGCAGATGCGCCGATTGGCGCTGCTCAGCACGTTGATCGCAGCTTCTGCGGGTGTGGTCATGGCATATGCGGCCGATCACGTGATGGGCTTTTTCCATATCAGCGACGAGTCGCTGCAGCTCGCGGGTGGAGTGATCTTCTTCATCTACGCCATTGCCCTGGTCATGGGCATCCGCCTCGGCGGTGACGAGGACCATCGGACCGAGACGAAACATCCCATGGCCAGCGCCCTGCGGGAGTTGTCGCTTCCGTATGTCGCCAGCCCGCTCGCCATCACGGCCGTCCTGGTCGAGTCGCTGGCCAAGAACACCTGGTCCTGGAGCACTACGATTGCGAGTGCGTACCTGTCCGTGCTCGCGATCGACTGTGTATGCCTGCTGTTGCTCATGCCACTGCTGCAACGTACGCACGAGACCGGCCTCGAGGTGCTGTCACGCCTGCTGGGGCTGCTGCTCGCGGCGGTCGGAGTCGAACTCTTCCTCGACGGCCTTGCCGGCCTGGGAGTCCCGCTGCTGCGGGCGCATTATTAGCGATATCGCTACAGATCAGCGCGTTACCGCCGCGCCGCACCAGTTCCATGACGGTAGAGCAGATTGAATTCCTTTGAACTATGGAAGGGTCCACCGAACTATGGAAAAGTCCACGGCGACAATGCCCCCTCGACCGCATAGATGCATGAGGAAGCCAGGTCAGCAGTGGACACTGTGAGCAACACCACCGATGATATCGCAATAAAAGAAGGAAATTCCCCCGTAGTGCGTAGATTCGGGTGGCGTCGATGGGTGGCGGACACCCGGCCGTTGCAACACCTGCCCTTCCGCCGCCTGTGGTCCTCGACGATCGTCACCGCGCTCGGCAGTCAACTGACCGCAGTGGCCGTGCCCAAGCAGATCTACGACATCACCGGCTCCTCGGCGTGGGTCGGCTACGCCTCCTTGGCCGGTCTGGTGCCGCTGGTGGTCTTCGCGTTGTGGGGAGGCGCGATCGCCGACAGCGTGGACCGGCGCAAACTGCTGCTCGTCACCAACACCGGCATCGCCATTACCTCCATGTTCTTCTGGGCGCAGGCGTTTTTCGGGGCTCACTCGGTAGTGCTGCTCATGATTTTGCTCGCCATGCAACAAGCCTTCTACGGCATCAACCAGCCGACCCGGAACGCCTCGGTCGCGCGCCTGGTTCCCGCACGCGAACTGCCGGCGGCAAACGCCTTGGAAGTCACCGTCATGCAGACCGGCGCAATCGTCGGCCCGCTGCTTGCAGGGGTGTTCATCCCCGTCATCGGGCTTCCGGAGCTGTATCTGATCGACAGTGCCGCACTGTGCGTGGCCGTGTGGGCGGTGTGGCGACTGCCCGCTCTGCCGCCGCTGGCGCAGTCCGCCACCCGGCGGGCGGGATGGCGCGAAGTGGCCGCCGGTTTCCGATACCTCACCGCACAGCGGGTACTGCTGCTTTCCTTCCTCGCCGACATCATCGCCATGGTCTTCGGTATGCCCCGAGCGCTGTTCCCTCAGCTCGCGGCCACCACCTACGCCTCCTGGGGCACCGGCTTCGCTCTGGGGCTGCTGTATGCGGCGATCCCCATCGGCGCGGTGGCCGGCGGTCTGATGTCCGGTACGTTCTCCCGGGCTCGCCGACACGGTCTGATGGTCGCCGTCGCGGTGATCGGTTGGGGGTTGGCCATCGCCGGATTCGGCCTCAGCGTCGGCTTGTGGTGGGCAGCGGCCTTCCTTGCCGTGGCGGGCCTGGCGGACATGGTCTCCATGGTGTTCCGCGGGGCGATCCTCCAGTCGGCTGCTACAGATGACATGCGCGGACGAATGCAGGGCGTGTTCACGGTGGTCGTTGCGGGCGGTCCGCGCCTCGCCGACCTCCTGCACGGCACGATCGGTTCAGTACTCGGCCCGCGCACGGCGGTCACAGCAGGCGGGCTGTTGGTCGTCACCGCGATGCTCGCGCTCACTGCGGTGGTCCCCGAATTCCGGCGCTACCGGTGAAGGCGGCGGACGAGGGAAGCCAAGGTCAACGACCTGGGGCCCGCACATGGTCCCGCACTGTCGAAGTTCCCATCGAGCCGTGGCCGGCACGCCACGTAAGATCGGGAGGCCTTCACCTGTACGCAGGGCACTTCACGTCCCCTACCAGGTGTGCCAATTGCCGCTTTTGCGTACCACGGTACGCCGACCGCCCCAAGGAAGAACCGCCTCCGTGAGTCTGACCGGCACCCCCTTCTTCGCCCTTACCGTCGCGGTCCTGGTGCTCGCCACTGCGCTGCTCGCCCTGGTATGGAACCGGATACCCGGGCCTCGGCCGATTCGCTATGCAGGGCGGCTGGGGGCAACGATTTTCAGCCAAATCGCTGCCGTAGTGGTGGTGCTAGTTTATATCAACAACACCATGGGGCCCTTTTACGACACTTGGCAGGATCTTTGGGGTGGCGGCGAGGGCAACAGCGCCGTCGCCAGTAGCGCTGCCCTGGACCACTCGGCAGGTGCGGCGGGCACAGGGGACTTCGAGAAGCTCTCCTTCACCACCTTCAAGCCCGGCATCCTGCAGGCCAAGGCGGTGGGTCCCGCCTCGGGGATCAAGGGCAACCTGTACGTCTGGCTGCCACCGCAGTACTACCAGGCCGCCTACGCCCACACGGCCTTCCCTGTCGTGGAACTGTTGCCCGGCACCCCGGGCAGCCCTCAGACCTGGTTCGCCGGCATGAACGCCGTCCAGCAGCTCACTCGTCTGATCGACGAGGGAAAGGCCAGGCCGATGATCCTGGTCGCGGCAACGCTGAATGTCCTCGGCGGCAACACCGACGCCGGCTGTGCCGACATACCCGGCGTCGCTCTGACGGCGACCTGGCTGGCCAAGGATGTCCCCACACTGGTCAAACAGAACTTTCGTGCCGCCACCAGTGCCAGGCAGTGGGCCGTGATGGGTTACTCGGCCGGAGCCTATTGCGCAGTCGACCTCACCGTGCATCACCCGGAGGTCTTCCACGCCGCGGTGAGCTTGTCCGGCTACAACGCTCCCCTCGCGCAACTGGTCACCCGCACACCGGCCCTGGCCCAGTACAACAACCCCTATCTCGTCCTCAGGGACGACAAACACCAACCCGACATCGCCCTGCTGATGGCCGGCAGCCTCCAAGACCCCGGCACCGTACCGGCTGCCAAGGCCCTTCTCGCGGTCCTCAAGCACCCTGGCGGCAGCGAGTTGCTCACCGCCGCCAGCGGGGGCCACACGACCGCGCTGTGGCGCACCATGCTCCCCGGCGCCTTCACCTGGATTTCCCAAGAGGTCTCTTGAACAGGAAAGTTGACTACACCTGAAAGTCGGTGACGCATCGTCAGGAGGCGGGTGTGGATCATCTCGCAGCCCGCCGAGCTCGGCCGGGAACTCGTAACAGCGCCTGGATCCGGCTGTCAGGACTTCAGGGCTGTCAGGTGGCGGTGAGTACCAGTGCGGCTTGGTCGTCAAGGGTGGAACCGCCTGCGAAGGCGGCGACCGCGCCGGTGACGAAGTCGATGAGGGCAGCAGCATCGGGAGATGCGGCCCAGGGCATGGCTAGGGCGCCGGCCAAGCGGTCCTCACCGAAGAGTTCTCCAGTGGCGGAGCGGACTTCGGTGATGCCGTCGGTGACGAGGACAAGGCTGTCGCCCGAATACAGCTCGACACTGTGGGGTGATTCGTCGATGTCCGGGGCGATTCCCAGGAGCAGACCCGAGTGAGCGAGTTCTTCCACCGTGCCATCGGCGCGGCGTACGAGCGGTGGTACGTGGCCGGCACGTATCAAGTCCAGCGCGAGATGGGATCCGGTGGGCCGCAGTTCGCCGTAGACAAGGGAGACGAAACAGTCGTCCTCCATGCTGTCAATCAGAGCGTCATTGATGGCACGGACCACCGCAGCCGGGTCGGCTCGGAGACGTGCGGCGGCACGTGCGGTGTGGCGGACCATACCGGTGGTGGTGGCGGCCACAGCGCCGCGCCCGCACACGTCACCTATCATCAGCGCCCAGCGACCCTCGGGCAGCGGGAAGACGTCGTAGAAGTCGCCACCGACCTCGAGTCCTTCACCGGCCGGGTGATAGGAGGCCGCAAGGGTTGCGCCGGGAATCCTCGGCAACTCGGGGGGCAGCAGACCGGCTTGCAGGTCGCGGGCGAGTTGCACACGGTAGGTGAATTGGTGAGCATTGTCCGCACTGATCGCGGCTCGGCGGGCGAGCTCCTCCGCCAGGGCGATGATGTGGTGGTCGAAGGGCTGGTCGGTGGCGAGCAAGGTCAGTACGCCGAAGGTGCGGCCGCGAGTGGTCAGCGGTACGCAGGCATAACCGGTGACACCGAGCCGTGCGACAGGGCTGCCGAGCTCTGTCTCGACCCGGTCGGTCTCGGTTCTGCCGAAGGCCAGCACTCGCGCAACCGCCTTGTCGACCTGGTCGCGCAATTCAGGAATATCGAGGGATTCCTCCTCGACTTTGGTGACGGCGGCCACGGCGACGCGCTGGGCATGGCCGCCCTCGGCCGCGTGGACAGCGCACAATCGCGCGAGGGCCGGTACCACCAGCCGGGCCATGCACCTCAGACTGTCGGTATAGAGCGGCTCGCACGCGATGGCGGTGCTGGCTTCCAACACGAAAGCCAAGTCCTCACGTGCTTTTCGTTCCCTCTCGCGGGCGGCACGGCCCGCCTCGAGCGCGCGATGGCGCTCGATGGCCAGGGCGGCGATGCGGGCGAACGCAGCACTGAG
>JAFAUH010000352.1 GCA_019243445.1 Streptomycetaceae bacterium | reverse complement strand
AGCTTCGAGGACATGCACACCGCCTTGCGCCGTGAGCTGCTCAGCCACCGAATTACCGACGTCATCGCAGCTCACAGCCCCACCCAGCAAATCCGCCAAGTCCTCAAGGAGTTGGTCGGCCTCGCCGCATAACTGCGAAACACGAGCCGTCTCGGTATCTGAGATTTACAGGGTTCGCCACCAGAGTCAGAGCTGAAGGGTAGGCTGGCGAAATCGCTCCGAACCACGGGGGGGACCATGGCAGACCTGGTCATCGACGACGCCGAACTGGCGACACTCCGGGCCGCTCTCCAGGCCGCGCTGACCGAGATGGACAGCGCCCGCAAGGTGATCACCGGCATCGACCCGACGCCGGTGGGCGCCAAGCCGCTGATCGACGCCGGCGACGGGTTCGCGCACGCGCGTACGTCTGACGTGAACGAACTGGGCAAGAGCTTCGCCGAACTCGCCGACGCCGCTGCCCAGGTGCGGCAGACGATGAGTGAGGTCGACACAGTGCTCGGCGGCGGGGTGATGGCTGCGGGCTGAAGCACCGCGGCGGGGGCGGGAGCCTCTGGCCGGGTGCACGACGCGGGTAGCGGCGGCCGATCACCACATGATCATGCAGGTAAGGGGCGGGGGCTTCGATGGGTACCGCTTTGTTCAGCACGCTGGAGTTCGACCCCTGCCCGGGGGACCCGGACGGGGTCAACGCGCTGGCGCGCACGTGGCGTTCGCTGGCGATCGACCTGACGCGCACGGCGCTCAAGCTCGACCGCACGGACGAGTCGCAGAGTACGTGGCTGGGACAGGCGGCCGACGCCTTCCGGACGAAGCTGAACACGCAGCGGGGAACGCTCAGCAAGATCCGCGACGTCTGCGAGGAGCAGGCGGAAATCATGGACAGCTGGTCCAGCCAGCTGCGGGATTTCCAGGACGAGGCCCGCAAGCTGGAGGCGTCCGCCGGAGACCTCGACGCCCAGCACCGTAAGGCCGCCGCCACCGCCCAGTACCCGACCGGCGACGCGCAGGCGGACGCCGCCGCGAAGAACCACGCCGACGCGCTGTCGCAGCAGCTGGCCGGCGTCCACAAGCAGGCCCAGGACCTGCACCAGCGCTACCTGAACGCCGCGAACGCGCTCGCCCGGGTCACCACGCGCCTCGATACCCTGCCGCCGGGCAAGGGTGTGTACGGGTACAACCAGGACACTTGCCAACTCCAGCGTCTCCAGCGGGAGAACATGGCGGACGTGCTGCCGGAGTACGACCAGAACGTCAAGGACGCGCTGGACTATTTCGACAAGCACATCGACGACTCCGGCGGCTTCCTGTGGGCCAACCCCGCGCAGGGTTCGGAAGAGGTGCTCAAGCGTCTGCAGTCACTGAGCCCGGCGGAGCTGGACGCGTTTCTCCTCAGCCTCGCCCCCGCGCAGATGGCGAGGCTCAACTCCCAGCTCGGCGAGGGCTCTTCGTGGTGGGGCGCGGGCAGCGCGGACAACGGCCTGAAGATCCGCTGGGCCAACCTCCTGCTGGCCACCGCCTCCCCGCAGGCGCTGGCGATGGTCCGGCAGGGGGTGCCCAACCTCCGGCCGGGGCTGGCGGATGGCAGCGAGGACGCGAAGAACGTCCAGTACGGCCAGATCGGGGACATGCCGCTCTTCGGCCCCGACGGCCCAGACATCAAGAACGACCTCAACCAGGGCGGTCTGGGCGACTGCTGGGTCCTCTCCTCAGTCGCGGCGGTCGCCGAGCGCGACCCATCGTTCTTCCCCGACCACATCCACCAGAACCCCAACGGCACTTACACGGTGACGTTCTACCAGGACGGCCACCCCGTCCCGGTGACCGTTGACGGCTCCCTGCCGCTCAGCGGGGGCGGCACGGCGTACGCCCACACCCCCAACGGCAACAACTGGATCGCCATCTACGAGAAGGCGTACGCCCAGTTCAAGGGCGGCTACGGCAACATCGACGGCGGCTTCGGCGACACCGGTATGCACGACCTGACCGGGGCGCCCACCGAGCGTGACGACCCGGGGTCGCTGGCGGACCTGGCGCAGCGCCTCGACAGCGGGGAGGCGGTCACCACCGGCAGCAAGCAAGGCGGCTTCCTGGGGACGGGCTGGCTGGCCGACGACACCACCGACGGCAACAAGATCGTGCAGGGCCACGAATACTCGGTCGAGAGCGTCAACATGAACGCCCATCCGCCGACCGTGACGCTGCTCAACCCCTGGGGAGCGAACGCCCAGGACAACGGCCACCCAGTGCCGGAGGAAATAACCCTCACCGAGCAGCAGTGGCACGACCACTACGACACCGTCAGCTACACGAAGACCCGGGCGTGAGGCCATGGATCAGTCCACACGACACCGTCTCGGCCGCCGCGCGCAGCTGAGGATCGGGCGGCTCGGCGGCGAACGGCTCGACATCGGCATCATGGCGACCAACCCCGACCCCGCCGACCCGGCCGCCCGCGTCCGGATCTCCCACCACCGGCACGGCGTGAGCCGGCACATCGTCCGCCCCGGCGACAGCGTGCGCTCCGGTTCGTGGACGCTGACCTTCACCGAGATCGTCCACGGCGAGCGGGATGGCTACGTCGTCTTCGACGCGGTGCAGGACGCCGACACCGAAACGGAGGACTCTCCCACATGAAACGCCCCCGCACCCGCACACTCATCCTCGGCGGCATCGCCGTCCTCCTCCTCGGCGGCGCCGGCGGGTTCACCCTCTGGCTCAACGCCACCCCGCCCGCCCTCGGGGCGCACCCTGCGGACGTCTACCGCTTGGTGGCCGAGGGCGGGACCGACGGGATCCCGCCCCAGCCGTCTGTCACGGTCCCCCTGCCGGCCGGCCGGAATGCCTATCTCACGCTGGACGGCCGGGACAGCACCGATCCCGACGGGGTGAACAGCATCGCCGTCTCCACTAACCGGGAGAGCAACGCCGATGCCTCGGCCTACAAGGTCCGCTCCGGAACGCACCTCCGCACCTACGGCCTGGACATCACCGTCCTGCATGTCTGGAACGAGCCGCTGTCGAAGAACGACGCGATCGACCTGAAGGCCGTCCCCGCGCGGTGACCCGGCCCTTGCAGCCGCACCCCAAAGACCAGCCGGAAACAAGCGACGGGAACCTTTGGTGGGTGCCGCTTCGATCAGCACGCTGGGGTTCGACCCCTGCCCGGGAGGTCCGACCCGGCGCAGAGTTCGGAAGAGGTGCTCAAGCGCCTGCAGTCACTGAGCCCGGCGGAGCTGGACGCGTTCCTCCTCAGCCTCATCCCCGCGCAGATGGCGAGACTCAACTCCCAGCTCAGCGAGGGCTCTTCGTGGTGGAGCGCGGGCAGCGTGGATAACGGCCTGAAGATCCGCTGGACCAACCTGCTCCTGACCACCAC
>JAFAUH010000152.1 GCA_019243445.1 Streptomycetaceae bacterium | reverse complement strand
GGCGATGCCCGCCTGGGCGGGCGTGTTGGTGGTGAAGGTCAGCCACGCCTTGGCCGACAGGACGGCAGAGACCAACAGTTCGGGGCCGATTGTCCACCCCACCTTCCACCCGGTGAAAGCGAACGACTTGGCCGATCCGGAGATCGTCAGGGTGCGCTCCCACATGCCCGGTAGCGTGGCCAGGGGAGTGTGCGCGCGACCGTCGAAGGTGATGTGCTCGTAGACCTCGTCGGTGATGACGAGGAGATCGTGTTCCTGGGCGACCCCGGCGAGGATGGCCAGTTCATCGGCGTCAAAGGTGCGTCCGGTGGGATTGTGCGGGCTGTTGAAGATGATCGCGGTCGTCCGCTCGGTGACCGCGGCGCGCAGCGTCCGCTCGTCGAGGCGGAAGTCGGGTGCGGACAGCAGCACCGGCCGACGGACGGCGCCCACCATCTCCAGGCCCGCAGCGTAGGCGTCGTAGTAGGGCTCGAGGACCAGGACCTCGTCACCGGACTCGATCAGGCCGAGCAGGGCTGCGGCGATGGCCTCCGATGCCCCGGTGGTGACCACGACCTCGCGGTCCGGGTCGACGGCCAGCTTGTAGTACGTCTCTTGGTGGCCTGCGATCGCCTCACGCAGGGCCTGGTCGCCGCGCATCGGCGCGTACTGGTTGCGGCCCGAACGCAGCGCCTCGACCACGCCTTCGATGGCCTGGGCGGGTCCCTCCTGATCCGGGTAGCCCTGCCCGAAATTGATCGCTCCGGTACGGGCCTGAAGGGCCGATATCTGTCCGAACACCGATGGCGGGATCTTGCTCAGTCGGCTTGCGATTGTCCGTGTACGCCAGCTCACGTCAGGCAACGTCTCAGCCCTTGCTCTCGTGTGGGAAGTCCGCCAGTACGCCCATGCCGGTATGTCCTGGTCGATATGTTCGAGCACGTGGCCTCGATGACAATGGGGTGCCGCGTCGGCCGGTCAGCGCACAGCCGGTCTCAACGCGCCAAGGAGGGCAATCGCGAGAGACGTTCCTCTCGTCGCACCGCAGGCGAGTCTAATGTCATCTCCCTTGCAGGCCCAGGGGAGTTCGACGATCTCGTCAAGTGAGCCGAAGATGCACTCTTCTTCCGTGATCGCCACCGCAGCCGTATGGTGGCGATTCCGCAAGTCGTCCTGCACGAAGAACTCGAAGAAGGAGTCACCAGTGTCGGTCGTGCGTCGAAACCAGCAAATGTCGCTGGTCGCCTATGTGATGGTGCCTACTGCTCACCATCATGGTGCGTGGCGTCACCCGGCGGCGGACCCGGGGTTCCTCGACGCCCGGTGGTGGATCGAGCTGGCCCGCATCTACGAAAAGGGCCGTTTCGACATGCTGTTCCTCCCCGACCTGCTCGCGATCCCGGACAGGACGGGTGGCTACGAAGCCACTGTCTCGAAGGGTGCGCAGGGCGCTGTCCAGTTGGATCCGCTTGTCACGCTGGCGGCGGTGAGCGCGCACACCAGGCACCTGGGCCTCGGCATCACACGGTCGCTGACATTCTATTCGCCGTACGACATCGCCCGGTCCATGGCCACACTCGACCACCTCAGCGGCGGTCGCGTGGCCTGGAACATCGTCACGACCAGCCAGCGCAGCGCCGCCCTCAACTTCGGCCTGAGCAAGCTGCCCGAACGGGGCGAGCGCTACGACCGTGGTGACGAGGCGATCGAGGCGTGCCTTGCCTTATGGGACAGTTGGGGCGAGGACGCGCTGCGCGTGGACAAGGAGGCTGGCGTTTTCGCCGACTCCACGGCGATACGCCGGCCCGACTACCAGGGCAAGTGGATCTCCGCGTGCGGACCGCTCAGCGTACCCCGTTCTCCGCAGGGCCGCCCGGTCCTGATGCAAGCCGGAGCCTCCGACCGCGGACAGGAGTTCGCCGCCCGCTGGGGTGAGGTGATCTTCTCGCTGCAGCACTCGCTGTCGGACATGCAGGCCTTCTACCGCAACGTCAAGAACCGGGCACGGAGCTACGGCCGTGACCCGGAACAGGTCAAGATTCTCAACGCCGTTCAGGTGGTTGTCGCCGAGACGAACGAGATCGCCGAGGCGAAACGACGCCATCTGGAGAGCCTGATCGACCCCACCGTAGGTTTGCTCACTATGAGTTCGCAGATCGGCGTCGATCTGTCCCAGTTCCCGCTCGATACTCCGCTGACGGACATCGGTGACGCATCCGGCACCCGCGGCTCGCTCGACGTGGTGCTGCAGGGCACCCGAGCGGAGGGCCTGACCTTGCGAGAGGCGGCCGTCCGCTACGCCACCTCCGAACTGACCCCGCAGATCGTGGGGGACGCCGACCACGTTGCCGACGAGCTCGAGCACTTCTTCGACAACAAGGGGTGCGACGGCTTCATCATCACGCCAGGTCCACTGCCGGGCAGCGCAACTGACTTCGTCGACCTCGTCGTGCCGAAGCTGCAGCAACGGGGCTTGTTCCGTACCGAGTACGAGGGCGGAACGCTCCGTCAGACGATGGGCTTGTGCTCACTCTAGAAGTGTCCGAAAAGCCTGTCAGGGAAGGACCTTCGGCACTGGGTGGGACGTACGCTCGCCACTCCGGTCGCCCGGTGGATGGATGCCATCGTGGGGCATTCTGGGGCCGGGGCGCGAGTCGAAGACACAGGCGACGGTGTCGCATTGGCCGCGTGGGGTGTACGGGCCGGGGGGTGGTGCCTGCCGCTCGGCCCCACCTACAGGGACGAGGCATGCCGCGCCGCCCGCGAGGTGTCCGCGACCGGCGCGGCAGACGTCTCCATCGACATCTTCGCCATCACCTCCCGGGCGTTCCCCCACCGCTCCAGGTTCGCCCGTTCCCCCAATCCATCCCGCCAACTCGGCCTCCAGTTGCTCCGCACGCAGCCGAGCAGCGGGCATCCCAGGCATGACGCTCCTCCAACAACGACCCCATCGGAATCCCTCCTCCACCGCCAGGGTAGAGACAGGCTGCCTCGCCTACATGCAGCGCTCAATGTTTGCGCAGCTCAACCCTTTCCTCGGTAGAAGCGCCGGTTTTCCCACGTTGCGCCCCAGCGAGCCACGCGACCGCGGCACCGGACACAACCACCAACGCGATGCCCAGCCCGGCTGCGGCGGTAAGACGCTGATCGAGCACCAACGCACCGATCAGCGCCCCCATCGCTGGATCCACAGCCAGCAAAGTCCCAGTCACACGCGGAGAGGTGAGTCGGGTCGCGGTGTAGGTGAAGCTGAACGCGATCGCCACACCGATGACCCCGGACGCAGCAAGTGCGAGCCATCCCCCTATACCTGGCACCCGTGGCGCGGCTGCGGCTGAGAACGGCGCCAACAGCAGCGCCCCAACGGTGACTGACAGCGACAGGCCGGAGAAGCCAGTCGAGGCGCTCCCCACGTAACCAGCGAGTACCGTATAGCCACCGAAGGCCAGCGCAGCGCTGAGTCCCCAGGCCAAACCTGCGACGCTCAACCCGCTCGTCGAGTCGCCTATCAGCCCCACCCCTGCCAGCGCCGTCAGCGGAAACATCGAATCCCACCGGGAGCGCGTACCGAAAAACGCCACAAAGAACGGCCCAAGAAATTCCAGCGTCACCGCCATGCCGAGCGGGAGGTTCGCGACGGCGTTGTAAAATGACACGTTCATCGCGGCCATCGCCACGCCATACAGGACGATGCCAGCCCACTCCCGCAGCGGCCGCCCCCACAGCACTGGTCGGGTCAGCACTATCAGCACCAGTGCGGCGACGGCCATGCGCAGCCCACTCGTGCCAACAGTACCGACAGTGTCAAACAGCCTCTTGGCAATCGCAGCCGACAGCTGAATGCACAGCGACGCGCCGAGAATCAATATCACACACGCGATCGCTGCGCTGGAGCGTAAACGTTGACCGGTCACCACGGATCCAGACTATAGACGGCTGCAGAGGCTGCCATAGGAGCACTGCTCGCACGGCGCCTCATACGCCAGCACGTCCACCTGCAGTGAGCTCACCGGGCCGACCTCCTCTACGGTGATCCTGGCATGCCGCATTCTGAGGGCCGGGCAGGGTCCCCTCCCCCATCGACGGCGGCTCTGCTGCCGGGTTCACCGGCGGTCGGCCCGGTCGTGGGCCCAGAGCGCCGCTGCGATGCGGCGCAAGACGGCAGGGGGCTCGGCGCTCGGCGCGCCGTCGTTGGGGGCGACGGGCTCGGGCACAATGATCACTGTCTGCGCGGCACGTTGTGGGTGCTGGCCCAGCAGGGGCGAGAGGGCGTCCACCAGTTCCAGCGTGGTGTAGGCACTGGAGGGGAGCACGAGGGCGTCGAGGTCGGGTGACATGGGGTCGGTCGCGGGCTGGCAGCGGATCACCGGCTGATTGTGCTGGTAGCGCACGGCCTTGTGCGGGGGGATGAGGATCTCCGCATCGAGCATCCGGACGGCCAGTTGGCAGGCGAAGGCTTCGGCCTGCTTCGTGTCCCCGAGTGCGGCCACCACGCGGCGCAGGTGGTGCTGTTCGATGAGGTGGGCTGCTCCGATGGCCTGGGCGCGCCAGTGCGGGAAGCTGGGCAGTTCGGGCACTCGGATTCGCATCAGCTGGTAGGGGCTGAGCAGTCCTTTGGCCACGAGTTCTGCGCGGTCCACGCTGGAGTGGTGGGTGCCGAAGATCGACTGGGCGGGCATGTCCACGGCCCAGGCGATCTCGGTTCGGCTGTCGCCGGGGCCGGGCAGTTCGCAGGGGATGCGGGGAGTGGCCGTCAGGTAGACGCGCTTGTAGGCGAGGATGCCGTCGTCGTAGTGGATCACAGCATGCGGATGGTCCGGGCTGATGGTGCCTTCGGCGGTGCGGTGGGCTTCCTCGACGATGAGGTGTTCCCAGGGCGGCAGGTGGTGGTCACGGTGGCTTTGGACGATGAGCCCGGCGTCGTGGTAGCAGGCCACGACGAGGGCTCCTGGGGGCTGTTGTGCCATCCAGTCGGCCAGTTGCCCTGCGGTGGTCAGCTTGTCGCCTGCCTTGCCACTGCGGGTGGGGCGGATGTTGATTCCCGCGAGAGGTCTCCGGCTGACCATGCGCCAGGTCTTGACCACGTGGTGGAGGTAGGTCCGGTCTGGCCCGAGCACCAGGCACGCGCGGCTCGCGGCTTCATGGACTGCTGTCGCTACTGTCATGGTCTTGCCTCCCCCGGCCGGCATGCTGAGCAGCATGCGCCGACCACCGTGGAGGATGATGTCGGCCAGTGGTGGAGGTGACGGTTCGCGTCCTGCGATCCAGATCTCCTGGTGGGGTTCACGCGGGTCGGCGACATCGCGCGATGGCTGCTGCTGGGCGCGCCAGTGCTCGTCGGTGGTGTTGTGGGCCTCCTGGATGGTGTCCGTGGAT
>JAFAUH010000158.1 GCA_019243445.1 Streptomycetaceae bacterium | reverse complement strand
GGTGCCGCGCCCGAGCAACGCCGGGAGCTCCTTGTCGAACCAGTGCCGCACCCCCGGGTGGAGCCGCTCTCGCGGACCTGGCTTGGGGTCGTGGAAGGCCGCGTAGGCTTCCGCGAACCACTCGTCCGGACTGGAGAACTGGTAGTTGGAGAGGGCGTGCTGTTCCCGTTCCTGCTGCAGGTAGCTGACCCACTGATCGTAGTGGTCGACGTGGTAGGTCCGGCCTTCGATGGTGAGTATGTCGGCGCCACCGTCCCGGAGCGTCCACGGCTGGGCGAGGGCGAGCTGCACGAAATGCACAACGCGCTCGAGCCGCTCCTTGAAGTGCTCACTCTGGTCGGAGAAATCGCTGATCAGGTTGGTCAGTCGCTCCGGATGATTACGCACCGTGTCCGGAGTCAGCGCGGTCGTCACCGAGTCGAGCAAGCTCATCTGCCATCGGTCTTCGACACCCAGGTGGTCTCCAAGGCCCACCTTTCTCAAGATCGCCGTGGCCACGTCCTGGAGGCTGTGGTCCGCCTCAGGTCCGTAGATCCGCCAGCCACCGAAGCGGTCCTCGTGCTTGAACTTCGTCATCCAGCCAACGGACTTGTCGACGGAGTGCCCGGTCTCGTGCCGGATCGTCCACTTCGTCAGGTTGCCGTGGGCCAGCACATTCGACGTGCCGCCCATGACCTGGCGCTCCTGACCTGCAATACCGAGCGCTTTTTCCTCCTTTCCGCCGATTCCCTCGTAGGCGGCCATCGCCCCTTTGTCCATCAACCGGCGCTGCCAGACCCGCCCCCGGTTCACCTCTGTGTACAACCAGGAAGGCATCTGGAAGGGCTTGACTATGTTGATGGCCTGCTGCTCCGCGTCGTACCCACTGGCCGCGTCCTCCTCTCCCGATACCTCGGGCTGAATTGCTGCCAGATGGGGGTTGTCCCGTACGTGTTCGGGGGGCAGGCCGCCCAGTACCTTGTCGATCCGGTCCAGCATGGAATGGCTGAAGTGGTCGCGCGGCCGCTCCGGAGGCGGCCCGATCCGGATCCCGTACTTGGCGCTGAGCGCTTGCTCCCGCTCTGCGGCGCCCTTGTTCCACAGCAGCCCGGCGATGCCATGACCACCCGACCACCGCTTGAGCACGCGCGCTATGACGGCCTCCCTGACTGCTTGCTGCGAGGCCAGTGCCTCGCCGGCCTCGGGCACCCTGGCCTGCAGGGGGTCCGGCGTCTGATGTGACGTGAGACCCGCAACCGACGAATCCACCACTCCTTCCCGGACCACCTCGGTACGCTCCGGGGGCACGATGAAGGTCACCGGCTGGGTTCCGGATGTCCGGTTCAGCATCACCCGCGTACGGGACTCCAGCGCAGTGAGGTCGAGTCCCTCGCCGTCCCAGTGATCCTGAGCGTCATGGAATTCGAGCTCGTCCCCCGACCCCTCCAACTCCTCCGTGATCTTGTCCAGCCGCTCCGGGTCCGGGACGTGCTTCCTTTCCAGCCTCGTCTTCCGCGGCAGCTCGACGTGGTTCCTCGTCTTCGCGTAGCGCTCAAACTGTTTCTTGTTCAACTCCATGGGCCCGTGCTTCATCTTCACTACACGCCCGTCCCGGAGGTCTACCACGATCCTTATCTGCGGCCCCTGTTCAGCACCGGATCGTGTCAGGGTGACCCGGCCGCGGTCCCGCGTCTTTGCCCGCAAGCCCTGTACCCGGGCACCATTCGCATCGACGACCTCGACGATGGCGTGGCCGTCGGCAGCGTCGGTGCGCAAGAAGACCGACTCCCGGTCGAGCAGCTCCCGCAGGGCCTGCTCCCTCAGGCGCAGCGGCACGTCCCGCTGCGCCAGGCGGAGGTCGGGGCCGTAGTGATAGCGGAATTTCTTGACCTCGTCGAAGAGGGTGAACGCGAGCTGAGGATCGTCTGCCCTCCTCCCGGGCACCAGCCCGAGACGGAATCGTTGCAGCGCGGCGGACGATCCGTACAGCTCCACATCCGCCGCTTCCTGTGCTCCGGGTGGCGCGATGACTGCCAGCTTGCCGAGTGAGGAGTCGTCCCCACCCAACTGGTAATCGGCCGCCCACTCCGCCTGCCAACCTGGGACCGTATCGCTGTGCTCCCCGACCACCCGCAGGACACCCTCCCCGTCGCCGACACCGACACGCAGATACACCTCCGGTGCCAGCGGCTGATCCCGGTAGACCAGCTCACCGTCACTGGCGTAGTGGCGGCGGATGCCCGTGGCCGGCTCGATGAGGGTGAACCCGTCCGGCAAATCCTCCGCCAGTGTGGCGTGGATGTCCTGCCACTGGAACGATGCCGCGTCCTCACTGAGCAGATTCCGTGTCAGCATCCTTCCTTGACCGTCGCGCTCCACGACGAGCCGCAGCGAGGCCAGGGACGCATCCTGGGGACCATGCGCCAGCGGCATCTCCTCGCGCGCCCGCAGCAGCCACCCAGTCTTGAACCGGTACTCGGTGCTCGTACCGTTCAGTGAGTCGCGCGCAGGCAGCCGCACTATCAGTTCCTCACCGTCCCTGAGGAACTCGGCCGGTACGTCAACCGTGTGCCCGTTCCGGTCCAGGACCCGCAGTTCGCTGCCGGGGGAGGAGAGGGGGGAGAGCTGCAGCGAGCCGGCGGACGACTCCATGGGGTGGCGGCTCAGCCAAAGGTCTTGCTCCTTCAGTCCCTCTCCCCTGCTGAACTGGTATTCCGCCATCACATACTCCGGCGCACTGGGCACCCGGAAGCGCAGTGCCATACCGGTGTCGGACTTGCGCTCCACCTCGATGACCATGTCCTCCAAGCGCGGGACCTCGACACGCAGGCTGTCGGTGTGCACCAGCAGCACAGGGGCATCGACGGCAGGGTCGATACCGGCATCGACGGCGGAGTCGGCGTCACGTACCACGACCACTCGGCCCTCGCTTCCTGCCACCGCTTCCCAGACATCCGTGGGCCGGCCGGCTGCGTCGACCACCATCGGATCGGAGCCCGGTGCGCCCACGACACGCAGCCCGCTTGCCCTTCTTGCCCCGCTCGCCTCGTCCAGCCGCACCTCCCAGGCCGCCGGTGCGGTGGCACCGGGCCCCACCAGCTCCGGCTGCAGCTCTGCTTCAGCGGCGCGGGTGGCCTGCGTCGCCCGGTCCTCCGCCGCCGGGAGGTGTTCGAATCGGCCGAGCGACTCCATCAGCACGCGGTGAAGCGGGCTTGTCTTCAGATGCTGGAACGGCTGGGCACCTGCCCGCACTCGTTCATCGATCGTGCCAGGCCGCTCTTCAAGGCCGGGCACACGGTTCACCAGCGGCCGCGACTCAGGCGCACGGGCCGCTCCCGAAGCCGACGACTCCGCCCGCTCCCGGGCACCGCCCACTCCGCCTCGCAACCGCATACCGCCGCGCTCGGCGGCGATGGCACGGGCCACTTCCTCCGCCACCGCCTCACCGCCGGTATGCAGCGCGTACGCCACCCGGCCCACTTCCATCCGCTGCCTCAACCGCAGCAGCCGCGACTCCTCATCGGTACCCACCACGAGCCGCTCACCCGCGATCGACTGCAAGATCCCGCTCGCTTGCCAGTAAAGCTGCTCATGCTGCTCCCGCGACAGTTCCGACAGCAGCCCTGTCATCTCGCGGTGCGAGGTGAGCTGCCCCCCGGCCTGGGCTGCTTGCTCCCCGGCCTGGGCTTGGTGGTCGCGCGACGCCGACGGGCCGTGCTGCAGGTCCCACCGGTTCCGCTGGAGCCGGAAGTTGTCGAACAGCGGAGTGCCGCCGCGTTCCAATCC
>JAFAUH010000356.1 GCA_019243445.1 Streptomycetaceae bacterium | reverse complement strand
GAGGGCACCGGAGCCGGGACCGCCCTTGTCACGCCAGGTGAAGGGGGCGTCCGGGCTGAGGCTGTAGTCGCACCAGAAGCGACCGTTGAAGTGGATGGGGGTGCCCAGATGGCCGCTGTTCAGCTCGTCGCGGATGGCACCGACGGCGGGACAGCGCCGGTAGCAGTAGCCCACGGAAGTCACCAGTTCTGGCGCCGCGTCAGCTGCCGCGATCATGGCCTTGGCATCCTCGACCGACGGCGCCAGCGGCTTCTCGCACAGTACGTGCTTGCCGGCCGCCAGCAGTCCCTCGACCATTTCGCGGTGCAGCCGGTTGGCGACCGCTACGCTCACCGCGTCGATGTCGTCGGCTGCGGCGATGGCCCGCCAGTCGGACTCGGTGCGCTGGTAGCCGTAGCGCTTGCGCACATCCTCGGCGAGGCCGGCGTTGGTGTCGGCGATGGCGACCAGTCGCACTTCTGGCCGGTCGGTTCCGTAGACGGTGGTCGCGGAGCGGTAGCCCGCCGCGTGGGCGCGCCCGGCGAATCCGGCGCCGATGACGGCGACGCCGATCGAATCACGCTTCATGAAGTCCCTTTTTGAGCGTTCTGTGGGTGCTGTGTTCTGTGTGTTCTGTGCAATATCCCTGACTGACATCCCTGACTGACGTCCCTGACGGCTCGTGCAGCTTGATGGCGTGGGAGGACAGCCCTGCGCTCCACGACGGCTCCGCCGTGTACGACGCGTACGACAACCGGACAGCCGTGCGGACAGTCGTGCGGACAGTCAGGAGATCAGCAACTCAGTGGTACAGCGCAGGGCGTTCGATCATCTCGACCGCGACTCGTCGGCCCTCGACTTGCGCACGCACCCCCGCCTCGCACACAGCCGCCGCCGCATAGCCATCCCAGGTGCTGGGGCCTTCGACCTCGCCGCGTCGAGTGGCGTCGACCCAGCGCTGCACCTCGCGGTCGTACGCCTCCTCGAATCGCGCCACGAAGTCCGGGGCGATCTCGCCGCCCCAGCGGCCTGCGGTGTTGGTCATCAGGCCGTGGGCGTCGCCGATGCGCGCTGTGCCGTTCTCGCAGACCGCCTCGGTCTGCACCTGGTAGCCGAAACCGCAGGTGGCGAAGATCTCGACGTCGACGACCGCGCCGCCATCGGTCTCGAAGAGCACCAGTTGCGGGTCGCTCAGCCCCGCGGGGGCGTTGGCCGACGGCCTCGGCCGTACCACGGTGACCGCGATGATCTCCTGCTCAAGCAGCCAGCGGGTGCAGTCCATCTCGTGCACCACCGAGTCGTTGATGAGCATCTCGTTGGTGAAGTAGGGGAGCACGGAGGCGTTGCGGTGCCGGCAGTGCAGCAGCAGTGGTCGGCCGAGGCCACCGCTTGCCAGCAGCTGCTTGAGCTGCATGTACTCCTTGTCGTAGCGGCGCATGAAGCCCACCTGCACTCGGCGGTGGCCCAACTTCTGTTCGGCTTCGAGGATCCGCAGTGCGGAGGCGGCATCGGGTGCGAGCGGCTTCTCGCACAGCACGGGCAGGTCGTGGCGGAACGCTTCGAGGAGCGTCTCCTCGTGCGCCGGGCCGGGAGAGGCGATCAGCACGGCGTCGACGTCGGGCGAGGTCATCGCGGCGGCTGGGTCGGTGTAGGCCATGCAGTCGTCGACGGAGTCGGCGACTGACTTGGCCCGCTCCCCGTCGACGTCCACAACGGCCGTCACCTGCGCCCCGCTGATCACGTCGTTGATGCGCCGGACGTGGTCGGCGCCCATCCTGCCGGTGCCGATCACCGCGACGCGGAGGGTTCCCTGCTCGGTCATGATGTCGTCTTTCCGTTCTGTGTCGAGCTGTGTCGAGCCGTGTCGTGAGGACAGTGGCTGCGCTGGGTCAGGCGCCGCAGCCGCGCAGGTAGCGGCGGGTGCGTTGTGCGATGGGCAGCGGCTGGTCGGGCGGGCACGGGTACATGTCCTGCTCGACGATGGCGAACAGCTCGACGCCGATTTCCTGCGCGGCGGCGAGCACCGGCGGCAACTCGGGGATGCCGCGCGGTGGTTCGCACATGACGCCGCGCTTGACCGCGGGGCCGAACGGCATCTCGTTCTTGATGACGTCGGCGAGGATCTGCGGATCCACCTGCTTCAGGTGCAGATAGCCGATCCGCTCCCCGTAGGTCTCGATCAGTTTGACGTTGTCGCCGCCGCAGTAGGCGTAATGACCGGTGTCAAGGCAGAGGTTGACGAGGTCGGAGTCGGTGGCGTCGAGGAAGCGGACGACATGCTCCTCGGTGTCGATATGTGTGTCGGCGTGCGGATGCACAACGATGTCGAGGCCGAACTGCTCCCGTACCTCGCGGCCGAGCCGGTTCATGCCGCTCGCCAGATGCCCCCACTGTTCGGTCGTCAGCTCGCTGTTCTCCAACTGCTCGGCGCTCTTGTCGTCGCGCCAGAAGGCGGGGATGACGACGAGGTGGCGCGCGCCCATCGCCTGCGTCAGTTCGGCCACCTGGGAGACGTGCGCCCAGGTGGAGTCCCAGACCCCGGGACCGTGGTGGAGTCCGGTGAAGACCGTGCCGGCGGAGACCTTCAGATTGCGGCAGTCCACCTCCTCGGTGAGCCGGACCGGGTCGGTCGGCAGGTAGCCGTATGGGCCGAGCTCGATCCACTCGTAGCCCGCCTCCGCGACCTCGTCCAGGAAACGCTGCCATGGCACCTGCTGGGGATCGTCGGGGAACCACACACCCCACGAATCCGGTGCGGAACCGATGCGGAGGAGATCCAGCACGGGTCCACCGACGGAATCGGCTGATGTCACTTTGCTGTCTGTCATCGGCGGTGGTCTCCTTGGGTTCGATGAGGCTTGGGTTCGATGAGGTTGCGATTCGGCCGGGTGACAGCTATTTCTTCGTTCGCTTCTCCGCCCGCTTCCAGGCTCCTCGGGTGACTTGTCGTGCCGGAGCATGCCCCTCAATCGGGCCCTTGGTCGCCTTTCCCCTGCTCCGCGGGCCCTCTCCGCCTGTTCGCGTGCGTCGCTCACCTTCAGGACGAGGAAGCAGGAGAGGCCGACAAGTCGGCCTCTCCTGGGAGTTCTTCGACGTCGACGCCGCGGACCTGCGCCAGTTCGTGCTTGAGCGCGGTGAGTTCGGCACCGCCTGCCATGTGGTTGGTGAGTTCTTCGAGGGACACTTGGCTGCGGTCGGCGCTCAGGTCCAGGGTTCCGAGACGGAGTACGGCGAAGTGGTCGCCGACCATGTAGGCGTGGTGGGGGTTGTGAGTGATGAAGATGACGCCGAGGCCGCGATCACGGGCGGCGGCGATGTACTTGAGCACCACGCCGGACTGCTTGACGCCCAGGGCGGCGGTCGGCTCGTCCAGGATCAGTACCCGGGCACCGAAGTAGACGGCGCGGGCGATGGCCACGGACTGGCGCTGGCCCCCGGAGAGAGTGCCGATGGGCTGCTCGATGTCATCGAGGTGGATGCCCATCGCGCGCAGTTCCTCGTCCGCGATCTTCTTCATCTTCTCGATGTCGAGGCGGCGCACGAGCCAGGGGCCACGCGTGATCTCCGAGCCGAGGAAGAAGTTCCGCCACACCGGCATCAACGGGACGACGGCCAAGTCCTGATAGACGGTGGCGATCCCCTTGCCGAGGGCTTCGCGGGGCGTGGTGAAACGCACCGGTTCGCCGTCGACCTTGTAATCGCCCTCGTCGTACGGGTGGAGTCCGGAAATGACCTTGATGAGGGTGGACTTGCCGGCACCGTTGTCGCCGAGGACGCAGGTGACCTGGCCGGGCTTGACGGCCAGGTTGATGCCGGACAGGGCGCGGAAGTTGCCGTACAGCTTGCCCATCTCGTGCAGTTCGACGATGGGTGCGGTATCTGTCGTGTTCTTGGCCATGGTGGTCACCTCCGGGATGCCTGGCGTTGGACCCAGGTGTTGAGCAGCATGGCGCCCAGCAGCATGACGCCGAGGAAGAACTTGAACCAGTCGGGGTTCCAGCCGGCGAAGACGATGCCTTGGGTCACCATGCCGAAGATGAAGGCACCGATCGCCGGACCGATCACCGAGCCGAAACCACCGGTGAGCAGGCAGCCGCCGATCACCGCCGCGACGATGTAGAGCAGTTCGTTGCCGACGCCTGCACCGGACTGCACGGCGTTGAACGCAAACAGCTGGTGCATGCCGACGAACCAGGCACCGAGCCCCACCAGCATAAACAGTGCGATCTTGGTGTGAGCCACCGGCACGCCGACGGCCCGTGCGCTTTCTTTCTGGCCGCCGACGGCGAAGATCCAGTTGCCGAACTTGGTGCGCAGCAGCACCCAGGTCCCGATGGCGACAAACAGCAGCCACCACAGCACTGTGATCTTCACCTGGACCCCGGCGATATTGATATCGGAGGCGAAGACTGCCTTGGCGGAGTTGAAGCCCTCCATGTCGGAGATGTCGTTGGTGGCCACGTTGCCGGTGAAGATCTTGGTGATCGCCAGGTTCAGGCCCTGGAGCATCAAGAACGAGCCCAAGGTGACCAGGAAGCTGGGCAGTCCGGTCTTGACCAGCAGATAGCCGTTGATGAATCCCACGGTGAGCGCGACGACCAGTGCGACGATCACGCCCATCCAGACGTTCATCGTCAACTGGTAGGCGAACATGCTCGCCGTCAGGGACGAGGTGGTGACCGCGACACCGGCCGACAGGTCGAACTCGCCGCCGATCATCAGCAAGGAGACCGGCAGTGCCATCAGGCCGAGCGTCGAGGCCTGGTAGAGCATCGTGGACAGCGAGTCGGCCGACCGGAAGCTCGGGGCCATCACCCAGAAGAAGGTGTAGACGGCGATCGCGCCGATCAGAGCGCCGACTTCCGGGCGGGCCAGGAATCTGCGCGTGAGCGACCGCTGCGCGGTCCGCTTCTCCGGGAGTGATGCCGGCTGAGACGGCGGGGGCGCGGAGCTGGGGGTGGTGGTCTGGGCACTCATCTATTGATCACCTGGTGCCGTTCTGTGCGTACTGGTAAACCTTGGCGATATTGGAGCTGTCGACGAATGCCGGGCCGGTCAGTGTGGGCTGGCCGCCGCCGACGGTGTTGCCGTTGACCTTGTACAGCCACAGGGAGTCAACCGCCAGATAGCCCTCGAGGAAGGGCTGCTGGTCGACGGAGAATTCGATCTTGCCGTTCTTGATCGCCGCCGCCGCGTCCTTGTTGAGGTCAAAGGTGTTGACCTTCGCCTTGCTGCCTGCGTCGCTGATCGAGCTGATGGCGGTCAGCGCGATCGGAGCGCCGAGCGCGGTGACTTGGTCGATGCTCGGGTCCTGCCGCAGCTTTGCGGTCAGCATCGACTGCACGGACGGCATGTCGGCGCCATTGACGTACAGGATGTCGGTAGTCCCCTTGAACGTGGACTTCACCCCCGCGCACCGGTCTTCCAGTGCCACCGAGCCCTGCTGATGGATGATGCACAAGTCGTGCTTGGCGCCCATTGAGTTGAGCCGGTCGCCGAGCGCCTGGCCGGCGATCTTCTCGTCCGAGCCGAAGTAGCCGATTGCACCCATCTGTTTCCAGTAGTCCTCGCCCTGGTTGAAGGCGGCGACGGGTATGCCTGCCGCTTCGGTCTTGGCGACCACGTCCCGCATGGCGTCGGGGGTGGAGAGGGTGACGGCGAGCCCGTCGACCTTCTGGTTGATGGCGTTGCTGACCAGATTGGCCTGGTTGGAGGCGACAGGGTCGGAGGAGTAGACGAGCTTGACGTTGTCCTTGGCGGCTGCCGCCTCGGCGCCTTTGCGCACGATGTCCCAGAAGGTGTCGCCCTGTGCTGCGTGGGTGACCATCGCGATCGTCATCCGGGGTGTGTTGGCGTGGCCTGCCGTCACGCCGGTGGTGCTCTGCTCGGCCTTCGCACCGCCGGTGCTGCTGGCACAGCCGGCGACGGTGAGCAGAAGCCCTGCTGCACACACGGCGCCGAGGGCGGTCCTACGGGCACTGGGGGACTTGTCCATTAATCCTGCACCTCACTGGGGAAGAGGGGAAAGAAGGGGAAGGGGAGGAAGAAGAGCACTCCGAAGTGGCGGAATCGTTGGTCAGGGACTTGATAATCGCGGACTCCGGAAGGTTGTGGGCCCGATCGTGTTGGTGATGCGGTTAACACGCCCGTTGCAAAAGGGGAGTCAACCCTCGGGCGCGGAGAGCTGTCAAGACTTTGTTAGGACATCACTTCATCTCGACGTAACGTCACGGTAACGTTAGGCTGGAGCTGGGTCTAGACGTTCATATGTAATGACAAACCATTGACATGGTTCCCGCCGAGGACTAGATCTGACAGGACCGGGCCGCCGGCCAGAGCATCACGGCACCCGCCCATGCTCGTACATACATCTGCCGTACGTACGCCGCCTGACGGACCACGAGGAGCTTGCCCATGACCAAGCCGTACGACCTGATCACCATGGGCCGGATCGGGGTGGACATCTACCCGCTGCAGACCGGCGTCTCGCTGTCGCAGGTGGAGACCTTCGGCAAGTTCCTCGGTGGCTCGGCGACCAATGTGGCAGTCGCCGCTGCCCGTCTCGGACGGACCACCGCGGTGATCAGCCGCACCGGCGCCGACCCGTTCGGCACCTACATCCACCAAGCGCTGAAAGAGTTCGGGGTCGACGACCGCTGGGTGACCCCTGTCGACCAGTACCCGACACCGGTCACCTTCTGCGAGATCTTCCCGCCGGACGACTTCCCGCTCTACTTCTACCGCCTGCCCAAGGCCCCCGACCTGGAGATCCATCCCGACGAGCTCGATCTCGAAGCCATCCGGTCGGCCAGGATCTTCTGGATGACGGGCACTGGCCTGTGCGAAGAGCCCAGCCGCTCGGCGACCCTCACCGCGCTCCAGGCCAGGGACAGCGGCGGCATTACCGTCTTCGATCTCGACTGGCGGCCCATGTTTTGGGAAAAGGGTGCTGGGAAAGACCCTTCTCAGGCGCGTACTCACTACGCCCAGGCGCTCCAGCACGCCACCGTCGCCGTCGGCAACCTCGACGAATGCGAGGTCGCCACTGGCGTACGCGCACCACGCGCCTGCGCCCAGGCCCTCCTCGACGCCGGGGTGGAGTTGGCCGTGGTGAAACAGGGCTCCAAGGGCGTACTCGCTGTGCACCGCGACGGCACCACCGCCGAAGTCCCACCCGTCCAAGTCGACGTCGTCAACGGTCTCGGGGCGGGCGACGCCTTCGGCGGATCCCTCTGCCACGGGCTGCTGGCCGGCTGGGATCTGATGCGCCTCATGCGCTACGCCAACGCCGCAGGCGCCCTGGTCGCCTCCCGTCTCGCCTGTTCCTCCGCGATGCCCACCGATTCCGAGGTCGAAGACCTCCTCGCGCGCGGCTGACCCTCGCCGCGCGCCTGCGGCGTGCACGTACCCGGCCCCTGCTATGTGAATTGCTAGAAGCGAGGAGCACCTCTTGAGTATCAGCATCAGTGATCTTGTCACGGTGCGGACGCGGCATCCCGAGGCCATTGCGGAAGCTGCCGCCCGACGGCAGCGCCGCCCCCTCATAGGAGACAGCGGCCGGTTGATGATCGTTGCGGCCGACCATCCGGCACGCGGCGCGCTTGCCGTCGGCGATCACAAGCTCGCAATGGCCAACCGGGTCGATCTGCTGGAACGGTTGTGTCTCGCACTCTCCCGCCCCGGTGTCGATGGCGTACTCGCCACCGCCGACATCATCGAGGATCTGCTGCTGCTCGGCGCGCTCGAGGGCAAGGTCGTCATGGGGTCGATGAACCGTGGTGGCCTCGCCGGTGCGGCCTTCGAACTCGACGACCGGTTCACCGGCCACCGCCCCCAGGACATTGCCCGGTTCGGCTTCGACGCAGGCAAGCTCCTGCTGCGCATCGACTACGACGACCCCGGCTCGCTCACCACCTTGCTGTCGGCCGCCCGGGCCATCGACGAGATGGCCGAGCTCAAACTGCCCGTCTTCATCGAGCCGTTCATCTCCCGGCGCATCGACGGGCAAGTGAAGAACGACCTGAGCGCAGAGGCCGTCACCAAGTCCATCACCATCGCCTCCGGCCTCGGCGGCACATCCGCGTACACCTGGCTGAAGGTGCCAGTCACCGAGGACGTCGACGAGATGGCTGCGGTGATGGAAAGCTCCACGCTCCCCGCAGTCCTGCTCGGCGGTGAGGTCGGCAAGGACCAAGAAGGCGCTTACGAGAAGTGGCGCAAGGCGCTGCGACTGCCCACGGTGCAGGGCCTGGTCGTCGGACGCTCGCTGCTGTACCCGGCGGAAGGCAGCGTCGAGACCGCTGTCGACACCGCTGTTGGTCTGCTCTGAGGAACCACAGGGCAAGAAAGGAGGAGGCACACACCATGACTATGGCTGACATCAGCAACGCCAGGGCCTTGGAGGGCCATGTGCCCGCGGGCAAGGGCGCACGGGGCGAATACGCCTTGGACATCGACCCGGAGCGGGCCGGATGGGGATACTCCTCGTTGCGCGTGCTCGAGTTGCCGCCGGGCGCCTGGCATGTCTTCGCCACCGGTGACAGCGAATGGATCGTGCTGCCGCTGGCCGGCTCGTGCTCGGTCGCCACTGAGGGGCAAACGTTCCAACTCCACGGCCGCGAGAGCGTATTCAGCGGCGTGACTGACTTCGCATACGTGCCGCGCGACGCCCAAGTATCCCTCGGCTCGCGCGACGGTGGCCGCTTCGCCCTCACCGGCGCCCGCTGCACCCGCCGCTTGCCCGCGCGTTATGGACCGGCCTGGGCCGTCCCCGTCGAACTGCGCGGCACCGGCTCCTGCTCCCGCCAGGTCAACAACTTCGCCGCCGCAGGCGCCTTCGAGGCCGACAAGCTCATCGCCGTCGAGGTGCTTACCCCCGGCAGCAACTGGTCCTCGTACCCGGCGCACAAGCACGACGAGCACCGCCCCGGCGAGGAGTCCGAGCTCGAAGAGATCTATTACTACGAAATCGCCGCGAGCGCCGCGAGCGCCGAGAGTGCCGAGAGTCTCGCGGGCGCCGACGGCTTCGGCTACCAGCGCGTCACCCCATCCGGTCACGGACACGGCACCGACGTGCTCGCCGAAGTCCGCACCGGTGACGCCGTCTTGATCCCCGACGGCTGGCACGGACCGTCCATCGCCGCGCCCGGCCACGACATGTACTACCTCAACGTGATGGCGGGTCCGGGCGAGGAGCGGGAGTGGTTGATCTGCGACCACCCCGACCAGAGCTGGATCCGCGGCAGTTGGGCCGCCCAGCCGACCGACCCGCGGCTCCCGCTTTACAGCGCCCCCGACCGTGCTCCCGAAACCCGTGCTCCCGAAACCCGTGCTCCCGAAAAGGACCCCCGATGACCGGTTCCACCCGGCGGCTCACCGTCGCACAGGCCCTGGTCGGCTTCCTCGCCCACCAGCACACCGAGCGTGACGGCTGGCGACGCCGCCTGATCAACGCCTGCTGGGGCATCTTCGGCCACGGCAATGTCGCGGGGCTCGGCCAGGCGCTGCTGCAGGCCGGCCACACCGGCCCCTCAGGCATGCCCTATCTGCAGGGTCGCAATGAGCAGGCGATGGTGCACGCCGCCGTCGGCTACGCCCGGCAGTCGAACCGGCTGGCCGCCCAGGCCGTCACCACCTCCATCGGCCCCGGCGCCACCAACCTCGTCACCGGCGCCGCGCTCGCCACCGTCAATCGGCTGCCCGTGCTGTTGCTGCCCGGCGACTCCTTCGCCACCCGGCCCGCCGAACCGGTGCTCCAACAGCTCGAATACCCCTTGGCCGGCGACATCTCCGTCAACGACGCACTGCGGCCCGTCTCCCGCTACTTCGACCGCGTCACCCGTCCCGAGGCGCTCATCCCCGCCGCCCTGCAGGCGATGCGCGTACTCACCGACCCCGTCGAGACAGGCGCAGTCACCCTCGCCATGCCGCAGGACGTGCAGGCCGAAGCCTTCGACTGGCCCGAGGAGTTCTTCGCCGACCGGATCTGGCACGTACGCCGTCCGGCACCTGACTCCTCCGCGATCGCCGAGGCGGTGCACACCATCCGGGCTGCGCGCCGACCGCTGATCATCGCCGGTGGCGGCATCCACCACAGCGAGGCCGAGGCTGCGCTGAAGGCACTGGTCGACGCGACCGGCATCCCCGTGGCCTCAACACAGGCCGGCAAGGGCTCGCTGCGCTGGGACCACCCCTGCGACATCGGCGGCATTGGGCACACTGGCACCGCCGTCGCCGACGACCTGGCGCGTACCGCTGACCTGATCATCGGCATCGGAACCCGTTACACCGACTTCACCACCGCATCCAGCACCCTGTTCGCCACGCCGGGCGTACGCTTCGTCAACCTCAACGTGGCCGCCTTCGACGCGCACAAACAGAGCGCCGTGCCACTGGTCGCCGATGCCCGCGCGGGCCTGGAGGCGCTGACCGAAGCGCTCGCCGGACACCGCGTCGACGAGACGTACGAGGCCGAGTACCGCACCGGCAAGGCCCACTGGGAGCGCATCGTCGACGCTGCCTACGCCGTCGACGACGAGGACGCCAGACCCACCCAGACCCAGGTGCTCGGCGCCTTGGACTCGGTGGTCGGCGACGACGACGTTGTCATCAACGCAGCCGGATCCCTCCCCGGCGATCTGCACAAGCTGTGGCGGGCCCGCTCCCCGCGCCAATACCACCTCGAATACGGCTATTCGTGCATGGGCTACGAGATCCCGGCCGGCATCGGAGTGCGGCTGGCCGCCCCCGATCGCCCGGTCTGGTCGCTCGTCGGTGACGGGACGTATCTGATGATGCCTACCGAGATCGTCACCGCAGTGCAGGAAGGCATCAACGTCAAGCTCGTCCTCATCCAAAATCACGGCTACGCCTCCATCGGCGGTCTGTCGGAGGAGACGGGCGTGGAACGGTTCGGCACCGCCTACCGCTTCCGCGCGGACGACGGCAGCTACACCGGCGCGCCGCTGCCCGTCGATCTTGCCGCCAACGTCGAGAGCCTCGGTATGGACGTGATCATCGCCCACACCGTCCGTGAACTGCGCGAGGCCCTCGCCGCCGCACGCGCCTCGGACCGTCCGGCCTGTGTCTACGTCGAGACCGAAACTGCCGAAGGCGCTGCACCGACAGCCCCCGCCGCGCAGGCATGGTGGGACGTGCCCGTCGCTGAGACCGCGACCCGCGTGGCCGCCGTCAAGGCCCGCGAAGAGTACGACCGCCACGCGGCCAACCGCCGGCGCCATCTGTGACCATCCGCTGACCCGATCCCTCGGACGGCGGCCCGTCCACCAGCTGGGCGTACGGGCGGCCTGCAGTTTTCGCGGCCTCCCGTACGTCCCTTGACCAACGAATGTCAGGACAATCTGATGTCAGAGATTCCTGTCAACCTTAGGGGCGGATATTCTCGCTCTGTGCCCACCCCTGAGTCCGCCGGATCCGCTGCCCTCGGGTTCGCAGTGGACCGGTCGAGCCCCGTACCGCTCTACTACCAGCTCGCTCAGCAGCTGGAGAGTGCCATCGAGCACGGCAAGCTCGCACCGGGCAGCCTGCTCGGCAACGAGATCGAACTCGCCGGGCGGCTCGGCCTGTCCCGCCCCACCGTCCGCCAGGCGATCCAGTCGCTGGTCGACAAGGGCCTGCTCGTCCGCCGCCGGGGCATCGGTACCCAGGTCGTGCACAGCCAGGTCAGACGGCCACTGGAGCTGAGCAGCCTCTACGACGACCTGCAGGCGGCAGGCCAAAGCCCCGCCACCCACGTGCTGCGCAACGCCACTGAACCGGCCTCGGCCGAGGTCGCGGGCGCACTGAACATCGCGGAAGGCAGCGATGTGCTGGCTCTCGAGCGGCTGCGGCTCACCCACGGCGAACCCATGGCCCGCATGTGCAACTACCTGCCGCCCGGACTGATCGATCTGGGCAGCGGCCAACTGGAAACGACCGGTTTGTACCGGCTGATGCGCGCGGCGGGGATCACCCTGCACAGCGCACGGCAGGCCATCGGCGCCCGCACCGCCACCGTTGAGGAGGGTGAGCAACTCGGTGAGCCCGAGGGCGCTGCACTGCTGACCATGCAGCGCACCACGTACGACGACACCGGCCGTGCCGTCGAATACGGCACCCACATATATCGGGCCTCACGCTACGCCTTCGAGTTCCAACTCCTCGTACGCCCCTGACCAGCCCCTGACGTACAGCTGTCGTATATTCGTGGGCGTAATGGCGGGTGGGTACCGCCGACCCCCCGACCCGGAGATCTCCTTTGAGCGACGCACGCGAGCAAGTGGAGTGGCCGGCCGCAGCGCCGCCGTTCGAGGTGCGCGCCTCCGGCACGACAGGCCGTCCGCGGAACGCGCGAGCGGGCGGAGAAGCGAACAAAGAAGGGGTGAGCGACGCACGCGAACGCGTGCACCGCACCGGCGCGGCCCGTGCCACCATGCTGACCGTCGGACGCCGTGAGCGCCGCTCTTATCTGACGGCCCCCAAAGTGCCTACCGTGGGTATCGATATTGGCGGCACCAAGGTCATGGCGGGAGTGGTCGACCCGGACGGACACATCCTGGAGAAGCTGCGCGCCGAGACCCCGCACAAGTCCAAGAGCCCCAAGGTCGTCGAGGACACCATCGCCGATCTGGTGCTCGACCTTTCCGAACGGCACGACGTGCATGCGGTCGGTATAGGCGCGGCCGGCTGGGTCGACGCCGACAGGTCCCGTGTGCTGTTCGCACCGCATCTGGCGTGGCGCGACGAGCCGCTGCGCGATGCGCTCACCGAGCGACTGCGGGTGCCGGTCATGGTGGACAACGACGCCAACGCGGCGGCCTGGGCCGAATGGCGCTTCGGCGCGGGGCGCGGCGAGACCGACCTGGTCATGATCACGCTCGGCACCGGGATCGGCGGCGCCATCTTGGAAGACGGCCGGGTCAAGCGCGGCCGGTACGGCGTCGCCGGTGAATTCGGCCATATGCAGGTCGTGCCCGGCGGCCACCGCTGCCCGTGCGGCAACCGTGGTTGCTGGGAACAGTACAGTTCGGGAAACGCGCTGGAGCGCGAGGCCCGTGAGCTTGCCGCTGCCGAGTCGCCGGTTGCCTACGGGATCATCGAGCGCGTCAGCGGCCATGTCGAGGAGATCACCGGCCCCCTCATCACCGAGCTCGCCCGTGAAGGCGACGCAATGTGCATTGAGCTGTTCCAGGAGATCGGCCAGTGGCTCGGCGTCGGTATCGCCAACCTCGCCGCCGCCCTCGATCCGTCCTGCTTCGTCATCGGCGGTGGAGTGAGCTCGGCGGACGATCTGTTGATCGGCCCGGCCAGGGATGCCTTCCGCCGTACGCTCACCGGGCGCGGCTACCGGCCCGAGGCGCGGATCGTCAAGGCGCAACTGGGCCCCGAGGCCGGAATGGTCGGTGCGGCCGATCTCGCCCGGCTGGTCGCACGCAGGTTCCGCCGTGCCAACCGGCGGCGGGTCGAGCGCTATGAGCGCGTCTCGTCGCTCAATGCGTCGCTCAACGCAAGGCTCGCCCCGCGTGGCCGCGAGGTGCGCCGATGACCGTCAGACCGAACACAGTGAGCGCCCCGGAGATGAACCCGACGATGGGGAGCCGCAGTGCATCAGCCAACTGAAGCCGGCGGGCACCGCCGCTGGATCCAATGGCTCGTCATCGCGCTGCTGGTCGTCATCCCCGCCGGATACCTCGTCATCGCCGCCGGGCAGAGCCACAACCCCCAAGCTGCCCGGGAGCTCAAGGCCGAGATGGCCGGCCTGGTCCGCGACACACCGGCCAAGGTGCAGCGCCGTACATACCAGCTGCCGATCCCGTCGGGCGTTACCCAGCCTGCGTACTTCGAGTTGAATTCGTGGCAGGCGAGTTCCCTGTATGTGCAGTTCACCACCACCGCAGGCGGGCTCGACACCTTCCTCGCACAGCTGGGCATCAGCCGCGCCGCCTTGGAGAAGAGGCATCCGACCATCGCACCGGAGCAGGCGAAGCGAGTGGGCTGGAGCTTTCCGTCTCGACACGACTGGGACGGAGCCCGCCTGCCGGGAGCAGGCGGCAAGCCCGGCCACGACATCACAGTGAATATGGACAACCCGGATACCCCAGTTGTCTATACCGTCTCGACCATCAGCTTTCACTGACGCCGGCGGTACATTGCCAGACATGGCACTGCGTATCGCGACCTGGAACGTCAACTCCATCACCGCCCGCCTACCGCGGCTGCTCGCCTGGCTGCAGAGCAGTAGCACGGACGTGCTGTGCCTCCAGGAACTCAAGTGCGCCGATGCGTCCTTCCCGTATGAGCAGCTGCGCGAGCTCGGCTATGAGGCGGCGGTGCACGGCACCGGCCGGTGGAACGGTGTCGCGGTGCTGTCCCGGATCGGCCTGCAGGGCGTGACTCGGGGCCTGCCGGATGAGCCGGGCTACCCGGCGGACGACACGGAGCCGCGTGCCATCGCCGTCACCTGCGGGCCGGTCAAGATCTGGTCGGTCTATGCGCCCAATGGCCGAGAGGTCGGCCATGACCACTACGACTACAAACTGCGTTGGTTCGAGGCGCTGCGGGCGGCCGTCGGCGAGGATGTGGCGGGTGAGCGGCCTTTCGCCGTCCTGGGTGACTACAACGTCGCGCCCACCGACGACGACGTCTGGGATCCAGCGCTCTTCGAGGGGCTCACCCATGTCACCCCGGCTGAGCGGGCGGCGCTCGCCGCGCTGCGTGACGCGGGGCTCACCGATGTCGTCCCGCGCCCGCTGAAGTACGACCGACCGTACACCTACTGGGATTACCGAGGGCTCGGCTTCCCTAAGAACAAGGGGATGCGGATCGATCTGGTGTACGCGAATGCGCCATTCACCAAGGCCGTCGGTGACGCTTACGTGGACCGCGAGGAGCGCAAGGGCAAGGGCGCTTCCGATCATGCGCCGGTCGTGGTCGATCTCGATCTTTGAACTCGGCGCAGGCTCACCAGAATCCGCCGGGTGATCTCCCGTTGTGGCAGCCATGGCAGGTTGTCGGGGGTGGCTGGATCTTCATCTGTCGTTGGAGGGGCTTCATCTGTCTTTGGACAGATAGGAGTTGGATTCCGCGCGGGGTGCCGTTAGCGTCTTGATCAACGGCATATGACGCAGGATCAACGCCATTGGTCCAACGCCATCAATGCCGTCATGCAGGCATCATCCAGTGCAGTACTCGCATATGTGGAGGTCGCTTTGAAGAAACGCACGAAGCTGGCGCTCTATCTGTCTGCCGCGGCGGCGGTGACCGGGCTGGTGGTCAGCAACATCCCGGCATCCGCGGCCGGCGCACCGCAGAACTTCGTCCTCATATCGATCAAGGACCCCAACAACGAGACCGTTATTACCGAGTACGGGGCCGACGACAGCATCATCGGCAGGGCCAATCCTCGTGACCGAACCCACTACTGGTATGTGAATGCCGCGGCTGCGTATGTGACCGTCAGTAACGACGACCGCACATACCGGATTCCAGCGACAGGAACACTCAACCAGGCCACAGACCTTCCCCAGTGCTTCCGAGTGACCAGGGGCGACACGCTGCATCCGGCGACGGATCAGCCGTGCGACATCAGCGGCGCGTCCGAAGGAACCTGGTCCTGACGAGGAGGAACAAGAAACTATGCGTACTTCGACAACTCTGAAGGTGGCGGGTGGGGTGCTCGGGCTCGGCACCCTTTTGTTCATCATTCCGGCCCAGGCCGGAGCTGCAAGCGGCGCCGGGTCCAATGGATACGGCCCCATTGCCTGCATCACCGGGTGCAAGGACTCCGACGCGATCAACTCCTACATGTCGCAGGGATACGCCTACGGTGTCGCTGACGCCCCCGCTCCGAACGCCAGACTCTTCCACGTCAAGCTCCGCGGCCATCGCCACTCCCTCGAATTCAAGTCATTCAGCGAGCAGGGCAAGGTTGTCAATGACACAGTGGAGCAGATCGCGAACAGCGAGAACGCCTGGTTCGACCCCAACGTCGTAAGCAAGGTCGAAATCACCTTGAGCGATCACCCGACAGTCACCGACCGGGACGACGGGTATCACTGCTACTACGAGAACAAGCACGGCGACCTCGAGCGCGCGGGCGGTACCTGCAACTCGAAGTGACGGGCAGAACTGGCATTCCCGCCTTTCGGCCAGGTGCGCGTCTGTCTTCGTACCGCGAGGCGGGAGTGCCAGGCTGTCCCTATGGGAGTCTCCTTCTTTGACAAATGGCGCAAGGCTCCGGCGGCTCCTTCCGCCACGTCCGTCGCCACCGACCCGCAGGGCGTTGCCGAGCTGTTGTCGGAGTGCGAGCTGCTGCGCGTACAGGCAGCGGACGCCGGGCTCGAACTGGACGCAAGCGTCGCATCGTTGGACGCTTTGGACCAGCTCACGCCACGTTGGCGTGACGCCCCCGAGACCTTCGCCGGGCTCGGTAACGACGCGGGTCTCTACCTCGGCACGGTGATCGTGCGGACGGTACCGGGCGCCTGCTGGCAAGTGTGGCCGGACGCCCGTCCGATGATCCGGCTCGCCTCGGGACGCGAGATCGATGTGGTGGCGGCGGGGGAGTCGTGGGCGGCCGTCGGTGTGCCCGAGCTGGCCCAGGTGCACGCCGAGGCTGCGGAGGGCAGCGGAGCCTGAACCGGGGTTCCCTAGGTCTTGACGGCCGCGCATCCGCGGGATCGGGTCGATTTCCGGGCATCATGGCCCAAGGCGATACGACCTACCGCAGACCGGGAGATACAGCATGGAATCCCTGGAAAGGCTCCCCAATATCGGTTCGATCCTGGCCGACCGGCTGCGCGGGGCCGGGGTGAGCGACGCGGCTGAACTGCGCCGCCTCGGCGCGGAGGCGGCGTTCGCCAAGATCCGCGGCGAACTCCCCGAGGACGCCTGCAGCCACACCCTCTTCGCTCTCGAGGGCGCCATCCGCGGCACCCGCTGGACCTCCATCCCCAAGGAAGAGCGCGCCACGCTCGCCTCACGCGTCTTCGGCTGACCGCAGCGCGTAGCGGAAGTGTGCTGCACATTACGTACGGGTAATGAGGGGGACGGAGAGGAGCTGCTCATGGCTACGGTGGTACGCGCCGCGCTGGTACAGGCGAGCTGGACGGGGGAGTCCGAATCGATGATCGCCAAGCATGAGGAGCACGCCCGCGCGGCGGCTTCGCAAGGCGCCAAAGTGATCGGTTTCCAGGAGGTGTTCAACGCCCCGTACTTCTGCCAGGTCCAGGAGGCGGAGCACTACCGCTGGGCCGAACCCGTCCCCGACGGCCCCACCGTGCGACGCATGCAGGCGCTTGCCCGGGAGACGGGCATGGTGATCGTGGTGCCGGTCTTCGAAGTCGAGCAGTCCGGCTTCTACTACAACACCGCTGCCGTCATCGATGCGGACGGCAGCTACCTGGGCAAGTACCGCAAGCACCACATCCCGCAGGTCAAAGGCTTCTGGGAGAAGTACTACTTCAAGCCGGGCAATCTCGGCTGGCCGGTTTTCGACACCGCTGTCGGCAAGGTCGGCGTCTATATCTGCTACGACCGGCACTTTCCTGAAGGCTGGCGCGCCCTCGGCCTCGCCGGTGCCCAGCTTGTCTACAACCCCTCGGCGACTTCCCGCGGCCTGTCCGGGTACCTGTGGCAGTTGGAACAGCCTGCCGCAGCTGTCGCCAACGAGTACTTCATCGCCGCCATCAACCGCGTAGGGCAGGAGGAGTACGGCGACAACGACTACTACGGCACCAGCTACTTCGTCGACCCGCGCGGCCAGTTCGTCGGCGACGTTGCCTCCGACAAGGAAGAGGAACTCCTCGTCCGCGACCTCGACTTCTCGATGATCGACGAGGTGAGGCAGCTGTGGGCCTTCTACCGGGACCGGCGTCCCGACGCCTACAGCACCCTGCTGGAGCCGTGATCTGCACAGGGCCTGCGACGGTTAGCAGGTCCCGGCGTCCTTGCTACCGGGGAAGGCCGCCCGCGGCCTACGCTGAAACGCCGCACACCACGAGGTTATGAGGCCATGAGGAGGGCGCATGTCACGCACTCTCATCCGAGGCGGGCTGGTGATCACGGCCGCCGAAGAGATTCACGCCGACGTGCTGGTCGAGGGCGGGCGGGTGGCCGCGCTCGCCGCTCACGAGTCCGCGGCCGCGCAAGTCTGGACGGCGGACCGGGTCATCGACGCCACCGGCAAGTATGTG
>JAFAUH010000336.1 GCA_019243445.1 Streptomycetaceae bacterium | reverse complement strand
TATCAACATAATCTGGCGTTGACTTTTGGCACGCTGTTGAGTTCTCAAGGAACGGAAGCTTCCCTCGAAGCCGCTCCCGCGGCCCCTCCGGGCTTTCCCTTCGGTTTCTCCAGCTTACCAGACCTTTTCAGGTCCGATTCCCGCTGGAGCGTTTCGTCTCTCCGGCCCTGCGGCCTTCGCGACGTGTGAGACTTTAGCGGATCCTGGCCGCCCGGTCTAATCGAGCGAATTTCGGCTCCTCATTCCGAAAACGGGTACGACAAAACCGCACAACGGTCAGCCGAAAGTATTTCCGGAATGGCCACCCGTGAACCGACCGGAGTCGGCGCTCACGCCGGGCAACTCGGAGAACACTACGGATCGCCCAGGGTCGTGTCAACTCCCGACGGCAAGGCGAATTCGCACCACACCGTCTTACCGCCGCCCGGCGTCCTGCGCGATCCCCAGTTCGACGCGATCGTCGCGACGATGGCGATCCCCCGGCCTGCCTCGTCCACGGGTTCGGGACGCCTGCGCCGCGGCAGATGCTCGTCCCCGTCCGTCACCTCGACAATCAGGCGCCGATCGGTGCGGCGCAGCCGCAGGCGCATCGGGGGCATGCCGTGCTGGAGCGAATTGGCGACGAGTTCACTCGCTGCCAGCACGCCCAGATCGTGTAGTTCGGTGGGGAAACGCCAGCTGACGAGGACGCCGGAGGCGAACGCGCGAGCCCGGGGCGTCGCTTCGACGCCGCCCAGCAGGTCGAGCGAGGCATTGTGGAAGAGTTCGGCGTCCAGCCCGGTGCGGCTGGGGTGCTGCAGGACGAGAACGGCGACGTCGTCGTCGTGTTCGGCGGTGACGCCAAGCGCCCGCAGCAGCCGGTCGCAGATGACCTGCGGTATGCCCGTCGCTCCGGCGAGCGCCTGCTCCAGCGCTGCCACGCCGTCATCGATGTCCGAGTGACGGCGTTCGACCAGGCCGTCGGTGTAGAGGACAGCGGTCGCGCCGGGTTCGAGCGGTACGGAACCGGAGGTGTGCAGCCAGCCGCCGGTGCCGAGCGGTGGTCCTGTAGGGCCTTCGGCGCGCGCGATGGTGCCGTCGCGGTCGCGCACCAAGATGGGCAGGTGGCCCGCGGATGCGTAGCTGAGGCGGCCCTCGCTCGGGTCGTGGACGGCATAGATGCACGTCACGATCTGGGTGGCGTCGATCTCGGTGGTAAGTCCGTCGAGCAGCTGGATGACCTCGTGCGGCGGCAGGTCGAGCCGGGCGTAGGCGCGTACGGCTGTGCGCAGCTGGCCCATTACGGCGGCGGCCCGCACACCGCGTCCCATCACGTCGCCGATGACCAGGGCGGTGCGGCCTGCGCCGAGGGTGATGACGTCGTACCAGTCGCCGCCGACTGCGGTATCGGTGCCTCCGGGCTGGTAGGTGGCGGCGACACGCAGGTCATCAGGTTGTTCCAGCTGCTGGGGAAGGAGGCTGCGTTGGAGGGTGACGGCGGCTTCACGCTGGAGGCGTTCACTGGTGCGCAGCCGTTCGGCGGCCAGGACCTCGTCGGTGACATCGGCGGCGAAGATCAGCACGCCGCCGGTCTCGTTGTCACCGTTCTTCGTGACGCTCTCCGTGACGCCCTTGAGTGGGGTACAGGTGAAGGTGAAGTAACCGTGCCTGGATTTGGGGTCGCCTCCGAACCAAGTGACCTTGCGGGCCTTGACAGTACGGGGTTTGGCACTGCGGCGGACCTGGTCCATCAGCGGCAGCAGGCCTAGTTCGGCGAGTTCGGGCAGGGTGTTCCGGGCAGGGGCGCCCGGTTCGCGGGGGCCGAAGACCTCGACGTAGGCGTCGTTGACGTACCCGACGCGGTGGTCGGGGCCGTAGGTGACGGCGATGAGGGCCGGGACTTGGCCGAGCACGTCCTGGACGGAGAGCGCGGCGAGGTGTTCCGCGAGCGCTGACACTGCGGGGTACGTCTGTTCGCCACGTGCGGCCGGCACGGCTCCGGAACCAGCGCCGGCATTCGCTGACGGGGGTTTGGCCGCCTTGCTTGCAACGGTGGTACGTCGCTGTGTTCCGGGGAGCCGAGCGCTCCAGCGCGTCAAGTTCACGGAATTGATGCCTCGTGCTGTTGCTGTCGTACCGGATGGCTCGGCCGGGCCGGCTGGGGGCGGGCGTAGGTGCGAAGTGCTGCGTACGGAATGCTGTGTACTGCGTCGGTCCTGAGTGGAGCGTAGTGGGGTCAGAGCTGGAGGCCCAGCCAGACATACTGTCCTACGGATTGGCCAACGATCCGAGGGCGGCGGTCTCCCGTTTGAAGAACGCGGCGAGCGTCCAGTCGGCAGCGACGCGAACCTTGCGGTTGACGGTCGGGACACGGCTGAGGTGGTAGGCGCGGTACATGAGCCAGGCAGGGTAGCCAGTGAGCTTGCGCCCGTACAGATGGGCAACTCCCTTGTGCAGGCCGAGTGAAGCGACCGAACCGGCGTAGGCATGCCGGTATTCCTTGATCTCGCTGCCGCGCAGCGATGCAATGACGTTGTCTGCGAGGAGTTCGGCCTGGTGGACGGCGTGCTGGGCGTTGGGTGCGCAGTCGATGCCTCCCGCCCGTCGCCCACCACCACCCTCAGCGGACACCCTTCGGACGGCAGCCCCTCCTGCCACGCCGACGACATCAGCCTTTCTCTGCCGGCAGGGGAAGGCTGATGTCGTCGGCGCGGCGGTGATATCGGGCACGGACGCGGCGTCGCCGGCTGTCCATGCGTCCTCGGTGCCGTCGATACGCAACGTCGCAGTGGCGCGCAGGTGTCCGCGGGCGGTGCGCGGCAAGTCGGTGGCTTCCACGATCGGGTGAGGAGCTGTGCCTGCGGTCCATACGAGTGTGCGAGTGGGGAAGCGGGCGCCGTCGCTGAGGACGGCGACGTGGTGCTCGCACGATTCGAGGCGCGTTCCGAGCCGGACGTCAATGTTGCGGCTTCGCAGTTCGCGCACGGTGCAGCGGCCGAGTTGCTCGTCGGCCTCGGGCAGGATCCGGTCGCCGGCTTCGACGAGGACCCAGCGCATGTCGTCCGGTGTGATGTTGTGGTAGTGGCGTACGGCGTAGCGCGCCATGTCCTCGAGTTCGCCGAGCGCTTCGACGCCCGCAAAGCCGCCGCCGACGAAGACGAAGGTCAATGCCGCTTCGCGGATCTCGACATCGCGGGTGGAGGAGGCGATATCAAGTTGTTTAAGCACATGGTGGCGCAAGCCAATGGCCTCTTCGACGGTCTTGAAGCCTATGCCCGCCTCAGCGAGGCCGGGGATGGGCAGCGCGCGGGAGACGGAGCCGGGGGCGAGGATCAGCACGTCATAGGCGAACTCCAGATCGCTACGACCCTCGTGCTCGGTGGTGAGCGTGGTGACGACGGCGGTCTTCTTGGCGTGATCGATGCGGCGCGCTTCGCCGAGGACGATCGTGCACTTGGGCAGCGCGCGGCGCAGCGGCACGATGACATGCGCAGGGGCGATTGAGCCGGCCGCCGTCTCCGGGAGGAACGGCTGGTATGTCATATAAGGGACCGGCGAAATCATGATGATTTCGGCCTCCTCCCTCTCCAGCTGCCGCTGCAGGCGCAGGGCTGCGTGCATGCCGACGTAGCCGCCGCCGACCACCAGAATCCGTGCGGGCTCCTTCACTCTCCCATGAGGCACTGACAGCCTGATGTTTGTCCATATGGCGAGTCCGGTCGGATCTGCTGTATCGGGCGTATGTACCGGGCGTATCGCTGCGCATCACCGTGAACGGACGGGTGCGACGAGTGCCTGGCTGCCCGGCCGGGCCTCCCCCTCCACAGGTCCGGAACGAGCAGCCAAACCAGCGCCCGCGGGGATGAGGCGGCACCCTTTGGCCCAGCACCGAGTGTCCGAAGCCGCAGTTCCGGCAGCGGGCCGACTCACATGTTCATACAACCTCCCGCACTGCATCACGCACAGAGCGCACAGACAGGCGCACAGCCACACGCGCTGGGAGCACGTACACCAGTGCGCACTATTTAAGGATCAATAAGAATTAAATGGACATTGAATGGGTATCAGTCAGGCGGCAGCGAGCCAGGTTTGAGGCATGAGTGCCGGACATCGAGAGGAGCAGGATCGCGCCATCCAAGACAGGGCTCTCAACGGTAGGGATTCGGCGAACTACGCGGGGTATAACCCAGGGGCGGACGTCCCGACGACTCGTCGGGCTCGGCGCATACCCAGCAGTCGCCGAGCCTCGACGACGGACATCGAGACGACGAACGGCGACGGACGGCGACGGACGGCGACGGACGGCGACGAGGGTATCGATGGCGGGCACCGATGGCGGGCACCGGCAGACCGTCGCAACCCTGCGGCGCAGCCGTACACGGGGCGGCCGTACACGGGGCGGCAAGCGCGACGAGGAGTGCGCATGACTAGGGAACACCGCGGACCAAACGAGAAGCTCGGTACCATGCTCTCCCTGGCCGGCATCAGCAACGCCGGGCTCGCCCGCAGGGTCAACGACCTCGGAGCGCAAAGGGGTTTGACGCTTCGCTACGACAAGACCTCGGTGGCCCGCTGGGTCGCCAAGGGAATGGTGCCGCAAGGCGCCGCCCCGTATCTGATCGCAGCGGCCATCGGCAGCAAACTCGGCCGTCCCGTACCACTGCACGAGATCGGCCTCGCGGATGCGGACCCGGCCCCCGAAGTCGGGCTCGCCTTCCCGCGCGAAGTCAGCGAGGCGGTGAAGGCGGCCACCGATCTATGGCGCCTCGACCTCGCCGGTCGGCGCGACTTCCTCACCGGCTCGTTCGCCGTCACGGCCTACGCCACACCAACATCGCGCTGGCTGATCACGCCGGCCGACGGCTCGGTGGCACGTGAGCCCACCGACGGCAGCAGCATCAAGGTCGGCCACAGCGACGTCACCAAACTGCGCGAGGCGGCGGAGGACGCACGGCGCTGGGATTCCAAGTACGGCGGCGGGGACTGGCGTTCGGGCATGGTGCCGGAATGCCTGCGTGTCGAGGCAGCGCCGCTGCTCCTCGGCTCGTACAGCGACAACGTCGGGCGCGCACTGTTCGGAGCCACCGCCGAACTCACGCGTCTCGCCGGCTGGATGGCCTTCGACACCGGCCAGCAGGAGGCTTCCCAGCGTTACTACATCCAGGCGTTGCGGCTGGCGAGAGCCGCAGCCGATGTCCCGCTCGGCGGCTATGTGCTCGCGTCGATGAGCCTGCAGGCCATATACCGCGGCTTCGCCGACGAAGGCGTCGACCTTGCCCAGGCCGCGATCGAACGCAACCGGGGCCTCGCCACCGCCCGCACGATGAGCTTCTTCCACCTCGTGGAGGCCCGGGCCCATGCGAAGGCCGGTGAGCAGGGAGCTTGCGGTGCGTCGTTGTCGGCCGCGGACAGCTGGCTCGAACGTGCCCGCGACGGCGACCTCGACCCGTCCTGGCTCGATTTCTACTCCTATGAACGGCTCGCCGCGGACGCCGCGGAGTGCTATAGCGATTTGCGCATCCCCAGACAGGTGCGCCGCTTCACGGAGACGGCGCTCTCCCACCCGACGGAGGACTTCGTCCGCTCGCACGGTCTGCGCCTGGTCGTCTCGGCGGTCGCCGAACTCGAATCGGGCAACCTGGACGCGGCATGCGAAGCGGGCACACGCGCCGTCGAAGTCGCCGGCCGTATCTCGTCCGCCCGCACGACCGAGTACGTACGCGATCTGCTCCACCGCCTCGAAGCGTACGGGGACGAGCCCCGCGTCGCGGAGTTGCGGGAGCGGGCGCGCCCGCTGCTGACGGCGCCGGCATGATCGAACACATCACGATCGAATCACGGTCGGACCCATCACGGTCGGACCCATCACGATCGGACCCATCACGGTCGGACCCATCACGATCGGACTCATCACGATCGGACTCATCACGGCAACGAGCGGGATGACTCCGAGGCGTGCGCGCATTTGTGCACAGTGTCAGCGGACCAGGCCATGATGGTAAGCACCAGAAATGTTCGCCCCCGGGAAGGTGCCCCACCGCTATGGCCGGCTCCGGTGCAGCCGCAACCACAACCACAACCGCAACCGCGACCACACCCGCAACTGCCGTCGTTTACGACGTCGTCGTGATCGGCGCCGGCATCGTCGGCCTGTCCACGGCGTATGCCATCACCCGCACCTCACCCCGCACCCGCCTCATCGTCCTCGAGAAAGAAAACGCCCCGGCCCAGCACCAGACCGGCCGCAACAGCGGGGTGATCCACAGCGGCATCTACTACCGCCCCGGTTCCCTCAAGGCGCGTTACGCCATCCAAGGCGCGGCAGAGACGGTGAAGTTCTGCGCCGAGCACGACATCCCCCACGAAGTGACCGGCAAGCTGATCGTCGCCACCGAGCGCGAGGAACTACCGCGCCTGCACGCCCTCGTCCAGCGCGGACGCACCAACGGCATCCCGGTGAGTGAGCTGGTCCCCTCCCAAATCGCGGAATACGAGCCGCATGTACGCGGTATCGCCGCCATCCGCGTCGGCACCACAGGCGTCTGCGACTTCGCCACTGTCACGCAGACTCTCGCCCGCCTCGCGCAGGATGCGGGCGCGACTATCCGCTACGGCTCCCGCGTCCGCGCGATCACCCATACCCGCCGCGCTGCTGCCGACGACGTGATCATCTCCACCGATGACGTCGAAATCCGCACCAGGGCCGTCGTCAACTGCGCCGGCCTGCACTGCGACCGCATCGCCCGGCTCGCAGGCGATGACCCCGGCATGCGGATCATCCCGTTCCGCGGCGAGTTCTACGAGCTCACGCCCGCCCGCCACGACCTCGTACGCGGCCTGGTCTACCCCGTCCCGGATCCGGCGTTCCCGTTCCTCGGCGTGCACCTGACGCGTGGCGTGGACGGCGGCGTCCACATCGGCCCGAACGCCGTCCCCGCTCTCGCCCGCGAGGGCTACCGGCGGCACGACCTGTGCCCGCGCGACCTCGCCGAGACGGCCATCTTCCCCGGCACTTGGCGGATAGCCCGCCGGCACTGGCGGTACGAGATCGACGAGATCCGCAGATCCCTTTCGAAGCGCGCCTTCACCCGTGCTGTACAGCGTCTGCTCCCCGAGATCCGGACGGAAGACCTGGTCCCTGCTCCGTCAGGCGTCCGGGCCCAAGCCGTCCTCCCCGACGGCACTCTCGTCGACGACTTCCTGCTCGCCGGGAAGCCGCCCTTCGTCCACGTCCTCAACGCCCCCTCCCCTGCCGCGACGGCCTCCCTCCCTATCGGCCGCGAGATCGCCCGCAGAACGTTGGACGCACTGGGTGGTATGTCATAGCCACGCCATAGAGCTCACGCCGTAGCTGTAGCTGTAGCTGTAGCTGTAGCTGTAGCTGTAGCTGTAGCTGTAGCTGTAGCTGTAGCTGTAGCTGTAGAAGAGTCCACGCCATAGAAGAACCCACG
>JAFAUH010000327.1 GCA_019243445.1 Streptomycetaceae bacterium | reverse complement strand
TATCAACATAATCTGGCGTTGACTTTTGGCACGCTGTTGAGTTCTCAAGGAACGGAAGCTTCCCTCGAAGCCGCTCCCGCGGCCCCTCCGGGCTTTCCCTTCGGTTTCTCCAGCTTACCAGACCTTTTCAGGTCCGATTCCCGCTGGCGTATCCATCCCGCCGGTTTCACAACAGAAAAACGAGTCCCTGTTGGAAATCGAAAGTAATGGTTGTCCGCAACCACAGGTGCCTCGAGGCGACGGGATCGTCGTACCGGAGAGCGCCCTGTTCCAGCGGCTTGGAACACGTTAGGCGTTCGGCGGGCCGGAGTCAAACCACCGGCCCGCCGGAACCTGACGTTCGGTGAACTCCTCTCGACGGCAGGCTGTCAGGCCCGTTCGACTTCGATCGCAGCGAGGTTCTTCTTGCCCCTGCGCAGCACCAGCCACCTGCCGTGCAGCAAGCCGGACGGGCTCGGGATGTCGTCCTCGCTCGCAACCTTCACGTTGTTCACATACGCACCGCCTTCCTTGATCGTGCGGCGCGCTGCGGACTTGCTGGCCACGAGGCCGACTTCGGCGAAGAGGTCAGTAACCGGTCCCAGCGTCGCCACCTTGGCGTAGGGCAACTCGGAAAGTGCCGCTTCCAGGGTTGGCTCGTCGAGCTCGACCAGTTCGCCCTGGCCGAAGAGCGCCTTCGATGCCGCGATCACAGCAGCGCACTGCTCCGAGCCGTGGACGAGCATCGTCAGCTCCTCGGCGAGCGCCCGCTGGGCGACCCGTGCTTGCGGGCGCTCGGCGGTCTGCCGTTCCAGTTCCTCGATCTCCTCGCGGCTCCTGAAGCTGAAGATCCGCAGGAACTGGGAGACGTCCCGGTCGTCCGCGTTGATCCAGAACTGGTAAAAGGCATACGGCGTGGTCATCTCGGCGTCCAGCCAGACGGTGCCGCTCTCCGTCTTGCCGAACTTGGTGCCGTCCGCCTTCGTAATCAGTGGTGTGGCCAGCGCGTGGACCGATGCGCTCTCGACCCGGTGGATCAAGTCAATGCCGGCCGTCAGGTTGCCCCACTGGTCGCTGCCGCCGGTCTGCAACGTGCAGCCATACCGTCGGTACAGCTCCAGGAAGTCCATCCCCTGAAGAACCTGGTAACTGAACTCGGTGTAGCTGATGCCGGCGTCGGAGTTGAGGCGGCGGGCGACCGCGTCCTTGGTGATCATCTTGTTGACGCGGAAATGCTTGCCCAAGTCGCGGAGGAACTCGATGGCTGACAGGCCCGATGTCCAGTCCAGGTTGTTGACCATGATGGCTGCGTTCGGTCCTTCGAAGGACAAAAACGGCTCGATCTGACTCCGCAGCCGTTCAACCCATCCCGCGACGATGCTCGGATCGTTGAGCTTGCGTTCCGCCGTCGGCTTCGGGTCGCCGATCAGGCCCGTCGCGCCGCCGACCAGGCCGAGGGGGCGGTGACCCGCCTGCTGGATACGGCGAAGCGTGAGGATCTGGACCAGGCTGCCCACGTGCAGGCTGGGCGCAGTCGGGTCGAAGCCGCAATAGACCGTGACCGGGCCGTCCGCGAGCGCCTTGCGCAATGCATCCTCGTCGGTGGAAAGGGCGATCAAACCACGCCACTGCAGCTCATCGACGATGTCCGTCACGGTGTCTCGCTTCTCCTTCATACTCCGTACGCGACCTTCGCGTACAGCCAGCGTGCCCGAGGGTACGCGGTCCCGGCCAGCAATTTGTTCCCGGAAGGTGAGGGCGCCGGCCTCCTAGCGGCGCTTTTTGGGGGTGTGGGCCCGGTAGGAGCTGACGGTGGGATCGTGCTCGATCCAAAAGCGCCAAGGGTGGGTGGCGCCCTCGCCGCCGACGCCAGTGCGGGGGCCGTTGCGGATGGTGGCCGGGTCGACGGGGGTTCCGGCAAGAAGGCGGAAGGGCGAGGCGGTCGACTCGGGGGGAAAGATGTCGCTGCCATCGAGTGAGCGGTCGACGTCGAGAGCCGTGGCGAGGCGGGCGGGTCCCTGCGCCAGGTCGGCGGGGCGGCGCGAGGTGGTCCGGCGCTTACGGGCCAGGTCGGCACCGGTGATGATTTCCCCGGCGCGGAGCAGGACGGCACCGGCGGTGCCTTCGGGGCCGCAGACGAGGTTCAGGCAGTGCCACATTCCGTAGGTGAAGTAGACGTACACATGGCCGGGCGGGCCGAACATCACCGCGTTGCGAGCGGTGCGGCCTCGGTAGGCGTGCGAGCCGGGGTCGGTGAATCCCGCGTATGCCTCGACCTCGGTCAGGCGTAGCTCGATAGGGCCATGTTCGGTGTGGCGGACGAAGATGCGACCGAGGAGGTCAGGGGCGACCTCGAGAACCGGCCGGTCGAAGAACGACCGATCGAGCGGGGTGCGTTGCGCGATGGCGATCATCGTTCTGAGCGTACTGGACACGCGGGGACACCACGGCGGCCGAATCCTGGCCCCAGGGGTTGGTGGTTCTAGGGTGGCGGGCAAGTGACAAGCGCAATGCAGGAGGTAGCCAGATGACTGAGGAGAAGAGGCGGCCGCTCCCCCACGACTTCCACCCGCCGGTGGCGTCGTTCACTGTCGTCAGTGACGACGTGGCACCGGATTCGGTGCTCGATGACAAGCATGTGTACGCCAAGGGCAACACGTCGCCGCACCTGCGTTGGGAGGGCTTTCCGGCGGGCACGAAGAGCTTCGCCGTGAGTTGCTACGACCCGGATGCGCCGACTGGCAGTGGATTTTGGCATTGGATGGTGTTCAACATCCCGGCCTCCGTTACGGAACTTCCGACGGGTGCGGGCTCCGGCGACTTCGTCGGGCTGCCCAAAGGTGCGATTCATGTGCGGAACGACTACGGCTCGCGGGACTTCGGTGGCGCGGCGCCGCCGCCCGGGGACCCAGCGCACCGTTACGTCTTCACGGTATACGCGGTGGACACGGAGAAGCTCGACCCCGACGCGGATGCCTCACCCGCAGTGGTGGGATTTCATCTCAGGTTCCACACACTGGGCCGGGCGCAACTGATCGGTTTGTACGAACATCCGGAAGCCGGTTGATCGGACCGATCGGCTGATCGGGCCGTCCGGGAAATCCGTTGCGCGCCGCCGTTACGCACTGCCGCGTGGCTCCGCGCGGCTTTTTGGGCCCCGTTCGGGCTATTCCTTGTCGAGGCGGGGGGTTTCACGTCGAGGCCCTCCGCCCGAGGCCGTGCCGCCGGTACCGGCGCTGCTGCCGCCGTTGGCCTGCGGCCCTTGGGAGGTCTGGAAGTTGCCGATGGCGCCGCCGATACCCTTGAGCGCATCGCCCAGCTCGCTCGGCACAATCCAGAGCTTGTTGGAGTCGCCCTCGGCGATCTTCGGGAGCATCTGCAGGTATTGGTAGGCGAGCAGCTTCTGGTCCGGGTCGCCGGCGTGGATGGACTCGAAGACCGTACGGATCGCCTGTGCCTCGCCTTCCGCGCGCAGCGCGGCGGCCTTCGCTTCACCTTCCGCCCTGAGCACTGCCGATGCCTTCTCACCTTCAGCGGTGAGGATCTGGGACTGCCTGATGCCCTCTGCGGTGAGGATGGCCGCGCGCTTGTCCCGGTCGGCGCGCATCTGCTTCTCCATCGAATCCTGGATGGAAGTCGGGGGCTCGATGGCCTTGAGTTCGACCCGGTTGACGCGGATGCCCCATTTCCCGGTGGCCTCGTCGAGGACGCCGCGCAGTGCCGCGTTGATCTCCTCACGCGAGGTCAGGGTGCGTTCCAGATCCATGCCACCGATGATGTTGCGCAGCGTCGTGACGGTGAGCTGCTCAATGGCTTGGATGTAGCTTGCGACTTCGTATGTGGCAGCCCGCGCGTCGGTGACCTGGTAGTAGATGACAGTGTCAATGTTGACAACCAAGTTGTCCTGGGTGATCACTGGCTGCGGCGGGAACGGGACGACTTGCTCACGTAGGTCAATGCGGTTGCGGATGCGGTCAATGAATGGCACCACGATGTTGAGGCCCGCACTGAGGGTGCGTGTGTAGCGGCCGAAGCGCTCCACGATGGCGGCGCTGGCTTGTGGAATGACCTGGACGGTCTTGAGCAGTGCGATGAAGACGAGCACCACCAGGATGACCAGGACGATGATGATGGGTGTCACGACCACTCCCCAGTGCCATATGCGCCGCTGTACGGATGTCCGATGATCAAGTCTGGCAGACTGTGGCCCGGTACGAAGAGAGTTCGGCGAATTCCCGTCAGGTCGCCATGGGACACTCACATGACGACCGCGGTAGCCCCCTCGATATCGACGACGTCGACACGTTGGCCGACCTCGAAGGTCTGATCGGCGTCGAGTGAGCGAGCCGACCAGATCTCACCCCCGAGTTTGATCCGCCCTTCGTGGCCGTCCACGCGTTCGAGCACTACCGCCTGCCGCCCCTTGAGCGCTTCAACTCCGGTGCGCAGCGCAGGTTTGGTGGATAGGTGGCGTACGGCGATCGGGCGGACAACCGCGACGAGGGCGACGGAAACTGCTGCGAAGACGACGACTTGGAGAACGAGGCCGCCACCGAGCGCTGAGACGAGGGCCGCCACGAGGGCACCGACTGCGAACATCCCGAATTCGGGCAGCGCTGTCATCACCAGCGGGATGCCCAGAGCAGCGGCGGCGACCAGCCACCACACCCATGTGTCCACAACTCCCATGGTAGGCCGTGAACACGGGGGCGGGAACAGCTTGTTTCGGCGCCTGCTGTTGTCGCATCGGCGCCTGCTGTTGTCACAGTGGCTAGGGCTGTTTCCTCACTAGGGCTGTTTCCTATGCGAAGGTCGTTCGGACAGGGTTTCAGGACAGCGGCAGGCCCTGCGCGGTCCAGCGGTCGCCGTGCTGCTCGACGACGAGCGGAAGGCCGAAGCAGTGGGAGAGGTTGCGGGAGGTGAGTTCGGTCTCCAGAGGACCGGCGGCGACGGCCTTGCCCTGACTGATCATCAGGACGTGAGTGAAGCCGGGGGCGATCTCCTCGACATGGTGGGTGACCATGATCATGGAGGGGGCGATCGGGTCGCGGGCGAGGCGTCCGAGGCGGCGCACCAGGTCCTCGCGACCGCCGAGGTCGAGGCCGGCCGCGGGCTCGTCGAGGAGCAGCAGCTCGGGGTCGATCATGATTGCCCGAGCGATGAGAGTACGCTTGCGCTCTCCTTCGGAGAGGGTGCCGAAGCGGCGCTGTGCGAGTTCTGCCATGCCGAGCCGGTCGAGGATGAACAGGGCGCGCTCTTCGTCGCTGCTGTCGTAGCTCTCGCGCCAGTGGGCGGTCATTCCGTAGGCGGCGGTGAGCACGGTTTCCAGTACGGTCTGGCGGTGGGACAGCTTGTCGGCCATGGCCACACCTGCCATGCCGATACGTGGGCGCAGTTCGAAGACGTCGACGCTGCCGAGCTTCTCGCCGAGGATCTGGACCGTTCCGGAGGTGGGGAAGAGATAGCTGGACGCGAGGTTGAGCAACGTGGTCTTTCCTGCACCGTTGGGACCGAGGATCACCCACCGCTCACCCTCTGCGACCGACCAGGAGACCTGGTCCACCAGAGCGCGTCCGTCGCGGACCACGGATACGTCCACCAGCTCCAGTACATCGCTCATGAGCGCGTTGTCTCCCAAGTGCAGTGATCGCAGTTTTTGACATCGATGCCGCCGGGTCCCGAAGCGGGCCCGGCGCCAATAGGCACAGTGCCGCGGTCTCGGTCAGGCCGCGGGTGACAGCCCCAGGGAAAACCTACGCCACGTGTCAGGCGGCCCAGTCCTTAGGCTGGGTGGATGCTTCAGGAACCTCGCTCAGGACGCATGGTCGCATGGGGAAATGCCCTTCTTGGGGGTTTCGTCTCTCCGGATGAGGCAGTGCAGGAGATCGTCGGCGGCGATTCGGTGCATCGGATCGAGGGGCTGCCCGGCGAGCAGGAGGCAGTCGGTCTCTCGCTTGGGCTCGGCCGGTTGCGGGCACTGGGGGTGACCGGCTTCCGGGTCGCGCTACCCGCTCCCGGGCATCCTCTGGGGCTGAGCGGGCCTGCGCAGTTCAATACGCGGGCGCTCGTCGCACAGGAGGCGGTGATCTCGGTTGGTAAGGCTGCTCTCGGTCTTGTGCCCGAGATCACGGAGATGGGGCCTCGGCAGGATTGCCATGTCGAGGTGGTGTGGCAGTGTCTCGTGGTACGGGACGCGCCTCCAGCCGACGTGCCGTCGCTGGGCGAGGCGGAGCGAGAGCTGGCCGAGGCGCTGCGAGAGGCGACAGCCACGCTGGCGCGGCTGGACGTCGCCGGGGCGGGTCCTGCTGCGCAGGCGGCGCTGGATGCCTACCGCGCTCGTGCGGAGCAGGGCCGCGAGGTGCTCGCTCCCGGATATCCCGCGCGAGCGGCGCGTGTGCTCGAACTGGCGCAGCGAGTGGGGGCGTTGACGTCGATCGCACAGGGCCGCGATGACAGCGCTGAGCATGGTACGGCGGTGAGTGCATCGCAGATCGCGGCCCGGGCTGAGCTGCTGCGGCCGGTGGAGCGGACAGCACGCCGTGCGCAGGTGGCTGCGTACAACGCCTATGTCGAGGAGGCCGAGCGGCGTCGCAGGTGAATGTGCCCGAGAAAGGGGCTGGCCCCGGCGGCGGTGCCTCCGGGGCCGCTGGTCGCGTTCAGATCGCGTGGGCGCGTGGTGTGCGCGTCAGCTGTTGGAGGCGCTGTTCCCGAACGCGGGGTTGAGCAGGCCGATGACGGTCACGGTGTTCCCGGAGACGTTGACCGGAACATGGACCGGGACCTGCACGTTGTTGCCGGAGGCAACACCGGGCGAGTTCAGAGCGGATCCCTGCGCGCCGGAGTCGGCGGACGCGACACCAGCAGCGACGACGGTGAGTCCGCCGGCGAGCATGGAGACGGCCACGGCCTTCTTCAGGTTCATCACTTCTTAACTTTCTCCTAGCGTGGTGCGACAGCCGTTCGCTGCGCGCACGCCATGGACAACGGGCAACGGCGACGCCGGTTGCGCCGAGTGGGAGGCATATACACGATGGCATGAATCTTGATCCGGAAGATGATGTCCCGCTCCCAGGCTCTGCGGACGGCCCCGTGCACACCATGTTCGCTTTGACGTCGTTCGCTTTGACGTCGTTCGCTTTGACGTCGCCGAAACACCCACGGAGAGTGGAAATACTCACTGGATCACATCGGCCCCTGAAGATCCCTTCAGATCACCTCAGCTCGTGACTCCGCTCCCCCACCTGAAGGAGGGGGGCTTCCAACCCGAGAGTTGCGGTCCAGCCCGAACCGATCCCTTGCGGGAGGAAAGGAAAGTACCACAGGCCAAGGAAGCGATTCCCCCACCGGCTAAAGCCGGTGGTCCCCTCGCTAGGGGATTGATGGAAATCCGGGCGACTCCTCGGGCAGGAGGCCTCATGTCCCGTACCCCCTTCGCTCCCGCACCCGACCTCGCCGACCCGCGCCGCCGCGTCCCCTGGGGAAGCGCGTTGGCCACGGCGGTCGCCTCGGTCGGGTGGGCGTTCGGGTGCATGGCCGTGGTGGCGGTGCTCGGGCTCCATCTGCTGGGCGCGGACGCCCAGGGGGCGCTCGCCCCGATGACGGCGGCTGTTGTCACGATGGCGGTGGGCGGCAAGGTCAACCCGGCCGGAGATCTGTCGGTCTTCGGCGTGAGCGGGGCCGAGGGGACGGCGGCCATCGACATCTTCCCACTGGGTGTCGGTCTTGCAGGTGCACTGCTGCTCTCCTGGATCTTCTTGCGGTCGCTGCGACGGGCAGGCGCCCAGATCAGTTGGGGCGAACTGGCGGCCCGTGCAGCCATGCTGGTGGCGCTTTTCACCGCGGCGCTCTGGGGGCTCACATGGGCGGGGCACGACACGATCTCGATCAACGGCGCCACGCTCGGCGGCAGTGGAGGAGGCGGGGGCGGCAGCGGCGGAATCCTCGGCTCCGTCCCCGGTCTGGGTGACCTGGGAGACCTCGACCCCGGTCTGCTGGGCGGCTTGAACGACCTGGCCAAGTCCAAAACCTCGGTCGGCTTCCATGTCGAGACCGGGGTGTCGCTCGCCTCCGGCGTGCTGTGGGTGCTCGCCGTCCTCGTCATCGCCCTGCTCGCCTCACGACACACCCCGCTGCCGCCTGGCTGGGAAGTACTCCACCGCGAGGTGCGGCCCACGGTCTCCGCACTGTGCTCGGTGCTGCTGCTCGCCGTGGTCGCAGGGTTTGCGATCGCGGTGTACTCGGCCATCACCGATGACCACCCGGGGCGCATCATCGGCTCCGCGCTGGTGGGTGGCGTCAACGGGGTGTGGCTGGGCACCGCGCTCGGGCTGTTCGTGCCGTGGCAGGGACGGGCGACGGGTCCACTTGCCCTGCTGGTTCCGCATCCGCTCGACCGGCTGATCGGCGGCGGCTCAGGGCAGCCGGCGACCATCTCCCGGCTGGCGCAGCTTGACGGGCGGATGTGGCTGCTGGTGGTGGCAGCCGTGTTGATGATGCTCGCCGCAGGGGTGCTGGCAGCGGCCCGTACTCCCGTCGGCGGTGTGGCCGCATGGCGGTACGCAGGGCTGTGCGCGCTGCGGCTGGGAGTCACGACCGCAGTCGGGCTCAGTGTGGTGGTGTGGCTGACCAGCTTCTCGGTCAATGCTGATCTTTCGGTTTTCGGCTTCGACGCCGTGGGTTCCGGCGTTGGCCTGCACGGCTCACTTGCGGCGGCTGTGATTCTGGGTGCCATATGGGGGGCAATGGCGGGAGCCGTCGGCGCACTCTTGGCATATGCCACAGGCACGGCGGGTGGCCAAGCCACGCCGCAGGCCTTGACTACCGGCTACGTTTCGGGTTGAACGCAGCTTCAGTTGAACACCGCTTCAGTTGAACACAGTCCCGTCATACGGGACGGTGCTCCAGTATTCGAAGGACGCCGGATACGGTGGTTACACCATGGACGACGTTTCGCAGACCAGTTCTGCCCCCGCCGTTCCCGCGACGGCCCCGCCGCCCGGCCCGACCCTGCTCGTCAAGATCTTCGGCAAGGACAAACCGGGGGTCACCGCCGGATTGTTCGACACGCTGGCCGCCTACGGCGTGAATGTGGTGGACATCGAGCAAGTGGTGACGCGAGGCCGCATCGTGCTGTGCGCACTCGTCACCGTGCCTGCGGACGGGCCGTCCGCCGAGGGCAAGCTACGCGCAACGGTGCACACCTGGGCCGAGTCGGTCAAAATGCAGGCCGAGATCATCTCCGGCATCGGCGACAACCGGCCGCGTGGCCTCGGTCGTTCACATGTGACCGTCCTCGGTCACCCACTCACCGCCGAGTCGACGGCTGCCATAGCGGCCAGGATCACCGCCCTGGGCGGCAATATCGACCGCATCTTCCGCCTCGCGAAGTACCCCGTTACGGCCGTCGAGTTGACAATCTCCGGTACGCCGACCGATCAGTTGCGCAGCGCGCTGGCCATGGAAGCGGCGCAACGCGGAATCGATGTGGCCGTGGTCTCGGCCGGGCTGCACCGCCGGGCGCAGCGGCTGGTCGTGATGGATGTGGACTCCACCTTGATCCAGGACGAGGTCATCGAGCTGTTCGCCGCCCATGCGGGGCGTGAGGCCGAGGTCGCCAAGGTGACGGCTGCCGCGATGCGCGGCGAAGTGGACTTCGAGCAGTCCTTGCACGCGCGGGTGGCACTGCTCGCGGGGCTCGACGAGTCGGTGGTCGACAAGGTACGCGCCGAGGTACAGCTGACGCCCGGCGCCCGTACGCTCATCCGCACTCTCAAGCGGCTCGGCTACCAAGTGGGAGTTGTCTCGGGGGGATTCACGCAGGTCACCGACAGCCTCAAGATGCGGCTGAACCTGGACTTCGCCTCCGCCAACACGCTGGAGATCGTGGACGGCAAGCTCACCGGCCAGGTGGTCGGTGAGGTCGTCGACCGGGCGGGCAAGGCGCGGCTGCTGCGCCGCTTCGCCAAGGAAGCCGGCGTCCCGCTGTCGCAGACGGTGGCGATCGGGGATGGCGCCAACGACCTGGACATGCTGAACACCGCCGGTCTTGGCGTCGCCTTCAATGCCAAGCCGCTGGTGCGCGAGGCCGCGCACACAGCCGTCAATGTGCCGTTCCTCGACACGGTGCTGTATCTGCTCGGGATCACCCGTGAGGAAGTCGAGGCGGCCGATCTGCACCTCGAGCCGTGAGTGCAAACGGTGATCGCCTCCCGGGAGCCGGAAGGCTGTCACCGTTCGGTGTCTTAGTCGTGCGGCGCCCAGTACGCCATCAGGCGACCGAAGCCGTGTTCGACCGACTTCCATGAGCCGGAGAATGTGACGACAGCGACGGCCGATGTGGGGAAGCCGCGATGCAGGCGGCTGAGCACGTCGCCCTCAGCTTCGCCGGCGAGGGCGTCGGCAAGCCCTTGCATCCCCGGGTTGTGACCGACGATGAGCAGGTTGGCGACGTCGTCGGGGACCTCGTTGAGCAGCGCGAGCAGGTCGCCGAGGGTGGCCTCGTACAGTCGCTCCTCATAGACGGTTTTGGGGCGCTGCGGGAGCTCGTGGGCGACGAGCTTCCATGTCTCCCGGGTGCGTACGGATGGTGAGCAGAGAGTGAGATCGGGAAGGATGCCCGTCCCGACGAGCCAGCGTCCGGCAGCCGGCGCGTTCTTGCGGCCACGCTCGGCGAGCGGCCGCTCCATGTCGGGGACGGAGGACCATTCGGCTTTGGCGTGCCTGAGGAGGACGATCCTTCGGGGCGTTGCGTCGCTCATGCACTTCAGCTTTCCAGAAATCGCCGCGGCAGGCGCGAGGTGCGAAGGTTCTCACCCGGGGGTGTCCATACGATCACCGTGTTCAGGTGATGAGAGCGAAAGCAGCTTCTGGATCCGGCCGATGAGGTGGGCGAGCGACGTGGCCGCCGAAGCGGCCTCGCTTCTTCAGCCCATCTTGGCCGCGAAGGTGGCGACGACGGCGACGAGCGCCGGCACGCCGAGGATGAGCACCATGAGCAGCAGGAGCTTCTTGTGGGGGTCGGGCGGATTCGGTTCGAGCACTGGCATGCGCCCAGTCTTGCACTGCTTTCTGCGGGCTCGTGACTGGGGCAGGATGCAAGGCGCGGCGGACGGCGGTAGGTGTGCCAATCCCTGCTCGGGCCTGGTAGAACGCGCCGGGGAGCCCCGGTCCGCTGGGCGGTGTGACCGGGACTCCGGCGCGGTGTGCGGTGTGTTCAGGCTCCGACGGCGTGCAGGCCACCGTCGACGTGGATGATCTCGCCGGTGGTCTTGGGGAACCAGTCCGAGAGCAGGGCTACCACGCCGCGGCCGGCCGGCTCCGGGTCGGCCAGGTCCCACGCCAGCGGGGCGCGGGCGTCCCAGACTCGGGCGAGTTCCTCGAAGCCGGGGATGGACTTGGCTGCCATCGACTTGATCGGGCCGGCCGAAATCAGGTTCACCCGTACGTTCTGCGGGCCGAGGTCACGGGCGAGGTAACGGGAGGTGGACTCCAGCGCGGCTTTGGCGACACCCATCCAGTCGTACTGCGGCCACGCGATCTGTGCGTCGAAGTCCATGCCGACGACCGAGCCGCCGTTCGGCATGAGCGGCAGGCAGGCCATGGTCAGCGACTTGAGCGAGTACGCGGAGACCTGGACGGCGGTGGCCACCGACTCCCAGGGGGTGTTGAGGAAGTTGCCACCGAGGGCGTCTTGGGGGGCGAAGCCGATGGAGTGGACGACGCCATCAAGGCCGTCCGTGTGCTCACGCACCCGGGTGGCGAGTGAATCGAGCTGCTCGGTGTTCTGTACATCGAGCTCGATCACAGGGGCCGGCTTGGGCAACCGGTTGGCGATGCGCTCGACCAGGCTGAGCCGGCCAAAGCCGGTGAGCACGACCTCGGCGCCCTGCTCCTGGGCGAGCTTGGCGGTGTGGAAGGCGATCGAGGACTCGAGCAGTACGCCTGTGACCAGGATGCGCTTGCCGGTGAGAAGTCCGCTCATGATCTCAGTGACCCATGCCCAATCCGCCGTCGACGGGAACGACGGCTCCGGTGATGTATGCGGCGTCGTCGGAGGAGAGAAAGCGCACCGAGGCGGCGATCTCCTCCGGCTGGGCGTAGCGCCCGAGGGGGACCTGGCCCATGATCGACTCGCGCTGCTCGTCGCTGAGCACGCGGGTCATATCGGTGTCGACGAAGCCGGGGGCGACGACGTTGACGGTGATGTTACGGGAGCCCAGCTCGCGGGCGAGGGAACGCGCGAAGCCGATCAGGCCGGCCTTGGAGGCGGCGTAGTTGGCCTGCCCGGCCGAGCCAAGCAGCCCGACCACGGAAGAGATCAGCACGATGCGGCCCTTGCGTGCGCGCAGCATTCCGCGGGCGGCGCGCTTTACGACCCGGAAAGTGCCGGTGAGGTTGGTATCGAGAACGGAGGCGAAGTCGTCCTCGGACATCCGCAGCAGCAACTGGTCGCGCGTGACACCGGCATTGGCCACCAGCACCTCGACTGCGCCGTGCTTGGACTCGATCTCCTTGTATGCCTGTTCGACCTGCTCGGGGTCGGTGATGTCGCACTTGACCGCGAGGCATCCCTGATCCAAGAGTGCCTTCGGCGGCTCTCCGGAACGGTATGTGATCGCGACCTTGTCGCCTGCGTCGGCGAAGGCACGGGCGATGGCGAGGCCGATGCCACGGTTGCCTCCGGTGACGAGAACCGAGCGGCTCAAGGGATCTCCCTTTCCGTTTCCGTTGTCATCAACACTCCTTGCGTCGGATACCTCTGGCTTCAGCCAGGGGATCCCGTTACTCGTACGCTGCGAAACTCGTACGCTGCGAAGGATACGAAAACTATCGGTCCGCGGCCGGTTACCGAGGATCGAGCACGCACAGGGGCGTGCCGGAGACGCTGTGGGATCTCTACAGAAACCGGCAGGCCGGGCCGATATGTGAGTGACAGTGCGCGTGGCGGAGCCACTGATGTCGCCAGTAGCCGCCGGCACGGCGGACGAGGCCGTTCGCGGAACCTGGGAGCAGGCGGAGAAGCGAACGGATGAGGGCCGATGTCAGAGCGGCATGATTCACTGCGGAGACAGACTGGAAGACAGACCGGGCGGGAAACAGACCGGGCGGAAAGGGGAGATAGCGGTGCCCCAGGAGATCGATCAGTCGTTCCTCGCGTTGCCGTTGCGCGCTTTGGCCGACGCGGCGCTGGCCAGGGCGCGTGCCCTCGGCGCCGAGCATGCCGACTTCCGCTTCGAGCGGGTGCGCAGCGCCGTCTGGCGGCTGCGGGATGCCAAGCCCGCGGGGTCGTCCGACTCCACGGACACCGGCTATGCGGTGCGGGTCGTGCACGGCGGGGCGTGGGGATTCGCGTCCGGCGTGGACCTGACGATGGATGGAGCTGCGCGGGTGGCGGCGCAGGCGGTGGCGATGGCGAAACTGTCGGCCCGCGT
>JAFAUH010000310.1 GCA_019243445.1 Streptomycetaceae bacterium | reverse complement strand
TTCGGCTTCTTCGGCTTCTTCGGCTTCTTCGGCTTCTTCGGCTTCTTCGGGTTTTTCGGGTTTTTCGGGTTTTTCGGGTTTTTCGGGTTTTTCGGGTTTTTCGGGGTCAGGCACCACCATCGTCCCGATGCCCTCGTCGGTGAAGATCTCCAGCAGGATCGAGTGCTGCACTCGCCCGTCGATGACGCGGGCAGTGTGCACGCCGTTGCGCACCGCGTACAGGCAGCCCTCCATCTTGGGCACCATGCCGCTCGCCAGCTCGGGCAGCAGCTTCTCCAGCTCACTCGCGGTGAGTTGGCTGATGACGTCGTCGCTGGTGGGCCAGTCCGCGTAGAGGCCTTCGACGTCGGTGAGGACCATCAGCGTCTCAGCGCCGAGGGCGGCGGCGAGCGCGGCGGCGGCGGTGTCGGCGTTGATGTTGTAGACATGACCGTCATCCGCGCTGCGCGCGATCGAGGAGACGACGGGGATACGTCCGTCGTCGAGCAGCGCCTTGATCGCGCCGGCGTCGATCTCGGTGATCTCCCCGACCCGGCCGATGTCCACGCTCTCGCCGTCGATCTCGGCGTACCGCTTGACGGCGGTCATGGTGTGCGCGTCTTCGCCGGTCATGCCGACGGCGAGCGGACCGTGCTGGTTGAGCAGGCCGACGAGTTCCCGCTGCACCTGGCCGGCGAGCACCATTCGGACCACGTCCATCATCTCCGGCGTAGTCACCCGCAGGCCCGCCTTGAACTCCGAGGCCAGGCCGAGCTTTTCCAGTTGTGCGCTGATTTGCGGGCCACCGCCATGCACGACGACCGGGCGGAGCCCGGCGTGGTGCAAGAAGACGACGTCCTGAGCGAAGGCAGACTTCAACTCGCCGTCGACCATGGCATTTCCGCCGAATTTGATGACAACGGTCCTTCCGTGGTGGCGAGTCAGCCAGGGCAGCGCCTCAATGAGAGTCTGTGCCTTGGGAAGGGCGGTGTGCTGACGTGTGCTCATGAGCTGTACGCGCTGTTCTCGTGGACGTAGTCGGCAGTCAGGTCGTTGGACCAGATGACGGCAGAGTGCGCACCCGCGGCCAGATCGGCGGTGATGCGCACCTCGCGGAAGCGCATGTCGACGAGGTCGCGGTCCTCGCCGACCGAGCCGTTCTTGCACACCCATACACCGTTGATGGCGACGTTCAGCTGGTCGGGCTCGAAGACGGCGGAGGTGGTGCCGATCGCGGAGAGCACCCGGCCCCAGTTGGGGTCCTCGCCGTGGATCGCGCATTTGAGCAGGTTGTTACGGGCGATGGAGCGGCCGACCTCGACGGCGTCCTCCTCGCTCGCGGCGTTGACCACTTCGATGCGGATGTCTTTGGAGGCGCCCTCGGCGTCGCCGATGAGCTGGCGTGCGAGGTCCTCGCAGACGCTACGCACTGCTTCGGCAAACTTCTGCTGCGGGGGCGTGATTGCGGAGGCACCGGAGGCGAGCAGCAGCACTGTGTCGTTGGTGGACATGCAGCCGTCGGAGTCGACACGGTCGAAGGTGGTACGGGTGGCAGCGCGCAGTGCGTCATCCAGTCCTGTGGCGTCGACATCGGCATCGGTGGTGAGGACGACGAGCATGGTGGCAAGACCGGGGGCGAGCATGCCCGCCCCCTTGGCCATCCCGCCGACGGTCCAGCCGTCGCCGGCTGCAACGGCCATCTTGTGCACTGTGTCGGTGGTCTTGATAGCGATGGCGGCCTTCTCGCCGCCATGCGGGGAGAGTTCGGCGACAGCCGCCTCGATACCCGTCAGCAGCTTGTCCATTGGCAGCCGCAGACCGATGAGGCCGGTCGATGCGATGGCGATCTCGCCTGCGCTGTGGCCGAGCGCCTTCGCGGCCTTCTCGGCGGTGGCGTGAGTGTCCTGGAAACCGAGCGGGCCGGTGCAGGCGTTGGCGCCACCGGAGTTGAGGACGACGGCGGAGACTTGGCCTCCCTTCAGCACCTGCTCGGACCACAGGACGGGCGCAGCCTTGACACGGTTGGAGGTGAATACCCCTGCGGCGGCGAGGTTCGGCCCCTGATTGACCACCAAGGCGAGGTCCGGATTGCCGCTCTCCTTGATCCCGGCGGCAACTCCGGCCGCTGTAAAGCCCTTTGCTGCGGTGACACTCAAGGCGCGACTCCGATCGTGGAAAGACCCAGCTCCTCGGGGAGACCGAGGGCAATGTTCATGCTTTGCACCGCGCCGCCCGCGGTGCCCTTCGTGAGGTTGTCAATCGCGCTGATGACGATGATCCGCCCAGCTGCCTCGTCGTAAGCGACCTGCAGCAACGCGGAGTTGGAGCCGTACACCGCCGCTGTGGACGGCCACTGGCCCTCCGGCAGCAGATGGACGAACAGTTCGGCGTCGAGTGCTTTTTGGTACGTCTCGCGGAGCAGGTCCGCCGAAACACCGGGCACCGCCTTCGCGCTGCACGTGGCGAGGATGCCGCGCCGCATCGGCGCGAGGGTCGGCGTGAAGGAGACCGACACCGGATGACCGGCCACGGCCGAGAGATTCTGGATCATCTCAGGGGTGTGCCGGTGGCCGCCGCCGACCCCGTACGGACTCATGGAACCCATCACCTCGCTGCCCAGCAGGTGCGGTTTGGGCGCCTTGCCCGCGCCGGAGGTCCCGCTGGCGGCGACGATCACGGCCTCCAGCTCGGCGAGCCCGGCTGCGTACGCGGGGAAGAGGGCGAGCGAAACGGCCGTCGGATAGCAGCCGGGTACCGCGATCCGTTTGGTGTGCCCTAGCGCTTCACGGGCGCCGGGCAGCTCGGGCAGGCCGTACGGCCAGCTGCCGGCGTGCGGCGAGCCGTAGAACTTCTCCCAGTCCGCGGCGTCCTCCAGCCGGAAGTCCGCGCCGCAGTCGACGACCAGCACCTCGTCGCCGAACTGCTCGGCGACCGCGGCGGACTGGCCGTGCGGGAGGGCGAGGAACACGACATCGTGTCCGGTGAGCGCCTCGGCCGTGGTCGGCTGAAGCACACGGTCGGCAAGTGGCCGCAGATGCGGCTGGAGCACGCCCAGGCGCTCGCCCGCGTTGGAATTCCCGGTGAGTGCGCCGATCTCGGCCTCGGGATGCGCGAGCAGCAGGCGCAGCACTTCGCCGCCCGCGTATCCGCTCGCCCCTGCCACCGCTGCCCGGAATGCCATCAAAGCCTCCATCCATTGATGGCATGACTATACGGCTCACCGAACTTTTATGCAACGCTCTGTGCGGTATGACGCCGCAGAGCAACATCCAGAGCTGGACAATCCACCGCGTTCAGAACGCGGTGGAGGAGAGCAGGTTCCCGGAAGAGCGCATCCTCCGCAAGAGCTGATAGTCGCCGACCGCCTTCACCGCCACGCGTCCCGCCTCGTACGGCCGGAGAAGAGGCAGCCGCTGAGCAGGCGCGAGCAGCGACTGCGCGCATAGACTTGGGGTACTGCGCTGGAACTGACATCAGCCGACTGAAGTCGGCAGGCACTCCTGGTGGGAGGTCATCCTGATGTATGCGCACAAGGGCGACAAGCTTCTGCGGCACGGCAGGAGCGTCGGGCAGCACGATGAGGTCGGCGAAATTCTCGAGGTACTCGGTGCGGACGGAGGCCCGCCTTTCCGGGTCCGGTTCGAGGACGGCCACGAGGGCGTGGTGTCGCCGGGCCCCGACTCGGTGATCCTCGCCAAGACCACCGAACCCCCGGGTTCACGCTGAGCCGTCGCACAAAGGAGCGGTACGGCGGGCAGAGCTTCCGCTCGACGGGCATGCCCGCCGCAGGCGAGGCGTGTGTCAGCGCGGGACGCGCGCCCGCGTCGGATAGTGGTCCTCGACTACGCGCCGCATCGCCCCGACCCGGTCGGCGGCCACCTCCCGCGCCGAGAAAAAGACATTGCCGAGCACCTCCGGCCACTTCTTGTCGAGATCGAGGTGGCGGGTGAGCTCCTCCGGATCCTGCCAGGCCGCGGGCTGCCCCGCGGCCCCTTCACGATAGAGAGCCTCGCCGATGTAGAGCTGCACCCCGGTGCCGGCCACCACATTCGCCCACCAGGGCACGAGCTCGGCGTAATCGGCAGCTTGCCGGCCGATGTTCCAGTACAACTGGGGAACAATGTAGTCGATCAAACGTTCGCGCACCCACCGGCGCGAGTCGGCGTAGAGATCGTCGTAGCTCTGCGTTCCGGCGCTGGTCTGCGAACCGTGCGGGTCGGTCGAGCGATTGCGCCAGACCCCGAACGGGCTGATGCCGAAGCGCGCACTCGGCCGGATCCGTCGCACGCGCGCCGCCGTCTCGCGTACCAGCAGCTCGGTGTTGTGGCGACGCCAGTCGCCGCGGTCCTCGAAGCCGGAGCCGTACTCGTGGTAGGCCTTGTCGTCGTCGAACTTCTCGCCGGCGACGGGGTAGGGGTAGAAGTAGTCGTCCCAGTGCACGCCGTCCACCGGGTAGCGGGCGAGGGCGTCGAGGATCGCATCCTCGACGAAGTGGCGCACATCGGGTAGCCCGGGGTTGTAGTAGAGCTGCCCGCCGTAGTGGACCACCCACTCCGGGTGTCGCCGGGCGGGATGCGTAGGGGCGAGCTTTCTGGGGTCGCCTTGCAGGGAGACCCGGTACGGATTGAACCAGGCGTGGAGCTCCAGGCCGCGATTGTGCGCCGCATCCACCGCGAATCCCAGCGGGTCCCAACCCGGGTCACGGCCCTGGGTGCCCGTGAGGCACTGCGACCACGGCTCGTACCGGGACGGCCAAAAGGCGTCGGCAGCCGGCCTGACTTGCAACAACACCACGTTCAGACGGCGTCGCACCACGGTGTCGAGCAGCGATTCCAACTCGCCTTGCTGATCGGCAGGCGACAGGCCCGCCCTGGACGGCCAGTCGGCATTGCCGACACTTGCGATCCACATGCCCCGGAACTGCACGGGCAGGTCGTTCTCAGCTCTCCGCTCGCGGGTGTGGGCGGTGGCGGTGGCGGTGGCGGCTGCCGCCCGGCTCCCGCCGAGCGCCGCCATGGTCACCGCTGCTGTCGTTGCTGCCGCTGCCGTGAACTGCCTGCGTCGCATCTTGGCCATTATCCTCTGATTTCCCGTCATATTTTGCTGATATTGCGCGAGATGGCGGGACAAAGGCAATCGTATGCCACCTCCCGGCGCGTCGGCCTCAGCAGGGGCATGCCTGATCCTGGTGGCCGGCCGCCCAGGAGTACGCATCTGGGCTTCGCAGCCGGGCTTTACAGCGGGCGGTGTAAGGTCCCAGACAGCGCCGGTCTACGCCGAGCAGGGATTGCAAGGATTGCAAGGATTGTGCAATCAGAGGGAGCAGCAGGCAGAGGGAGAGGGAAGCGCGTTGAGCGATATCCGTTTCGTCGGGGTGGTGGGCTGTGGGCAGATGGGCTCGGGCATCGCCGAGGTCTGCGCCCGTTCGGGTCTTGACGTCAAAGTCGCCGAGACCACCGGTGAAGCCCTGGAGCTGGGCCGTACCCGCCTGGCCAACTCCCTCGACCACGCCACCAGTCGCGGCAAGATCACCGAGCAGGAGCGGGACGAGACACTGGCCCGCCTCACCTTCACCACCGATCTCGGTGAGTTCGCCGACCGCGATCTGGTGATCGAAGCGGTCGTCGAGAACGAGCAGATCAAGACCGAGATCTTCCAGATGCTCGACCAGGTGGTGACCCGGCAGGACGCAATCCTCGCCTCCAACACCTCTTCCATTCCCCTGGTGAAACTCGCCGTCGCCACCTCGCGCCCGGACCACGTGCTCGGCATCCACTTCTTCAATCCCGCCCCAGTGCAGAAGCTGGTCGAGCTGATCCCGGCGCTCACAACGGGCGAGGAGACACTTGTACGCGCCGAGCGGCTGGTCACCGAAGTCCTCGGCAAGCACGCGATCCGCGCCCAGGACCGTTCGGGCTTCGTCGTCAACGCCTTGCTGATCCCGTACCTGCTCTCGGCGATCCGGATGTTCGAGTCGGGCATCGCCACCCGCGAGGACATCGACAACGGCATGGAACTCGGCTGCGCCCACCCGATGGGGCCGCTGAAGCTGTCGGACCTGATCGGCCTGGACACGATCGCGTCCGTGGCCGACTCGATGTACGGCGAGTACAAGGAGCCGCTCTACGCCGCTCCCCCGCTACTCCAGCGCATGGTCGATGCGGGCCGCCTCGGCCGCAAGACCGGGCACGGGTTCTACGACTACGCCTGATCTGCAAAGACGGAGCGCACCTGCCTACGCGAACTCTTCCCTGACGAAACGGTGGAGGAGAGCTATGTAGTTGACCTACTGGTGACCGCTGAGGGCGGTGGACAGGGTGACGGTCGTTCCGCCGGACTTCTACGATGCAATGATCGCCTCACTGGACGCACCGGCAAAGCCGGATAAAGCACTGGCCGATGCTGCTTGCCGACGCCGCGAGATCGTCAAGAAGCCGATGGTGATCCGGCCGCGCCGCGCGCATGCAGCGGTGGTGGCGCTCGAAGGGAGGCTTATCGCGCAACGGCCTCCCGGGCTGCTGACAACGCCAGTTGGGGTCAATCGGTTGTCAGTGGGTGCCGAGTTGGCTCGAGGACGGGACTTTGTCGGTCACCGTGGCTCCCTGACTGTCTCCGGCCGACTTGATCGAATTCATGACGTTATTGAACTGGTTGAAGTCGGCGTCGCTCGCCTTGCCGCTCTTGATCTTGTCGGCGAGGGCCTTGAGCCCGTCGACGCTCCCGGTCAGCGGTGCGACCGCCTTGGAGAGCAGCGGGTCACCCTTGGCGTCCGCGAGAGCGGCCTTCAACCGGTTGTAGGCGAATGTGCCGGCGAGGCCGGCCTTGATGAACGCCGCGGTACGTCCCTTGGTTCCCTTCGTGAACGTGCCCGCCTTGAACGGCTTGTAGATCCACTGATAGGTGGCACCCGTGGCGAGGCCGGCGTTGGCGGCGAACTTGGTCTTCGCCAGTTTGACCGGATTCTGGCTGGAGGTCGCAGCGACTTGCTGCGTTGTGCTGTCGGCGGCAGAGTGGTGAGCCGACGTTTTGGAGCAAGCCGGAACGGCGAACGTCATTGCGGTGAGCAGCGTGCTGGCCAAGACTTATTGCCGCAGCTTCGGGGATGTCAACACGGCCTTCTCCGGTGGTCCGAGGGATGCGCTTCCATTCCCAACCCTCGGCCGATCGCCGCCGACGGGCGACTCGCCGCAGGCCGATCGGGTGATCGCACTTCATCGGATCGGCTCTTCCCACTGCGACAGCCGCCCCGCCGCCGGTTGGCGGAGCGGGGCGGCTTCCTGAGTGCGTCAGTGCACGATCACCGTTGTCCACGGGGAGGTCGTATTCATCTGCACCACGCGCAACTGTTGCCTGCCCTTGGCATTGAGCGCGCTCTTGAGGATGTAGCTGTTGCCCGCCTTGATGCTGGTCGCGCTCAGCGGGATCCACCTACCCCTGAGCCTTTCCTGCAGGATGAGTTTGGTGCCGATTCTCAAGCCCTTGGTGCGGCCGGTGAATACCACCGTTCCACCGGATCTGATGGTGGTGGGAGTCGCCTTGATGGTGATGGAGCCCATCACCCTGCCCGGCATGGGCTTCTCGCTCATCTTGCTGGTCGGCATGGGCTTCTTGGCCGGGTGGGCCGTGATCGGTGCGGCTGCGCCGAGGACACCACCTGCCAGCAACGCAGCGGAGACGGCACCGATGGTGGCGGTACGGATGGACGGGATCGAACGGTGAGACTTCATGGCATTCACGGCGCTCCTCCTGATCTCGACTGCTCGACTGAGTGTCCGGAGTGTCTTTGGAGCGGAGTGTCCTTGGAGTTGAGACTCCTTGGGGCCTTTGAGTCGTCGTACTGACCCATTTCAGACTAATTCGACATATAGGGATTCGCACGTTTTGGGAGTTGAGCGCTGGGATCGAGTGCTGCGGTTGAGTCCATGGCCGACGCTGGGACCCTACCCCGGCAGGAGCACGGTGCGGTGCGGCGCCGTCCCGGCGCTCTCGGCGGAGGTACAGGCGGCAATGATGGTGGCACCCGCCTCGGCCGTACGGCGCAGCGCCGACCACATGCGCATACGCGCGGCAGCGTCGAGTCCGGCGTCGGGATCGTCGAGACGCATCACCTCGTCGATGGGGCGCAATCGCTCGGCGAGGGCACGCAGCAGGCAGGTGCGACGAGGTCCCGGTGGCCCGACGACGACGAGGAGTTCACTCGCGAAAGTTGACGAACAAGCGCCTTCTGCGGCGGTAGTTGCAGTGGCCATAGCCACAGATCTACCAATATTCAGGGCAATTGACGCTTCGGCGCACCGAAACGCGCATCGATCCGTAAAAGTGTGTGGGGTGCGGCTGGATCTCCTCCCGGCCGCACCCCACATCCTCGCGCTCTCGCGCAAGCGGTCATGCCCCGCGCAGTACCGCCCCGGTGCGCAGCGAGGCGGCAGCCACCGCCGCGGTACGGGCGGCAGATGTCTCCTCCGCAGTCAACGTGCGGTCGGCAGCACGGAAGCGCAAGGCGTACGCGAGCGACTTCCTGCCCTCGCCGATCTGTTCGCCGGTGAAGATGTCGAACAGCCGCAGTGACTCGAGGAGTTCGCCCGCACCTTCACGCAGCGCGGATTCGACCTCGTTCGCCGGCACTGACGCGTCCACCACCAGTGCCACATCCTGCGTCGCCACCGGGAACGTCGAGACGCGCGGTGCCACCAGCGCGCCCGTACGGGCGCGCTCCAGCAGCTCCAGGTCGAGCTCCATCGCCGCCGTACGCTCCGGCAGGCCCAGCGCCTTGACCACTCGCGGGTGCAGTTCGCCTGCGTGGCCGATGAGGGTCTGCTCGCCGTCGACGACCACGTGCAGCGCGGCGCACCGGCCCGGGTGCCATGGGGCGTACTGGCCGCTGGAGACGGTCAGTTCGACACCTGCCTCACAGGCGACCGTGCGGGCCGCCTGCACGGCGTCGGCCCAGCTCGCCGGGCGGCCTTGGCCCCACCAACCGGCCTGCTCACGCGCTCCGGCGAGCACCACGGCGACGTGGCGCGGCTGGTGCGGCAGCGCGGCATCGAGCGCGGCGATCTCCTCGTCCAGCGGGCGGCGGTCCACGCCAGGCCGCGGGGGTGCGGGCTCTTCACCGCTGGGCAGGAACACAAGACCGGTCTCGAAGAGAGCCAGATCGCGGCTTCCGCGCCCCTCATTGCGCCGCAGCGCGCCGAGCAGCCCCGGCAGCAGTGTGGTACGCAGCGCCGGCTCCTCGTCGGAGAGCGGGTTGAGGAGGGTAACGGTACGGCGGCGCGGGTCACCGGTCTCGATGCCGAGCTGGTCGAAGACCGCCTCGCCGAGGAACGGGTAAGTGGGTGCCTCAACATAGCCGGCTCCGGCGAGCGCGCGGCCGATGCGACGCAGCAGGCGCTGCGTCTCGGTGAGGCCGCGGCCCGGCGGGATCTTCGGCAGGGTGGAGGGCAGCGTCTCATAGCCTTCGAGCCGGATGACCTCTTCGGCAAGGTCGTTGGGCTCGGCGAGGTCGGGGCGCCAGCTGGGGACAGTGACGGTGAGCTCGTCGGAACCGTAGACGTCGCAGCCGATCTGCTGCAGATGGCGTACGACGGCCTGGCGGCCGTACTCCATGCCGGCCACCTTGTCCGGGTGGTCGGCCGCCATCGCGATGGTACGCGGAGCGGACGGTGAGACGATCTCGGTGACCCCGGCCTCGGCGGTGCCGCCGGCGAGGAGTACGAGCAGGTCGACGGTGCGCTGGGCGGCGGCGGAGGCGGCCTGCGGGTCGACGCCGCGCTCGAACCGCTTGGATGCCTCGGAGATCAGCTTGTGGCGGCGTCCGGTACGCGCGACCGCGACCGGGTCGAAGTGGGCTGCCTCGATGACGACTTCGGTGGTGCCGTGCAGCTCTCTGGTCTCCTCGTCGCGCACGGCGTCCGCGATCTCGGTGTGGGCGCCACCCATGACGCCGGCGAGGCCGATCGGCCCGGAGTTGTCGGTGATCACCAGGTCTTCGGAGTCGAGGATACGCTGCACTCCGTCGAGGGTGGTCAGCTTCTCGCCCGGCTGTGCTCGGCGTACGCCGAGCGGGCCGTCGAGCCGGTTCTTGTCGTAGGCGTGCAGCGGCTGGCCGAGTTCCAGCATCACGTAGTTGGTGATGTCGACGGCGAGGGAGATCGGCCGCATCCCGGCCTTCTGAAGGCGCCGCTGCAGCCAGATCGGCGAGTGCGCCTCCAGGTCGAGGTCGGTGACGGTGCGTGCGGTGAAGCGGTCGCAGCCGACGGGGTCGGAGATCTTGACCTCGTAGCCGTGCGGGTTCGGCTCGGGAACATCGAGCAGCGCCGGGTCGCGCAGCGGCAGCCCGTAGGCGATGGCCGTCTCGCGGGCGACGCCACGCATCGACAAGCAGTAGCCGCGGTCCGGGGTGACGGCGATGTCGAGGACTTCGTCGACGAGTTCGAGTAGTTCGATCGCGTCGGTGCCGACCTCGTGCTCGGGTGGGAGCACGACGATCCCGTCATGGTCGGTGCCCATGCCCAGTTCGCGGGCCGAGCAGATCATGCCCTCGGAAAGGCGGCCGTAGGTCTTGCGTGCCGAGATCTCGAAGTTCCCGGGCAGCACACCGCCGGGCAGGATCACGACGACCTTGTCGCCGACGCGGAAGTTGGTCGCGCCGCAGACGATGTTCTGCGGCTCGCCGGTGCCGTTGGCGGTGGAGACGTCCACCTGGCAGTACCGGATCGGCTTTTTGAAGCCCGTCAGTTCCTCGATGGCCAAGACATTGCCGACGACGAGCGGGCCTTTGAGCCCGGCGCCGAGCTGCTCGACTCTTTCGACCTCAAGGCCTGCGGCGACGAGCTTGGCCTGTACGTCACGACCGGTCTCGGTGGCCGGCAGGTCGACGTACTCCCGCAGCCAGGAAAGCGGGACCCGCATCAGATCTCCATCCCGAACGGCCGAGTGAAGCGCACATCACCCTCGACCATGTCTCGCATGTCTTCAACGTTGTGGCGGAACATCAGTAGTCGCTCGATGCCGAAGCCGAACGCGAAGCCGCTGTACCTGTCGGCATCGATACCGCAGGCGGCCAGCACCCGGGGATTGACCATGCCGCAGCCGCCGAGTTCGATCCAGCCTTCGGAGGAACACGTGCGGCACGGATTGTCGGGGTCGCCGACCGACGCTCCGTGGCACACGTAGCACTCCATGTCCATCTCGGCGGAGGGCTCGGTGAAGGGGAAGTAGTTGGGGCGCAGCCGGGTCTTCAGGCCTTCGCCGAAAAGCGAGAGCACCATGTGGTCGAGGGTGCCTTTGAGATCGGCCATGGTCAGACCCTCGTCGACGGCGAGCAGCTCGATCTGGTGGAAGACGGGGGTGTGGGTGGCGTCGAGCTCATCGGTGCGGTAGACGCGGCCCGGGCAGATGACATACACGGGCGGCTCGCGGTCGAGCATCGAGCGGATCTGCACCGGCGAGGTGTGGGTGCGCAGTACGACGTCGCCGGAGGCGTCGGGGCCGAGGCCGTCACCGAGGCGGGTGCCGTCGCCCCTGCCCGAGTCGACGAAGAACGTGTCCTGCATTGTGCGGGCAGGATGGTCCTTGGCGATATTGAGGGCGTCGAAGTTGTACCACTCGGCCTCGACTTCGGGGCCCTCGGCGACCTCATAGCCCATGGCCACAAAGACGTCGGTGATGCGGTCGGCGAGCGTGGTGAGGGGGTGCCGTGCGCCGAGGGGGATGCGGTCATACGGAAGGGTGACGTCGACTGCCTCCTCGACAAGCACCCGGGCATCGCGCTCGGCCTCAAGCTCTTCCTGGCGGGCGGCCAGCGCCTTGTTCACGGCTCCGCGGGCCTGGCCGACGCGCTTGCCCGCGTCGGCTCTGGCGTGCGGTGGCAGGGCACTGAGCTCGCGGTTGGCGAGTGCCAGTGGCGAGCGGTCGCCGACATGGGCAGCCTTTACCTCGCGCAGCGTCTTCAGATCGGGCGCGGCGGCGATGGCGGCAACCGCCTCGTCACGCATGCGCTCGATCTCTTCGGGTTTTAGTGCCTCGACCTCAACAGGGTCGTAGGACTTATTGGGTGCCGACATCTCTTCCCGTACTTCCGATTACGTGAGCGCGGTCGGGCCTGCGCCAAGGCCTGCGCCAAAGGTCGAGTCTAATGGGCGGAACGACCAGGGGATCAGCCTCTGGCGCGGCGGGCCGCCGGGAGGGCCTCAGGCCAGGAAGGCCGGAGCTCCGACCGGCAGAATAAATCGGAACTGTGCGCCGCCTCCGGGGGTGCGGCCCACCGTGATGGTCCCGCCGTGCGCCTCGACAATGCCTTTGACGATGTACAGGCCAAGCCCTGTGCCGCCACGTTTGTTGCCCCGCCAAAAGCGGGTGAAGACCCGGTTCATCGACTCCTCCGGGATGCCAGGGCCTTCGTCGCTCACTGTGACGGCCGTTCCCTCCGTGCCGGGTTTTCCGGCCGCGCCCGGCAGCATATCCGGGGTCACTTCAATGGTGACTCTTCCTTCGCCGTGACGCACTGCGTTTTCCAGCAGATTGCCCAGCACCTGGTCGACTTTGTCGGGGTCGGCCCACAGGGCGGGCAGTCCGCGGCCGACCTCGACCTCGAAGCGGTCGCGGGGGATGCCCGCCGCGATCCGGGCGTCGACATGGCGGCGGACGGCGGCGGCGATGTCGACCGGCTGGCGGCGTACTTCGAGGCGCCCGGAGTCGATGCGGGAGATGTCGAGCAGTTCGGCGATGAGCCTGGTGACACGGTTGGCGTCGGCGTCGACAGTCTCCAGCATGACTTTCTTCTGGTCGTCGGTGAACCGCTCCCATTTGGCGAGCAAAGTCGCGGTAAACCCCTTGACGGAGGTGAGCGGGGAGCGCAGTTCGTGGGCCACAGTGGCGATCAGCTCGGCGTGACTGCGCTCAGTACGACGACGTGCCTCCGTGCCGCGCAGGGCGACGACGAGACGCCGCACGGGGCCCAGGGGCTCGTCCCGTAGGTACCGGGCGCTGACCAGCACTTCACGGCCGCCGGGCAGCAGGAGGTTGCACTCGGGCTGACCGATGCGGGTGGCGAGCCCGTGGTACGGGTCGGTCAGCGCCCACCAGCGGCGGCCTTCCATGTCCTCCAAGGGCAGCGCGCGCTCGAGGGGCAGGCCGATGGTCTCGGCGGGAGACAGCGTGGTCAGACGGCCGGCGGCGGAGTTGAAACAGATGACGCGGCCGCACTCGTCGGCGATCACGAGACCGTCGGGGAGGTCATCAGGGGTCACATCGAGGCCGGGGGGACCCAGGAGGGCGGGAGCGGGCAGGCCGGAGGAATCGGTGGTGTTGGTTGTGGTGTTGGTGGTATTGGTTGCGATGGTCGCCATATCCGATGTCGTGATCTTCATCCCCGTACACCTCTCGGGCCCGGCCCGCCACATTACTCGCTGGAGGTCACATTGCGGCACCCTCCGGGTGCACGCTGTGCACGGGCGGACGCATAAAGGCAGATGGCGGCGGCGGTGGCAAGGTTCAAGCTCTCGGCTCTCCCGTGGATCGGCACCCGGACCACCTCATCGGCGAGCACGCGCGTCTGTTCGGGCAGACCCCATGCCTCGTTGCCGAAGACCCAGGCGGTGGGGCCACCCATCGTCCCCTCATCGAGCGCGGCGTCGAGATCCCGTTCTCCGGCGCCGTCAGCGGCGAGCACGCGGGCGCCTGTAGCACGCAGCCCCGCCACGGCCTTGTCGACGCTCACCCCGACGGCGACCGGCAGATGGAAGAGACTACCGACAGAGGCACGCACGGCCTTGGGGTTGTACAGGTCGACTGAGGCATCGGTAAAGACGACTGCATCCGCCCCCGCGGCGTCGGCGCAGCGCAACACGGTGCCGGCGTTGCCGGGGTCGCGGACGTGGGCGAGGACGGCGACGAGCCTGGGCGCGGCGCGCAGGATTCCCTCGAAGGGCGAGTCCAGGAAGCGGCAGATGCCGACGATGCCCTGCGGTGTGACGGTGTCGCACACATCGGCGACGACCGCCTCGGTTGCGGTGAATACCCGGGCTCCGGCAGTGCGGGCCGCGGCAAGCAGTTCCGCATGGCGCTCGGCGGCATCAGGCGTCGCGTAGAGCTCGACCAACGTGGGACCGGCGCTCCCCCGGTGGGCAACAGCCTCACGGACCGCTTGCGGGCCCTCCGCGATGAACCGGCGCTCCTTGCCGCGAAAGCTCCGCTTCGCCAGCCTTCGGGCGGCGGTGACCCGCGGAGATCGCAAGGAGGTCAGCTCGGGACTCGCCATGACGTAATGCTCGCTTCTGCCTGTCGTGTACGGGCCATCGTGCAAGGGGCCGGTTCGGGGGCGGGCAGCACGCGGACCCGCAGGCATGGGCCGGCGGGTCCGGAATGCTCGGGCGTCAGGCTGCCTTGGGCGCGTTGACGTCGCTCGGGAGCGCCTTTTGGGCCACCTCGACGAGGGAGGCGAAGGCGTTCGCGTCGTTGACCGCGAGCTCGGCGAGGATCTTGCGGTCCACCTCGATGTTGGCGGCCTTCAGCCCCTGGATGAAGCGGTTGTAGGTGATGCCGTTGGCGCGGGCAGCAGCGTTGATGCGCTGAATCCACAGCTGACGGAAGTCGCCCTTGCGCTTCTTGCGGTGGTCGTAGTTGTAGACGAGAGAGTGGGTAACCTGCTCCTTCGCCTTGCGGTACAGGCGGGAACGCTGGCCGCGGTAGCCGCTGGCCTGCTCGAGGATTGCCCGGCGCTTCTTGTGGGCGTTCAACGCCCGCTTGACGCGTGCCACTTTGTAACTCCTTCTAGGGGACCGTGGTGGTGCTCACACGGCCCGAAGCGAATGGGTCCCGGTCCGATGGCGCGCCCCGGTCGGGGCGCAGCCGTCACTTGCCGAGAAGCTTCTTGATCTTCTTGGCGTCGGCCGGGGCCATCTCGGCGTTGCCGGTCAGACGGCGGGTGAGCCTCGACGACTTGTGTTCGAGCAGGTGGCGCTTGCCGGCCCGCTCACGCAGCACCTTGCCGGAACCGGTGACCTTGAACCGCTTGCTCGCACCGCTGTGCGTCTTGTTCTTCGGCATGGCGCCGTTTGTCTCCTCGTCGCTGGCTCTTCCGTACGCGCCGGATGAGCGCGTACGGAGAGCGTCAGTACTGCATTACGTCGCCCGGAGCGGTGCTCCGGGCCTCCTGGATGGGCGGCGCCTCAGGAGGCCTCGGCGGGAGCGTCGTTCCGCTCCTGCTCCTGCTCCTGCTTCTGCTCTTCCTGCGGCTGGCGGCCGGCCTTGCGGGCGGCCTGCGCCTCGCGGGCTTCGGCCATCGCCTCGGTCTTCTTCTTGTGCGGACCGAGAACCATGATCATGTTGCGGCCGTCCTGCTTGGGGTTGGACTCGACGAAGCCGAGCTCTTGGACGTCCTCCGCGAGGCGCTGCAGCAGCCGGTATCCCAGCTCGGGACGGGACTGCTCGCGGCCTCGGAACATGATCGTGATCTTGACCTTGTCGCCCTGCTTGAGGAACCGGACGACGTGACCCTTTTTGGTGTCGTAGTCGTGCGGGTCGATCTTCGGCCGGAGCTTCATCTCCTTGATGACCGTGTGCGCTTGGTTCTTGCGCGCCTCACGGGCCTTCATAGCCGACTCGTACTTGAACTTTCCGTAGTCCATGAGCTTGCACACCGGCGGGCGGGCAGTGGCTGCCACCTCGACCAAGTCCAGGTCGTACTCCTGGGCAAGCTCCAGGGCCTTGGCAAGCGGCACGATGCCGACCTGCTCGCCACTGGGACCAACGAGTCGCACCTCAGGGACGCGAATCCGGTCGTTGATGCGGGGCTCGGCGCTGATGGGGCCTCCTCGGTTGCACCACGCGGCCGCTTGGCGGACAGCCGCGCATGATCTTCTTTGTTCGACCCCGCACTGCAAGACGCAAAAAACGCCCCAGGCGGGACACACGCGGAGCTCCTCACCAACCGGGAGCACCGCCGCGCTATTCCGCGGGGCGCATCGGGCAGCCACCACATCGTGCGATGAGGTCGCCGCCTGACCGGACCCGCCGACCCACAGGTCGGTCAGGTGGGAGTCGGGAGCTCCACTTGCGGGCCGGGCACGCGGGTGTCCGGCCGGTCAGTTCTTAAGCATAGCAGTGTCCGGGCGAAGGCAGTAATCGCCCGAATGGGGCCTTATTGTGTGCGTCATGAGCGACGGCACTTCCTCCCCCCCACCCTCTGAGCCCCCCGGTTTCGACGCCATGACCCGCGACATCGCCGACGTCCCCGCAGTCGAGGTGATCACGACGGTGGCAGTGCATCTGATGAGC
>JAFAUH010000231.1 GCA_019243445.1 Streptomycetaceae bacterium | reverse complement strand
ATCCAGTGATCATCAATGCGGCGACGTGCAACTTCGAGAACAACGGCGGAGGCGACCGCGAGCTGTGGCAGCGGATGCACGAACGGCTCCGCTCGCTGGAGTTGCACCTGCTGTTCCGGCAGGAGATGTGGGGCGCGGACGCCAACGACGGAGAACTCGCCTCCGCCGCCGACGCCATGCTCGGCATGAGCAGCCTGATCGGTCAGCGGTGCTGCACGGCCGTCTACCACGATCCCGCTGTCTTCACGCCCGTCCGGGAATGGCCGCGCACCGGACCGATGTGGGTGCTGCCGCCCACCATCCGCACCATGCACCTCACCGGCACCCCGCAGGACGCGGCGGCGCTCGTGGTGGGCCCCTACCACCTCAACTACGCATCGACGACCACGAGGTTGGCCGAGGCGGAGTGGCTGACCACCTGGAACGACAAGTGGGAGCGCCGAGGCCCGCGTCTGGTCAAGGCGGCCGCGCTCCTTGGCGGCGACAACAACAGCTTTCCCACCCGGGGAGCCGACGGCGATCCGGCCCTGCCCGTCCTGGAGGCGATTGAGGACCGACCCCATCGAGCGCACCGCTCCTACCAAGGCCCTGACGATGTGCGGTTGATGGATGACCGGCCGGACGAGACCTTGCGCACAGCCGGCCTGGAAGACGTCGCCCGCCACCTGGCGCTCTCCCAGGGCATCGGCTCGGCTCTGGCCCCCACGGTCGACGCCGGACAGTTGCACTGGCGGAATAACGCACGGTCCGGATGCCCGGATCGACCGCATCTACGCCAGCGAGGAACTGCTGCCGGCTGTCGTCGCAGTGGAGGTCGTGGACATGAGGGGGCTGTCGGATCACCACACGGTGCTGCTACGCCTCGACGGCGACGTGCTCGTCGAGATCCTGACGAACCCGCCGACCCGACAGGTCGCCTGACGATACGACAGACGATAGCGTGGCAATCCCCTGATTGGGTGAGTGCTCACCGGAGGGTGAATTCGCACAAAGCGTTCCACGGAGGATCCGTGGCACGCACAGCCACACACCCCAAATTCGAACACAAAGTCGAAGGTTCGCCCCATGTGGGGCGTAACGGCACCCGCGCAGCCGTCGTTTCCCCATCGTCCGTTCGATGCGAGCGAGCGCGGACGCCGCGCCAGCTCCTCCTCAGCGACATGCACGAAATTCGAACACGGCGTCCACCTGGCGTCCGTGTCTGCGATCAGGAAGGCGGGCAACGTGCACGAACTTGACCGGCTCCGCTCCACCGGGTGGGGGTGGCCGAGGTGACCAAGCGGTACCACAGTGCCGTCGACCTCTTCATGCTCCTCCAACGCGAGGAGGATGGGCGTGTGCTGCTGCTGGAGCGCACCGGCGATACCTACGCCTCCGGCCAGCTGTGCCCGGTCTCCGGACACCTGGAGGAAGGCGAAACGGCGCTCGCCGGGGCGATCCGCGAGGCGGAAGAAGAAGTCGGCGTCCGCATCGATCCCGCCGATGTCGTCTTCGCCCACCTGATCCACCACCGCAATCCCGAGGGCCAGGGCCGGATCGGGATTGCCTTGGTGACGCACCGCTGGGAGGGGACTGCGTATAACCGTGAACCGGGCAAACATGCCCGGCTGGTCTGGGCCGACCCGGCCGCTCCTCCGCCGCGCTGCGTCCCCTACGTGGCGGCACTTCTTGCCGCCATCGTGGCCGGTGCTCCGTGCTCGCTCCATGGCTGGCCGCAGACCCCGCAGCAGACCCTGCTGCGTGCCTACGCAGCAGGCGCCGATCACCGGCCTGCCACGCCGTCTGCCGACGCAGGGGAGTCCGCACGGTGAGCGCGGCCCTCCCCTCGGAACTACAACGGTGGGTGACCGCACAGCTCGGCGGCCTGGCGGAGGTCACAGATGTCTCATGGCCTCGCACCACTTCGCGGGTTTGGCGGCTCACCCGGTCCGGCGGGGTGACGGCGTACGTCAAGATCGCCCCTGGGGACCGCCACTACGAGCGTGAGGTCTACGCGTACCGGCACGCTGCGGTCGCTCTGGGTCCCGGACGAGCGCCCCGGCTGCTGGCAAGTGAACCGCAGCTTCACGCCGTGATGACCTCGGCCCTGCCCGGCGCCCCGGTCAAGGGCCTGGCTCTGAGCGCCGTCGAGGAGCGCGCGGCGCATCGGGCAGCGGGCGGTGTGCTGCGTCGGCTGCACGAGCTCGCGCCGCGGTCCGCCGAGGCACGCACGCAGGCGGACGCCGCCGTACGCCGCACCGTCGCAAGGTCCAAGGTCTACCTGGCCCGGGCCACGCACCTGGTCACCTACAGTCAGCGGGACTTGGTGTACCGCAGCTGGCAGCTTCTGCTCGCCCTGGCGCCGCAGCTTCCGGTCGCCTTCCGGCACGGGGACTTCCGGCCGCGCAACTGGCAGTGGAACCGGGTAAGTCAGCGCCTTGCGCTGTTCGACTTTGAAAGCTGCGGCATCGGGGTGGCGGCTGCGGACTTCGTGTGGCTCGCGGCCGGATCCTGGGCGGAGGACCCCGGCCTGCGCCGTGCATGCTTGCTCGGCTATGGCCGCGACTTCACCGACGCTGAAGTCCGGGCGCTGCCCGCGCTCATCGCGCTCGCGGCTGTCGAGGACCTGCAGTGGGCGGCCCGCAACTCCGACCCACGTGGGGTGGCGTACGCCCACCGCATCCTGGCCCGGATGGAGGCGGAATGCCACTAATAACCAGCACTCCGCCGTCTCGGCGGCGGGAGAGCCTGCCCGTGAGCTGACGCCGCATCCACAACTGCCCGTGCCCGCCCGTCACCCTTGTTGGAGGCCCCGTATGCACCACCCCGCCCTTCCCCTCCCCCGCGACGGCGGGGCACCTCCTTCGGGAATTGACGACGTCCAGGCTGCCGCCCACCAGGCGATGGTCATCCCGGTTGATGCGGACAGCATTCTTGAACAGTTCGCCATCGGTGCGCTCAACTTGCGCCTCAGTCCGGGACGGCAGCGTGATGCGGCATGAACTACCAGAGCACGGCCGCTCCCATGGGACAGGGCAGCTCGGCCGATGAAGAGCCGGCATCCGCAGTCAGCGGGATGGACGAAGAACTGGACGTCCGCTCGCTCACTCACTTCATGGGAGATTCACGGTGGGCGGCCGGAACATCTATCACCGCACGCCAGATGGCCCGTCGGCTGCCCCAGCTCGTAGGCAGGTCCTTGAAACTGGCCTGGAGAGCAGACCGGCCGTCCGTGCTCGGGCTGCTGGTCTGCCAGGTCCTGTCCGGCGTATCCCAGGCGTTCGGTCTGCTCGCCACCACGGGCACGATCACGGCCCTGATCTCCTCCGGGAGGATCTCCGAGCGGCTGTGGGCCGCGTGGCCATCGGTCGTGGTCCTGGCATCGGCGGCCGGGCTGCGGGCCGTACTGACCATCACCGTCACCTGGCTCTCCTCGCGCCTGGCACCGCAGATGTCGCAAGAAGCCCAACTCGCACTGCTCGATGCCGCGGTCAACGCCGAACTGGCCGCCTATGACAGCCCGGGCTTCAACGACCGCAAGGAGGCCGCCGAACGCGGCGCGCAGGTAGTGCAGGATCTGATCCAAGAAGGCCAGGACCTGATCTCTGCCGTGGCCTCTTTGGCCGCCGGTGCCGCAGTCCTCACTGCCGCACAGCCGCTCTTGCTCCCGCTGTTGATCCTGGCCGCGCTCCCACAAGGGGTAGCGCAGGTCCAAGGCGCCAAAGTGACCTACCTGGCGGCTTTGAAGATGGCGGGCCACCGCAGGATGCTGTCCGCGCTGCGCTGGCACATGTCCGATACTTACGCCGCCGACCAGATCCGCGCCGGCACCATGGCCGGTTTCCTCCTGGGCAAGTACCGGCAGATCACCGACCGTGTGACCGCCTCCGAGCGCTACGCCGTCGCGGAAAGCTCCAAGAAGGCGCTGATCGGCGCTGCCGCCGGGGGACTTGCCTCCAGCCTGGTGTGGGCCGCGCTGATCCTTCTTCTGGCGACAGGCCGGATGTCGGTGGCCTCGGCCGGCACCGCGATCCTCGCCCTGCGCACCGTGACCGCCTCGGTCCAGGGCCTCGTCGGAGGCGGCGCCCGGATGTTTCGCACCGGCATGTATCTCGATGACTGGTCGCGCTTCCTCGACGAAGCCGGCGGCTACCGCCTGCAGCGTGGCGACATCGTCCCGAAGCCGCCGGGCGAAGTGCGGGCCGAGGACCTCACCTACCGGTACGAAGGCGCCGAGCGCAACGCCATCGACAAGGTGACCTTGGCCGTGCGGCGCGGGGAGCTGGTCGCGCTGGTCGGCGAGAACGGATCGGGCAAGACGACGCTGGCGAAACTGCTCACCGGCCTGTACCTGCCCACCACCGGCACCGTGACCTGGGACGGCGTGGTGACCGGCGAGATGGACCCGACCGCCGCGTGGCAGCACGTCGCCATGGTGCCCCAGGAGTACGCGCGCTGGCCGCTGTCCGCCCGGCAGAACATCACCCTCGGCCAGCCAGTTCCCGACGGCGACGCCGCGATCCACGCGGCCTGCACGGCCAGCGGCGCGGACGACGTCGTTGACAACCTGCGCTCCGGGCTTGCGACCCTGCTCGCCCGCGAATGGCTCGGCGGTGAGGAACTCTCCGGAGGCCAGTGGCAGCGCATCGCACTCGCCCGCGCCTTCCACCGCCCCGCCGGGCTTTTGGTGATGGACGAGCCCACCGCGGCGCTCGACGCCCGCGCCGAACACCGTATCTTCTCCGGCCTGCGACAGATGGCCGCCACCCGCGCGGTCGTGCTCGTCACCCACCGCCTGACCAACGTCGCCATCGCCGACCGGATCGTAGTCCTCCACCGCGGCCGCATCATCCAGCAGGGCACATTCACCGAACTGGTCGCAGAAGAAGGATTGTTCAAAGATCTCTGGCAGTTGCAAAACGACCGCGGAATCCCGGTCCCCCGCACAGAAAGCAGCGAAGAAACCCGAGCACATTCGTAAATCCGACAACAGACTACCAGCACCGAAGCGATTCCTTCCCCATTGACCTCAATACGCGGCAAACAAAGGAGCATCGTTGATTCCCGACATGAGAAAACTCGCCGACGAAGCCGCGAAAGACGGCATCGTACGGTTCAGCGCTGGCGCACTGATCCACAACGAAAGCCAGGTCCTGCTCCTGCGCAGAAAACCCGACGACTTCCTCGGCGGGCTGTGGGAGCTGCCCTCCGGCCAGGTCGAGGAAGAAGAAAGCATCGAGGACGCGGCGGTCCGCGAAGTCCTCGAAGAGACCGGACTGACCGTCACCTCGATCACCGGCTACCTGGGCTCCTTCGACTTCATCGCCAGTGACGGCTCGCCGACCCGGGAGTTCACCTTCACCGTCGCCGTCAACCCGGCCGAGGTCGTCTTGACCGAGCATGACGCCTACCAGTGGGCCCATCCGGACCACCTGCCGGAAATGAGTAAGGCCGTGCGAGGCATCGTTGAGCGCTGGGCAGCCACCACGCCGGCCAAGAAGCGCCCCGCCGCAGTCGCTTCTGCGCACCTGATCCTTAGCCGCGACGGGCGCGTCCTGCTGGGACGGCGGCGCAACACCGGATGGAACGACGGCCTGTACCAAGTCCCCTCCGGCCACGTCGAACACGAATCCGCCTCGGCCGCCGTCATCCGGGAAGCACAAGAGGAGGCCGGAATCTCGGTGACGGAGGTCCGGTGTGTGCACAATGCCACGTAGCTTAAGTTGATCTTGTCTCGCCTCATGCGTGTCCGACGGCCTCGTGACCAGCGGTAACACCTCCGCGGCGGGCAATGGAGGGCGCCACGAGGCTGACGAGCCATCAGTCGTGAACGTGCAGGTCAGAGCGTTGTTCGCCAAATAGGCTACGCGGCATTGGGTGTGTGCACACCATGCACCGCTGGACCGGCATGTACCGCGTCGACTTCTTCTTCGAACCCGTCCACTGGTCCGGACAGATCACCAACGCGGAGCCCCACAAATGCGAAGGCTGGGACTGGTTTCTCCAGGGTTCCTCCACTGTGGTGCCTTGTGGCATCGCATACGGGTGACATGGCATTGGCTCCCACATCTCAAGGGGCGATGCGGTCGTTGCGACATGTTGCCTACGAGTGAGTGGAGGACCACGGGTGAGGGCGTTTCCGGTGAAGTTGCCGTCCGGCCAGCGGTACTGGACGGTCTTGGATGATCGACTGGCGGTGGTACCTGAGGCGGATGTGTTCCTACAGCACGTCCGGTTCGGACGCGACCAGGCTGAGCTGACCACGAAGGCGTACGCGGGCGCGGTAGCGCTCTACCTTCGCTGGTGTGCCAGGACTGGCCGGGACTGGCGCACAGCGGCATCGGACTTGTCGTTGTTCATCACGTGGCTGCGCTACGCCTCGACGGAGCTGACCGGCATCAGTCCTCCACCGACGGGCACGGCCATGGTGATGACCGGGCCGGGTAGGCGGTCGGCACGGGGTGGCGCGAGGATCGAGAACGTCCTGGTCGGAGTACGGGGATTCCTTTGTCATGCGGTGCGCACTGAGGCAGTGCCTTCGGCTGTGCTGTCGCAGCTCTACGAGCTGGCGGACGATCGGGATCTCCCCTTGGAGGCCAAGGGCGGCCGGGAACGGATGGCTTACAGGCTGCGGGCACAGCACCGGGTGAGTGTTCCGCGTTCGCGCCGGGACCGTGCGCAAGACGAGGAAGTACTCGCTCTGCTGAGGGCCTGCCGACTTTCTCGTGATCGGTTCATCGTGCTGCTACTGGCCCGCGCCGGGCTGCGGCGGGGAGAGGGGGCAGGGCTGCGGCGCGAGGACATGCACTTCATGCCGGACTCCACGCCGCTGGGCTGCAGGGTGGCGGGCTCTCACGTCCACGTAGTGCGCAGAGCCAATGCCAACGGGGCTTGGGCAAAGTCGGTACGACAGCGGTGGGTGCCTGTGGACTGGCTCGTCGTCCAGGCTTACGACCAATACGTCATGGAACGGCTGTCTTTCCCGCACGGGGAACACAGCGACTTCGCCTTGATCAACCTGCTTCGCGGCCACCTGGGCGGCCCGATGTCCCCGGACGCCATCACCGAGCTGATCGAACGGCTGGGCCAACGCGCGGGGGTGGCACGCGCGGTGACCGCCCACATGCTTCGCCACGGGTTTGCCAGCAACGTGGGCGACAGCGGAGGAACAGTCGATGAGATCGCGGTGCTGCTCGGGCACGGGCAGATCTCCAGCAGCGAGCCGTATCTGCACCCGGCCCAGCGGAGAATCCGCGAGGCTGTTGAGCGCGTCCCCTCGCCGGTCGATACGTGGGGAGGTCAGCCGTGACCTCGCGCGCCTTGGCGCTGGTGGCTCCCGCACCGGCCTCCGGCACTTCGAATGATCTCGCGGCCTGGTTTTGGAGCCTGGTCAGGCCGGACTTCCCGGCCGAGATCGGTTTCGATCGAGAACAGAAGATCTTGAGATCGCCGAAGGAGCATCCACTGCTGGGCTGGTCCGCCTGCCGGGTGGTGGACTGCGATGTGGTGGTTCTTTCGCCGGGAGCGTTCTGCTCCTCGTGCAACAGGCGGCTGTCCGACTCGGGCATGAGCGAGGAGGAGTTCGCGGCGCTTTCCCGGCCCGACTCCAGGCGACGGCGGCTCGTCCAGGACTGTGCCGTTCCAGGGTGCCAGCGGCCATGGATCGACTCGCCTCGAGCGTTGTGCTCGTCGCACAACCGGCAGCGGACCATGGTGCTGAAGTGCTCGATGGAGGAGTACTTGGCCCGCGCGGATCTCGTTCCGCTGCTCAGCCTTGGTCCGTGTTCGGTGGCCGCGTGCACGAGGCAGGCCGGCGTGTTGAAGTCGATGCTGTGCCACGCGCACAACTGCCGTTTGATCGACGACCGGCGGAAAACTCCAGACCTGGACATGGAGCTCTGGAGAGCGACACAGACCGCCATCCCGGAGGGAGCCGAGGTCAGCTTCCGTGGGCTGGCCGATCTTGTCGTGGCCCAGCTGATCTTCGGCATCCAGCAGCGCTGCACGGACGGCGCAATGACCCCGCACTCCCGGCTGCGGAACCTCACTTCATGGCTCCGCCGACAGCAGGTCGCCTCCCTTGAGGAGATCGACCCGGCTCAGGCTGTCGCTGCTGGGGTGGACCGGCTGACACGCGGCCCGTTGACCACGATCACTACCGCAGTCAGAAGAGCAAGGCTCACACCCGAGACGGAGTTTCCCAAGGACTTGTGGGACCTAACGGTCTTCGGACACAGCGGCACCATCGACTTCAGCGGCATCTCACAGGCTTGGCTCAAAGAGACGGCGAAACGCTGGACCCGACACACAGCACCGCAGATCCGCGGTGAGCAGGCCGGGAAGAACCTGCGCAAACAGGTGAACGACCTGGCCGTGCTCTCACAAAGCCTCCGCGCCCGTCCTGACCGGGGAGAAGACCCTCCAACGCTGGGGCGCGAGGACATCGAGAACTTCCTCAACCGCCTCTCCCACCTGAAAGCCACCGGACAGATCAGCGATCACCATCGACGGAACATCACCTACGTGACGGGCATGATCCTCAAGCGCATGCGCAGCCTCGGGCTGACCCGGCCAGGGGAACCCATGCACGGCCTTCCCGACCATTTCGGGCTGATTCGCGGGGACCTGCCCGCCAAGCCAGAGCCCGACGAAGCAGGCCAAGACCTCCCCGACGAGGTGATGCGGCAACTCTGCGCCCAACTCGACCGCCTCGAAGACAGGACCGGACGCGAGACACGTGTCGGCATCGAGCTGATCATCGATACCGGACGACGCCCCGACGAGATCTGCGAGCTGCCCTTCGACTGCCTCGACCAAGACGGCGAGGGCAAGCCCGTACTCATCTACAACAACAGCAAAAAGAACCGTCCCCGGCGCGAGCTGCCACTGCACGAGTCCACGGCTGAGCTCATCCGCACTCAGCAGGAGACCGTCCGCACACGCTTCCCGCACACCCCGCCAAAGGACTTGAAACTGTTGCCGTCGCCCATCCGCAATCCCCGCGGCCTCAAGGCGATCAGCGAGAATTCACTGAGCGCCAGCAACAGAGTCTGGGTCGACTCGCTTCCCAAGATCACACTGGACAGCGGCGCCGTCTTCGACAAGTCGAAGGTCTTCCCGTATGCCTACCGGCACACCTACGCTCAACGGCACGCCGACGCCGGAGTACCGGTTGACGTCCTCTCGAAACTCCTTGATCACGACACCCTGGAAGCCACCAGAGGCTACTACCGGGTCAAGGAGAAGCGACTCCGGCAGGCAGTCGACAAGGTCACCCGCCTCCAGTTCGACCGCCACGGGAACCGAACCTGGCAGCAGGCCCGCTCCCTACTGGACGCTGAACGCAACCGGCGCGCCGTCGCGGAAGTGGCGGTCGCCTTCGGACGGTGCTCCGAGCCTACCAACGTCTCCGCCGGCGGCGGCCAGTGCCCGCTGCGTTTCCGTTGCCTGGGCTGCGACCACTTCAGCACCGACGTCTCCTACCTGCCCGAACTCCGCAGCTACCTCGACGACCTCCTGCGGACACGCGAACGCCTGAACGCCATGACCAGCGCAGACGAATGGGCCAAACGCGAGGCCATGCCCTCGGACGAGGAGATCGACCGAGTACGACGCCTGATCCGCCGCGTCACCGAAGACCTGGACTCACTGACCCCGCAGGAGCAAACCGAGATCGAGGAAGCAGTATCCACCGTCCGCAAGACGCGACAGGGCTTCCTCGGCATGCCACGCATCCGCCAACCCCTGCCCGACGTCCGCCCGGAACGCCCCTGATGACCGCCCCGCGAACCGCCGGTGAGCGCCTGGCTCAAGGCCGCCGTGACGACTCTGCCCGCCGTCGGCAACGAGTCCTCAATGTCATCGACAAGCTGTCACGAAACGGCGGGCAGGTATCCGTTTCCGCCGTTGCCCGCAACGCCGGTGTGGACAGGACGTTCCTTTACCGACATCCCGACCTGCTCGCTCACGTCCACGTCCTGGCCACCCAGCCACTCCCGGACAATGGCAAAGGGACAGCGGTCAGCCGAGCGTCCCTCCAAGCTGACCTGCTCGCCGCCAACGCCCGATGCACCCGCCTCACCGAACAAATTAGGCAGCTCGAACATCGCCTTTCCGAGGCGCTCGGCGAGCAGGTCTGGCGCAGTAGCGGTATCGGGCCTCCCACCGACATCGACAAACTCCAGGCCCGGATCACGGAGCTCGAACAGCAAAATCTCGACCTAAAGCTCCAACTCGAAGATCAAGCTGATGAGTTGAGTGCGGCCCGAGCCGCGAACCGGGAACTGACCAAATCCCTCAACCACGACCGCGGAAGGGCCATATGAAAGACCGCTATCAGAGCATCGTCGATGTTTACGTGCTCCTGCGCCGACCCGATGGGGGCATCTTGCTGATGGAGCGCGTCAACACCGGGTACGCTGACGGCCAGCTTTGCCCGCCCAGTGGGCACCTGGAAGAAGGCGAATCGGTGATCGGGGGAGCCATCCGCGAAGCCCGCGAGGAGGTCGGTGTCAGCCTCACCGAAGCCGACCTCGAATTCATCCACGTAGTCCACCATCGGAATGCCGAACGGCAGGGACGTATCGGCTTCTTCTTCCTCGCACAGCACTGGGAAGGCGAGCCGAATAATCAGGAACCTCACAAGTGCGCGCGACTCCAGTGGGCAGACCCGGCCGATCCACCGCCCAACACCGTGCCCTACACCGCCGCCGCCCTCGCGCAGATCACCCGGGCGCTCCCGTTCTCCCTCGACGGATGGGCAAGCCCCACCGACCCGTCATAACGATGTCCACGCAATATTTTATTTTTGCGGAAAGCGACCCGCAGACTGCAGGCACCGGATCTGGGAAGATACTGCAACACGCCACCTGCCCATCCGACAGCGAGGGGGCGCCCATGATCAGCCCCAAGCAGGCATTCAGGTCTGGGCTACCGGTGTGTTCTCTGGACGACTCATGACGTGCAGACAGGGCTGGGAGACTGACCAGGCAGGTACCTCGACCACTCTCGCGGGGTGAGATCGCGGTGAACAACCTTGCAGATCTTCTGGATCGCCTCGGCTGGATTGGGAAGGGAGACATCCCATAGTCGCACCCCGTCGTCGCTGGTGGTGGCGAGGGTGTGCCCGTCGGGGCTGAACACCACCCTGTTCACTGACTTGGTGTCAAGCAGGGTGGTCCGGACGTGGTCGGTGGCCGTGTCCCACAGTTGGACGCCTTCGCCGCTGATGGAGGTGGCGAGGGTGCGTCCGTCCGGGCTGAACGTCATCCAGTTCGCGGCGCTTGTTCCGGCGAGATTCTGGGACTGGCCGGTAGCCGTGTCCGACAGTTGGACGCCTTCATCCCGGGCGAGGGTGGCGAGGGTGCGTCCGTCCGGGCTGAACGTCACCGAGTTCGCGGCGCTTGTTCCGGCGAGATTCCGGGACTGGCCGGTAGCCGTGTCCCACAGTTGGACGACGCCCTTTCCGCTGACAGCCGCGCCGACTAGGGTGGCGAGAGTGCGTCCGTCCGGGCTGAAATCCACCGAGTTCGCGGTGCTTGTTCCGGGGAGGTTCCGGGGCTTGTGGGTGGTCGTATCCCACAGTTGGACGCCCTTGGCACCAACGATAGCGAGGACGCGGCTGTTTTTCGGGCTGAACACCACATCATCCGCGGTGCTTGTTCCGGGGAGGTTGCGGGGCTTGTGGGTGGTCGTGTCCCACAGTTGGACGCACTTGGCACCGACAGTAGCCAAGGTGTGCCCGTCAGGGCTGAACGCCATCTGACTCCATGGCACGTCTGCAGAGTGGGCATCAGGAGCAAGGCTGGTTTGGAGCGCGCCGGTGGACGCATCCCACAGTCGTACCTTGTTGTCGGCACCGCTTGTGGCGAGGGTGCGTCTGTCCGGGCTGAATACCACCGGCCCCCTCACCAGGTCATGAGGGTCGTCAGGAACGGTGAGGGTGGCCCGGATCTTGCCGGTGGACGCATCCCACAGTCGTGCTGGGCTTCCGAAGTCAGAGGTGGCGAGGGTGCGTCCGTCCGGGGCGAACCCCACCCAACTGAAGCGAGTGTGAGGGAGGGCTGTTCGAGCTTGGCCTGCGGTCGCGTCCCACAGTTGCACAGTGCCGTTACTGTCGTCATTGCCGGTGACAAGAGTGCGCCCGTCCGGGCTGAATGCCACTGAGCTCCCGGGGCTGGTGGTGAGGGTGGTCCGGACCTGGTCGGTGGTCAGATCCCACAGTTGCGCGCCAGTGTTGCCGCTGGTGGCGAGGGTGTGCCCGTCCGGGCTGAACACCATCGCAACGAGACCGGTGGTAGGAAAGGTGGCCCGGATCTGGCCGGTGGCCGTATCCCACAGTCTTCCGATGGTGTCGCTGGTAGCGGCGAGGGTGCGTCCGTCCGGGCTGAGCGCCACCGAGTACACTTCCTCGCCGCCAGTGGGGAAGCCGCGCAGGGGTTTCCCTGAGGCCACTTCCCACAGTTGCGCCCCGTCTTTCCCGTCGCTGGTGGTGGCGAGGGTGTGCCCGTCGGGGCTGAACGCCCCAGAGTCCACGTTGCTGGCGTTGGGGAAGACTCGCAGTCGTTTTCCGGTGGTCACTTCCCACAACCGCACCCCGCCGTGGACATCGCTGGTGGTGGCGAGGGTCTGCCCGTCGGGGCTGAACGTGACCGAGCGCGCGTTCTCGCCGACGATGGGGGTGCGCAGGATGTTTCCGGTGGTCACGCTTCGCAGTTGCACACCCTTGTCGCTGCCGATCGCGAGGACGCGCCCGTCCCGTTTGAACGCCAAGGAGTTCACGAAGCCGGTGTGGGTGAGGATGTGCAGGATGTTTCCGGTGGTCACGTTCCGCAGTTGCACACCCTTGTCGCTGCCGATCGCGAGGATGCGGTTGTCTTCTGAGTTGAACGCCACCGAGTGCACGGGAGCGCCGGCGGTGAAACTGCCCTGGAGGGGGAAACCGGCGGCGTCTTCGAGGCTTGCGGTAGCCTCGGCGGTGGGGCTGATGCGGTAGGCGTGGATGGCCAACAACGATGCCAGGTCGGCGTCAGTGGTGAGGAGGTTGGTGGACTGGGCAGCTAGCTGCCGAGATAGCGCCTGTCGTTGTGCGGCGAGGGCGGTCTGTCGCTGCCAGAAGGCCAGCGCGCCACCGATCAGGGCGAGGACGAGCATGCCGACCAGGACGGTGTTGATGCGCCGGGTGCGGCGGACCGCGGCCTGCTGGTGCTGCTGGCTGGCTGTCAGGAACGTGGTGATGTCGGCCGGAAGTGGGCGCTGACGGGCCCAGTCCATGCCTTCGGCGAGGGCGGTTCCGTCCAGCAGGTCTCCGGGCAGGCCGCCTTGAGCATGCTGTGCCTGCTGTTCACCTGCGCGGTGCAACCAGACCTGGAACCGGTGGTCCTGGGCCACCCAGTCGCGCAGGTCGGGCCAGTCACGGATGAGGGCGTCGTGGATGAGTTCGGCGACGGGTTCTGCGGTGGTGATGCTGGTCCGGCCGGTAGTACCAGGATGGCGGGTGGTGATGATGCGATGGCGGGTGAGGGTGGCCAGGACGGCGTCGAAGTCGGTGTCGGCGGCCGTCTCATGGACGGTATCGGGCCCGGTGTCGCCGGTGGGTCGAGGCTGGCCACTGGCGGGCCGGGGGGTGGTGAGGTCGCGCAGGACGCTGAGGGGGCGTTGCTGGCGGGCTGCGGGGGTGTGGTGGGTGTCGTCGGCGGGGCGTACCAGGGCGATCAGGATGCGCTGGGCGGTGTCGTGTTGGGGTGGTGTCAGGTCGCTGAGGGCGGTGTGGCACCAGGTGGTTAGGGCGCCGGTGACGGTGCCGATGTGCTGGTAGGCGTCGTGGGTGAGGCGACCGTCTTGGCGGCGTTGCCATAGTTGGTCCAAGGTCAGTTGCAAAAGCGGCAGGAGGGTGACGCGGACGCCGGGGCCGGTGGCGGAGTCGGCGTTGAAGAGGTCGGTGATGAGGTGGTCGGGCAGGCCGTCGGCGAAGGCGGCGCCGGCTGTGTGGGCGGGGCGGGTGATGATGGCGTGGAGGTCTTCGCGGTCGAGGGCGTCGGAGATGTTTACGGTGCCCGGGACAGCGGCATCCAGCAGTTGTGGGGCCAACTCGGCCAGGCGGGGGTAGAAGTCGTCGCGCATGACCAGCAGCAGGCTCACCGTCGGGTGGGGGGCGGTGACGGCATGCGTGAGGCGTTGCAGGGCATCGCGACGGCGGGGGGAGTTGGCGAGGAGTTCTTCGAGGGGGTCCAGGATCAGCAGTAGGTGGTCGTGGTCGGGTGTGGCGGCCAGGCGGCGTTTCGCCGCAGCGGTGATGCCGCCGGTTTCGGCGTCGGGTAGGCCGGCGGCGGCGAGTTCGGTGAACAGGTCTCGGCCGGGGCGCGCGGTGACGGTCAGCCAGCGGTCGCTACCGGCCACTGCCCCGCGGGTGAGGGCGGGAAGCAGGCCAGCCTGGACCAGGGAGGACTTGCCCGCCCCCGACGGGCCCAGCAGCAGGGTGCAGCCGCGCCCGGTCGATACGCGCAGGGCTGCCAGGACTTTGCCGGTCGCGCGGTGGCGCCCGTGGAACCAGCCGGCGTCGGCGGTCGTGAACGGCTCCAGACCCCGGTAGGGGCGCACGTCCTGTGCGGCCAGGCCGGGCCAGATCTGCCGCAGGGTCTGGGTAGAGGTGGCGTAGGCGATGCCCCGGCCCCGGTCGTGAGCGTCGGGAGCGGTGATCGCGGTGACCATGCCGATCACCAGGCCGGTCACCTCATCAAGGACCGGCCCACCGCTGAACCCGGTGGTCAGATCGTTGGCACTGGTCAACTGCACCAGCACGCCCGCACCATCGGGCGAGGGAAGCAGGCCACCGGCCACACCGAAACCGAAATGCCCGCCCGGCGGCGCCTGGACGGGAAATCCGAACGAGCGCACCCGGTGCCCCCGGCAGCCCGCCGCCGACCCCAGCGGCAGCGCCGTCACACCCTCCGGGATGCCGCTGAGGCGCACGACGGCCACATCGTCGTCCTCAGGCGCACGCCACGGCTCAGCCAGAACCTGCCCTTCTACCTGTGGCGTACCCTCCATGTGGGGGAAAGCCAGCCGTATGGTCTCGCCGGGCCCGCATCCGGCGGCGTGCACCACGTGCGCGCAGGTGACCAAAATGTCGTCGGTGACCAGGAAACCCGCTCCGGCCACTTCGTCGTCCGGTCCGAGGACCTGGGCCACGGCAGCGAGCAGCCCTGAGCTGTGCCCGCTGTCCGGGCTCATGCCAACGACGTCCACAGTGATCAGCCTGACGACTCATCCTCGCCGGGCGGGCCGGGATTACCGTTCGTCCACTTCATCGTTACTTTCAGGTGACCATGGGCCGTGCTCTTGGTGATCACGGCCCCGGCCTGGACCGCGAGGTCGACACCGAACTCGACCTCGATCTCAGCAGGGTTGGCCTTGCGTAGCTGACTGAGAGCCGTGCGGGCAGTCTCGGCGA
>JAFAUH010000162.1 GCA_019243445.1 Streptomycetaceae bacterium | reverse complement strand
TGGCTGGTCAGGTACACAAGCGAGCACTGTGTCTCGCCCCGAGGTGCGCACCGGCACACTGGGGAAGGCACGCCCCAACTCCTCCGCGGTGCGCCGGGCACCGACGACGCGGGCGCGCAGCAGGGATCCGCCGCACTCCCTGCAGTGCCAGTGCGGTGCCCACCGGTTCGCCCCGCCGCGCCGGCGGCTGGTGTCACGGTCGGCCGGCCACTGCGCTTGCTCGCGTGCGTTGCTCACAACGTCAGGCCGCCCGCACCAGCCGCAGTGCAGCACCCCGTCGGCCTCCGGGGCTTCGCCGAGCTCCAGCGGCCCGGCGCACCGCGCGCAGCGGGCTGATGCGCGGCAGCGCTCGCAGGCGAGCCCTGGCACATAGCCACGCCGGGGCACCTGGACGAGCACCGGCCCGCGCGACAGCGCCTCGCGCGCGACCTGCCAGGCGAGTGTGGGCAGCCGTGCGGCCCGGGCAGCTTCGTCGCGGGCCTGGTCGCTGTCGCTCACGGTGCGGATCAGCGGAGCCGCGGTACGGATCCGGTCGCGGGCTGCCGTCAGCGGCAACGCCCAGCGAGTGTCGACGAGTTGCGCTCCCTCGACGGTAACGGCAAGGCCACCGAGCAGGAACGCGCAGTGCTCTTCCGCGGCGCGCAGCAGCAGCACCTCCCGGGCGTGCGGCTGCGGGGCGTGCAGTTCGGCGTGGCTGGAGTCGCCGTCGTCCCACAACGCGACGAGCCCCAGGCCATGGACGGGCGCGAACATCGCGGCACGGGTGCCGACGACACCCCGTATCGCGCCCCGGTTGACCGCGAGCCAGTTGCGGTAGCGCTCCTCGGGGCCGCTGTTGGCGGTGAGGACGATGTGGTGCCCCTCGCCGAGCAGTGCGGTGAGCGCCGCATCCACCCGCGCCACCGCCCGACCGTCGGGCAGTACCGCGAGCGCACCGCGCCCGGAGGCGAGGGTGGCCGCCATCGCGCGAGCGAGTTCGTCCGGCCAGTGAGGTCCGGGCAGCGCCGTCCACACGGCGCGCGGAGTGCCGCCGGCCGCCAGCGCCTGCAGATAGCCAGGGCCCGTGGCGTACTGCTCCCAGCTGCCAGGGGGCGGCGGCGAGGGCGGCGGCGAGGGCTCAGGGGACGGCTCTGCCTCGACCCGGGCTCGGCGTGGCGGCACGGCGAGCTGGACGACGTCGGCGAGCGCTCCCGCGTAACGGTCGGCAACCGCGCGGCACAGCCGCAGCAGTGTGGGACCCAACACCGGCTCGGGCGACAGCACTTGGGCGAGCGCCGCCAGCGGTCCGCGGAAATCGCTCGACGGCAAACGCTCGATGATGAATCCGTCGTGCAACTCCCCGCCTTCACGGCGCCCCTTGACTACCCGGGCCCCGAACCGCACTCGCACGCGTACACCGGGCTGTGCCTCGGCGTCCATCGCCTCGGGTACCGCATAGTCGAAGAACTGGTCGAGGTGGAGGAGCCCTTTGTCGACGAGGACACGGGCGACGGGAAGCTCCGGGGCAAGCGCGGCGTCCCGCCAGGTGCGTGGTCTGGCTCTGGGCTCGGTGACCCTGCGCACCGTCGCGCGGATGAGGGCGAGCTGCTCCCCCGCCGCGGAAGCAGCCTGGCCTGCTTCCTGCGCCGCATCCCCCTCCGGTCGCTCGTCGTCCCTGCTCACGCCCCATTCCTACCAGAGGACTCTGACACTGGGGACTGGGTGTGGGAGGAGGGCCAGACTGGAGTTGCCCCGGTCTGGTAGACACGGACGGGCTTGTGGGCTATGCCGCGTGGGCGAAGTTAGCCGATGTGTGGGCGAGGTGTCGACGGAACTCTATTGCTGACCACAGGACATGAGGAGGAGCATGAACGGCACGCCGTGATCAACCTGCCTGGGCCGGTACTTCCCGCAGTGGCAGGTGGCGGCGGAGGCAGCCCCGTAAGATACGAGGCCGACCAGCAGGGCAGTTACACACCGGCCACCAGGAGTATCAGCAGTATGGGGCAGGCCGCTCAGGCACCATCAGGGACGAGGGATCTCCTCGCCGATGAGGTCCGCCGCCGAAAGACAACGTTCCACACATTCACCCAGATTTTCGAAAACTTTGGGTTCGATCCCTTGGAGATTCCGACTTTCGAAAACCTGGAGGTCATTACCCGAGAAGTACGGGTTCGCAGCATATTTGGCGGCTTTTGGCTTTTGGGCAATTCCGCAATATTTGAGCCGTTCCGCAATAGAGGAGGGCGGCCCCGGACCTGCCTGGTCCGGGGCCGTACGTGACGAGCGCGGCCTAGAGCCTTCGGCTCCTACAGGCCGACAGCGGCGCGCAGCGCGTCGACGCGGTCGGTGCGTTCCCAGGTGAAGTCGGGCAGCTCGCGGCCGAAGTGGCCGTATGCGGCGGTCTGGGCGTAGATCGGGCGGAGCAGGTCCAAGTCGCGGATGATCGCTGCCGGGCGCAGGTCGAAGACCTGGCCGATCGCCTGCTCGATCTTGTCCACCTCCACCTTGGCGGTGCCGAAGGTCTCCACGAACAGACCCACCGGCTCGGCCTTGCCGATCGCGTACGCCACCTGTACCTCGCACCGGGAGGCCAGGCCCGCGGCCACCACATTCTTGGCCACCCAGCGCATCGCGTACGCGGCCGAACGGTCCACTTTCGACGGGTCCTTGCCGGAGAAGGCGCCGCCGCCGTGGCGGGCCATGCCACCGTAGGTGTCGATGATGATCTTCCGGCCGGTCAGGCCCGCGTCCCCCATCGGGCCGCCGATCTCGAACCGCCCGGTCGGGTTGACCAGTAGCCGGTACCCCTCCGTGTCCAGCTTGATGCCCTCATCCACCAGCGCCTTCAGCTCCGGCTCGACCACGAATTCGCGGATGTCCGGCGCCAGCAGCGAGTCCAGGTCGATGTCCGAGGCGTGCTGCGAGGAGACCACCACTGTGTCCAGGCGCACCGCCTTGTCACCGTCGTACTCGATGGTCACCTGCGTCTTTCCGTCCGGACGCAGGTAGGGGATCGTCCCGTTCTTGCGCACTTCGGTCAGCCGCTTGGACAGCCGGTGCGCCAGCGTGATCGGCAGCGGCATCAGCTCGGGGGTCTCATCGCACGCATAGCCGAACATCAGGCCCTGGTCGCCGGCGCCCTGCCGGTCCAGCTCATCGTCATCGCCCTCGACTCGGGCCTCGTAAGCGCTGTCCACACCCTGCGCGATGTCCGGCGACTGCGCCCCGATAGAGACCGATACGCCACAGGATGTGCCGTCGAAGCCCTTCTTCGAGGAGTCGTACCCGATGCCCAGAACGGTGTTGCGGACCAGGGTCGCGACATCCGCGTAGCCCTTGGTGGTGACCTCACCGGCCACGTGCACCAGACCGGTCGTGATCAACGTCTCGACCGCCACACGCGAGGAGGGATCCTCCTTCAGCAGTGCGTCGAGAATGGTGTCGCTGATCTGATCAGCGATCTTGTCGGGGTGACCCTCGG
>JAFAUH010000148.1 GCA_019243445.1 Streptomycetaceae bacterium | reverse complement strand
TCATCTGGGGCTGGCACTTGTTCCCTCACAAGAGTTGTCGCTGCCACCTGGCCGTATCCCATCCTTGGGGTCTTCGTTGGTTCTCGCGGTGGCACTCCGGTTTTCAAGGTGCTGCCTTGATCGTTCAGGTGCGAGGAAGGTGTGCCGGTGGCCGAGGCGAGACTCCAAGTCATCGCGGGCGGGGCCGTTCCGCAAGAGCCCCTGGCGAGGGACCCGTGGAAGTTCCAGACTGCGTGTGTCGACGCGTTCGTCGCCTCGTGGCGGGCCCGCGGGTTCAGCCCGGTGACCATCGACAACGACATCGGTCTGCTGGAGCGAACCCTGGCCGCGCTGGGCCGGCCCGCGTGGGAAGTGACCCCGGAGGACATCGACCGCGTGGTCGGCGACCTCGCGGTGAAGGGCCGGGCGACCTCGACCCGGCGCGAGTACGTCCAGATCTTCAAGGGGTTCCATCGGTTCTTGCAGGCCCGCAAGGCGGCCGAGATCGAGGCCGCGTTCGGGATCCAGCTGGTCTGCCCGGTCGATGAGTTCAACGCCTCCCGGCATGTCGGCGACGACTCCCCGGCCCTGGTGCCGCCGCCGACGCCGGAGCGGGTGGCGGAGTTCTTCGACTTCATGAAGCAGCGGATCGCCACCGCGAGGAAGTACGGACCCGCCGCGAGGGACTATGCGATGTTTAGGACGCTGTATCACGCCGGGCTCCGCTCGGAGGAGGCATCGCTGCTGGAGACGCCGGATGTGCACTTCGCCCGCGGCCCGTTCGGCAAGTTCCACGTCCGCTTCGGCAAAGGCGCTCACACCTCCGGGCCCAGGCCGCGCTGGGTGCCCATGCTCGACAGCCTGGACCTGGTGCTGCGGTGGTTCCTCGACGATGTGCGGCCCAAGTTCCCCGACTCGCCGGTGCTGTTCGCCGATGAGTCCGGCGGCCCATTGCATCGCGGGACCATCCGCAACCGGCTCCGGTATCTCATGGAACTCGAAGGGCGCCCGCTGGCCGAACGGTTCAGCCCGCATGCCCTGCGCAGGGCCTGTGCGACGCACAACTACGAACGCGGCGTCGATCTCGTGGCGATCCAGCAAATGCTTGGGCACTGGACGGTCAGCTCGACCATGCGTTATGTCCGGCCCTCCGCGACGTTCATCGAGGACGCCTATCAGCGGGCGATTGCCGGCACCCTGGCGGAGCTGACTGGGAAAGGTACCACGGCATGAAGATCCGATGGCGGCTGCGGATGACCGCCGCCCAGCGCGAGGTGTGGACCGGCACCGAGTTGCGGCGGCTGCTGGCCGAGAAGGCCGGGCTGGAGTTGTCCTCCGCCTCGGTGTCCGCGCTGTTCACCAAAGAACCGTCGCAGGTGAAGATGACCACGCTGGCCGCGTTGTGCACCGCGCTGGAGTGCACCCCCAACGACCTGATCGAGGTCGACACCACCCCCGTCGAGCGGCCCGTCGCACCACCGAGGCCCGTCGCCGACATCCCGAAGGCCGCCTCCGCCCGGGGCCGGTCGATGCCGCCCCTGTGACCGGCAGAGGGTGCGATGGGCAAGAAACAGCGCGACTGTCTCACCTGCGGTGCCCCGGTCGGCTTCCGCGACCGTCAGCACTGCTGCCGGTGCTGGAGGAGAATGAACGAACAGGCCGCGAAGTCGAGTTGTCCCTCCTGTGGCAGGGACCGCGTGCTCCAGCAGGAAACGGGCCGGTGCATCATCTGCTCGCGCATCTGCGAGCAGTGCGGCCACCCGGTCCGCGCGGCCGGGAATCGCCTGTGCCGGGACTGCCGCCGCAGAGCCGAACGGCTGGAGGCCCAGCAGCTGTGTCCGCGTTGCGGCAAGCCGGGCTATCTGCGCGAGACGACCGGCTGGTGCGGTCCCTGTTCTCATCCGGGATCGTCGAAGAAGCCGCCGCGGGTCTGCTGTGAGTGTGGCCAGGTGCGGCGGCATGCCGGGCTGGGGCTGTGCTCTCCTTGCTGGCAAAAGCATCCCGGACGCCCGTTCATCCGCGGTGAACACCTCCGCGACCGGCTCGCCGATCCGCCCTCCTGGCTGGGCGACTTCGTCGCCCATGTCGCTGCCCGCCACTGTGTCTCCCGGGCCTGCGGCCTTGTCACCGACCTGGGTCGGCTCTTGGAAGACGAGCACTCCAACTCGCCCCAGGCGCTGCTGGAGCGGTCCCGCCGCCCGGGACGGTCGATGGGATCTTTCGCCCGCGCGCTCGAGGACTTCTTCACCCTCCGCGGCCTGGCCCTGCCCACCGACCAGGCCGAACGGCTCGCCGCCGGGCGGCGTCAACGTCGCACCGACGCGGTCCCCGAGCCCCTCCGTCCGGCCGTCGCCGCCTTCGACGCCTCCCGCATGCGAGCCCAGGACCGGGCCCGCCGGGCCGGCACCCGGCCCCGCAGCGACCACACTCTGGAAACCGCCCTGGGCATCCTGCGTGACCTGGCGCTCTTCCTCACCGAGCACCAAGGCAAGAACGACTGGGCCCTGGTCGACGTGCACGACGTCGAAGCCTTCCTGGCCACCTTGCCCAAGGCCCGCAAACGGCGGCTGACCGTGCTGCGGCAGTTCTTCCGCTTCGCCCGCTGCCAGCACATCGTCCTGGTCGACCCGACACGGACTTTGACCGCGAAGGAGCCGACCGGCTTCCGCGGCCGGACCCTCACCCTCGACCAGCAGCGCGAGCTCTTCCGCCGCTGGACCACCGACGGACACGTCCATCCGCACGAGGCCCTGGTGGGCATGCTCGCCCTGCTGCACGGAGCCTCCAGCTTGGAGGTCCGACTGCTGCAGGTCACCGACGTCAACCCGGCGGCTCGGACGGTCCGGCTCGGCAAGCGGCCGCATCCTGTCCCGCTGGACCCGGCATCCTGGGCGGTGCTGCAACGCTGCTTGGCCCACCGCGAGGCATGGCCGACGGCCAACCCTCACGTGATGGTCACCAAAGGAACGAAGGCCGGGCGGAGCCCGGCCTCAACTGCCTATCTTTCCCACGTCCTTGATGACTGCGGATACCCGCCCCGGATGATCCGCAGCACCCGTCTCGTCGACCTGGTAAACACCATGGATCCCAAGCTCGTCGCCACCGCCTTCGGGATGGACCCGCAGGCCACCCTGATCTATCTCGCAGACCACGTGGATGCCGGACGACTGCCGAACCCGTGAAGTTTCGGCAGTACCTCGCACGAGTTCGCCGGAACATGTGCGCTTTG
>JAFAUH010000271.1 GCA_019243445.1 Streptomycetaceae bacterium | reverse complement strand
ACGCCGAGATCCTGGAGCAGAACGCCCAGCGTCGAGCCGCACTCGACGAGCTGGAGACCGTCCCGTGGAAGGGACAGGAGAATCGTTCCCGCCGTAAGGCGATGAAGGCGGCGATCGACGCCATGCCGCCGTTCCGGCGCGTGACCGGGCCGGCTACTCAGCTGCACATCAAAGCCACACTGCGGGCCTCGTTGAACGACGCCATCGGCCAGCAGATCATCACCTTCAACCCAGCGGCCCACGTCGAACTCGACCCCGTGCGCAAGCCGAAGGCCCTGGTGTGGACCGACGAGCGCGTCGCCAAATGGCAGCGCACCGGCGAGAAGCCCTCCCCCGTGATGGTCTGGACGCCCGAGCAGACCGGCGCGTTCCTCGACTTCGTCGCCGAGGACCGGCTGTACGCGATGTGGCACCTGATCGCCTTCCGCGGCCTGCGGCGAGGCGAGGCATGCGGGCAGCCGTGGTCGGAGACCAACCTCGACACCCACTCTCTCACCGTCTCCTCCCAGCTCGTGCAGGACGGCTGGGAGGTCGAAACCTCCGAGCCCAAGACGGACAGCGGCTTCCGTGTGGTCGCGCTCGACGACGACACCGTCAACGTCCTGAAGCAGCACCGCGAACGTCAGGACGCGGACCGCGAGGAGTGGGGGTCGGCTTGGGTGGAAACCGGTCTGGTGTTCACCCAGGAAGACGGCTCCTGGCTGCACCCCGGCAAAGTGTCCGATCTCTTCGAACGGCTCGTCGGCGCCTCGGGACTCCCGCCGATCCGGCTGCACGACCTGCGCCACGGCGCAGCCACCCTCATGCTGGCCGCCGGTGTCGATGTGAAGGTGGTCTCCGACACCCTCGGACACAGTGACACCCGAGTCACGCGAGACGTGTACCAGAGCGTCCTGCCGCAGGTCGGCAAGAGCGCCGCCGAGGCCACCGCCAAGCTGGTCCCCCTGCAGCGCAAAGCTGAGGAGGAGAAGGCCCGCAAGGCCGCCGAGAAGGCGAAGAACAAGGCGAAAGCCCGGGCCAAGGCCAAGAAGAAGGGCAAGCGGAAGAGGCCCAAGAAGTAGCTCGCCAGCCCTGTCACCGAAAGCTCCGCTCACGCATCGCTCACGCAAGCCATCTCACGGCACCCCGGCCGTGTGACGCGTCATGCCCCGAGCGAACGAAAAGGCCAGGTCAGCGCCTATCTGACCTGGCCTTTTTCGGAGCCGCCTAAGGGAATCGAACCCTTGACCTACGCATTACGAGTGCGTCGCTCTGGCCAACTGAGCTAAGGCGGCATGTTGCCCACCGGCCGCTCGCGTGGTGTGCGGGCGGGATCGGCAACGGCGATAAGTCTACACAGTGCGGCGGGGTGCTCCATACGCCGCTACTGGCAGCGCTCGCCCTTCAGTGGGATCTTGTCTTGGAGGAGATAGGCATTGACGGCTGTGTCGACGCAGTCGTTTCCCATTGCGTAGATGGTGTGGCCGTCGCCGACGTAGGTGAGCAGGCGGGCCGATTGGAGCTGGGACGCGAGCGACTTGGCCCACCCATACGGTGTCGCCGGGTCGCGGGTGGTGCCGATGACCACGATTGGGGCGGCGCCTTTGGCCTCGATGCGTTCCGGGTGACCTGTCGCTGTCACCGGCCAGGATGCGCAGGTCAGGCTCATCCAGGCAAAGTCGACGCCGAAGTGCGGTGACGCCTTGAGGAAGGCCGGGAGCGCGGCCTTGACGTCGGACGGGGACTTCGCAGCAGGTGGCAGGTCGAGGCAGTTCACAGCGGCGTTGGCGTACATCAGATTGGAGTACTGGCCATTGCTGTTGCGCTCGTAGTACGTGTCGGAGAGCGCAAGCAACCCCGAGCCGTCGCCGTGGTTCGCCTGTGCGAGGGCGGTGCGCAGGATGGCCCACTGGTCCTTGGAGTACATCGCCTGGATCAGCCCCGTAGTGCCGAGCGCCTCGACAAGCGGACGGCTCTGGCCGGTCGGCAGCGGGTGCGCGTCGAGCCTCTTCAGGAAATCGGTGATATATGCGTTCGCTGCGTCGAGGCCGTGACCCATCGGGCAGTCGGGGTGCTGCTGGACGCAGTCCTTAGCGAAGGACTCGAAAGCGGTCTCGAAGCCGGTGGCCTGAGTCCTGCTCGCGTCGAGCGAATTCAGTGTGGGGTCGAGCGCACCGTCGAGGACGAGGCGGCCGACCCGGGACGGGAAGAGGCCCGCGTATGTCGCGCCGAGGAATGTGCCGTAGGACTTGCCGACGTAGTTGAGCTTGGCGTCACCGAGCAGCGCACGGAGGATGTCCATATCCCGTGCCGATTCGATGGTGCTGACGTGGCCAAGCCGCTTTCCCGAGCGCTGCTCGCAACCGTCCGCGAACTGCTTGTCCGCCTTGGTGATGGCGTTGATCTGGGCCTGGTTGGACGGGGTGGTGTCGACCTCCGTGAACTTGTCCATCTGCGCGTTGGTCAGACACTCGATCGGTTCGCTGCGACCCACACCGCGCGGGTCGACACCGATCATGTCGTAGCGGGCGCGCACCGGCGCCGGGTAGCTCGACGCCGCATCCACCAGGTAATCGATGGCGGAGCCGCCGGGGCCGCCAGGGTTGACCAGCAGCGACCCGATGCGTGCACCGGGCCCGGTGGCCTGCTTGCGGGCGACGGTGAGTCGCAGGTCGGTGGAGGCCGATGGATGGTTGTAGTCGAGCGGAACCCTCATCGTCGTGCACTGGAAGTCGCTGGAAAAGCCGGGGGACGACGAGCCGGCTGTCGTGCTGGTGCCGCAGTAGCGCCAGTCGAGTTTCTGCTGATAGTACGGCTTGAGGTTGGCCGGAATCGCCGCGGGCAGTGGCGGCAGGGCAGACGAGGTCGCGCCTTCGGTGCCCGCGAGGGCACGCCTCACGAAGTCGGTGGAGGTACCTGACACATTGCGTTGCGAGTTGTTTTGCATACTGCCCGTCGAACAGCCGGAGAGAAACAAGCTGGCGACGGCACACATGATGCCGGGGGCACGGAGTAGACGCGCAGTGTCCATGGGTGCCAAGTCCTCCCGTCGTGTCCCGCGAGCGTAACCGTCCTGGCGGCGCGGCGCTCGTTCGCGGAACTCTCACGAGTGAGACGGGGAGGCGCGACGCTGAACGTGTTCAGTGCGCATATTCAGCCCCCGCGCAGCGCCATCGTCATGGCCTCGACAGCGAGGAGCGGTGCCACATTGCTCGCCAAAGCCTCACGGCAGGCCAAAATGGCCTCTATCCGGCGCAGTGTGTTCTCGGGGCGGCAGGAGGAGGCGAGGCGGTCGATCACATCACGCACCTCTGCGTTGGCCACCGGGGCCGAGGTGCCCAACTGCACCGCCAGGACGTCCCGGTAGAAACCTGCGAGGTCGACGAGGGCGAGATCGAGGGTGTCGCGCTGGGTGCGGGTAGCACGTCGCTTCTGTCGGTCGGCGAGATCCTTCATTGCCCCGGCCGTGCCGCGCGGCATCCGGCTGCTGCCGCCCGGGGCAGCCCCGAGCGCAGCCCTCAGCTCCTCGGTCTCCTTCGCATCGCTCTCCTCGGCGACCTGTTTGGCGTCCTCGGTTGCCGAATCAACGAGGCTCTGGGCAGCCCGTAGGCAGCCGCCTATGTCGCCGAGCTGCAGCGGAAGACGGAGCACGGTGGCGCGGCGGGAGCGGGCACGTTCGTCGGTGGCGAGCCGTCGCGCCCGCCCGATGTGGCCCTGGGTCGCGCGGGCGACAGCCGCGGCCAGCTCGGGCTCGATGCCGTCACGCCGTACGAGCACGTCGGCGACGGCCTCCACCGGGGGGGTGCGCAAGTTGAGGTGGCGGCAGCGGGAGCGGATCGTCGGCAGCACATCCTCGAGAGAAGGTGCGCACAACAGCCACACTGTGCGAGGTGCCGGCTCCTCAACCGCTTTGAGCAGGACGTTGCCTGCGCCCTCGGTGAGCCGGTCGGCATCCTCAAGCACGATGACCTGCCAGCGGCCGCCTGACGGGGAGAGTGAGGAACGGCGGACGAGGTCACGGGTGTCTTTCACACCGATCGACAGCTGATCGGTGGCGACCACCTCGACGTCGGCGTGGGTGCCCACCAGTGTCGTATGGCAGCCGTCGCAGAAGCCGCAGCCGGGAGTAGCGCCCAGCGTGCGATCCGGGTTGACGCACTGCAGTGCGGCGGCGAAGGCCCGCGCAGCGGTGGACCTCCCCGAACCAGGCGGGCCGGTGAAGAGCCACGCGTGTGTCATCTTCGACGCCGCCGCACGCGAGGCATGGCCGACCGACTCCTCCGCATGCGCGGCTGCCGCCGCTGTGACAAAAGCGTCAGCATCACGCGCGGCGGCGCTGAGCTGCTCCACGACAGGCCCTTGCCCGACCAGGTCGTCCCACACGGCCATCGCGCACCTCTCCTCCGTGCCAGTGCGTACCGACTCTCATTCTCGGGCACGCCACTGACACAGCCCGACGACTGTAACGACGTTGTGCACGATTGAGGTCGGGTCGTGTTGGGTCCCGTACCGATGTTCCCCAAGCCCGCACACCCACGGAGCCTGGAAGCGGACGACAGTGACATGAGCCGCTGGCGCGGCGGGGCGGACGAAGGAGCAACGCCTACCGTCGCGGGTGGTCGTCCTCGTGGTGTGGGCCGAAGAGTTCGTCGGCGAGGGTCGGCAGATCGTCCATCGGCGTCTCCTCCGCCCAACTGGGGCGGGGGCGCATACGGCCGCTTCCGGTGCCGTCGCCGATTTGGGGGAGCTCACGGGTGCGTTCCACCGGCGAATGCGCTTCCGGCTTCTCAAGACGGAGCGCCTCAGAACGGAACAGCCACGGTGGAACCCGGTCTGCCGGGGCACCGTCGGGACCTTCAGGACGTACGGGCGGCAGAACTGCCGTCTGCTCCGTGTCGGAGAGGTGCGGGACTTCAATCGTCCGGGTGGTCTCGCCGTCGTGTTTGCCCTGGCTTTCGAGCTTGCCCTGGCTTTCGGGCTTCTCGTGCGTCTCGTGCCTGGCGTGCGCGTCCTGCTCGACGTGCGGGGTTTCGATCGTCTGCGTCGCATCGTCGTCCGCGCCCCGCGCTGCTTCGGCTTTCGCAGCCTGCTCCGCCAAGCGGGCCTGTTCGGCGCGGAGCAGTGCCTCTTCCGCCTCACGCTGCTTCTCCAGCCTGCGGGCCTCGGCCTGCGCACGCAATCGGTCCTGCTCCGCCTTCTGACGGCGCAGCCGTTCCTGTTCCTCGGCCTGGGCGCGTTCTTCCGCCTCACGGCGGGTGCGCTCCTCCTCCGCGAGTTTGCGCGCCTCTTCTGCCCGTTTACGCGCCTCCTCAGCCTGCCGTTCTTCCTCCTCGCGACGGCGCTGCTCCTCGGCGAGGCGCTTGCGCTCCTCCTCTTCGGCGCGCAGTCTGGCGAGTTGCTCCTGGCGCTCCCGTTCCAGCCGCTCCTCCTCTGCCTTGCGGGCTGCTTCTTCCTCGGCCCGCTTCCGGGCCTCCTCCTCTGCCTTCCGCTCGGCCTCCGCTCGTGCCTCGATCTCCTGCGCGGACAGCGGCAGTAGCTCGTCGAGTCGGTGGCGCACAGTCCGCGACACAGCTACCGGTTCCTGGCCGGCGTCGACCACGAGATAGCGCGAAGGATCGGCGGCGGCAAGTGCGAGGAAGCCCTTGCGGACCCGCCGGTGGAACTCCGCGGGCTCCGACTCCAACCGGTCGGGTGCCTCGGTGAAACGTTCTCGCGCGGTCTCCGGCGAAACGTCGAGCAGTACGGTCAGGTGCGGTACGAGACCGCCCGTCGCCCAGCGCGAAATCCGTGCGATCTCGGTCGGCTCCAAGTCACGGCCCGCGCCCTGGTAGGCGACCGAGGAGTCGATGTAGCGGTCGGAGATGACGATCGCACCGCGTTCGAGGGCGGGCCGTACGACCGAGTCGACGTGCTCGGCCCGGTCGGCCGCATACAGCAGTGCCTCGGCGCGGTGCGAGATGCCCGTACTGCCGACGTCAAGCAAGATCGACCGCAACCGCTTGCCGACCGCCGTCGCACCGGGCTCGCGCGTGACCACGACCTCGTGGCCTTTGGCCCGGATCCACTCGGCGATCGCTTCGACCTGCGTCGACTTGCCCGCCCCGTCGCCGCCCTCGATCGCGAGGAAGAAGCCCGTCGCGGCAGGCGCTTGCGCAGGCTCTCCGCCGCGCAGCGCCTCGCGCAGATCGCGTCGCACCGGCACGCCCTGTCGGTCGTCGAGCTTGCCGAGCACGAGCGCCGCCACCGGCAGCAGCAGCGCGCCCACCAGCATCAGGGTGTACGCGGCTCCCCCGTGGTCGAAGGCGAAGTGCCCGTCCGCCAACCGGTGCGGACCGATGGCGCCTGCCACCAGCGGCGCACCGACGGCCGCCACGGCGACGGCGACGCGCACGACGGCGTGCAGATGCGCGGTTGTACGGGCTCGGCGCGGCCCCTCGGTCTCCTGGTCGATCAGCGTGTGGCCGGTGTTGGCGGCAGCCCCTGCCGCGTACCCCGTGAGCAGGACGAGCAGCAGCACGGTCGTCGGGTCCGGTACGAGGCCGGCGAACAGCAGCGCCACGCCCTCGACGGCAATGGCGATGGCGAGCAGGCGGCGCCGCGAGAAGCCGGGCAGAACGCGAGTCGCCGTACGGATGCCGAGCACTGGAGCTGCGGTCAGTGCTGTCACCAGCAGGCCGAACTCCACGGGGCCGCCGTCGAGGTCCACGGCGTGCAGCAAGGCGACGCCGACGGCGGCGGCAACGGCTCCCGCCAACGCTGCGCAGGCGAACACCAAGGTGGGCAGTGCGCCAGTGCGGCCACGCTCAGCGCCTGCCGGTCCCTTGGGCAGCCGCAGCCCTTCGAGCGGGGAACGGGGACGCGGAGTCGCGTCGTCCGGCAGTTCGAGGAAGTACAGCAGGGCGATGGACGCGGCGAACAAGCCAGCCGCCACGTAGGAGGCGAGCGCGACCTGGTGGAGACTGAACCACTTGGCGGCGAAGCCCAGCAGATTGTTGACAAGGCCGGTGGCGATCAGCGTGACGGCGGCGAGGGGCAGTGCGACGAAGCCGGTGCGCAGGTCGAGGCGGCGCAGCGTGTCGAGGTGGTCTGGTACTGGTCGCACGGCGCCGCCGTCGGCGGGGGGTGGGGGCAGCAGTGCGGGGGCGGCGGTGTCCTTGGCGACGTTCCAGAACCGTTCGGCGGCGCCCGTGACGAAGACCGTGACAAGCAGCCAGGTGAGCGCGCTGCTGGGCGCCCAGTCGATCCACAGCGGCGCGATAACGAAGAGCACGAGCCGGATCCCGTCCGCCCCGATCATCGTCCAGCGCCGGTCGAGCGCCCCGGTGGGGGCGGTGAGCGCGACGAGCGGGCCGAGTAGGACGGCGCCGAAGATCAGCGTGGTGAGCAGCCGTAGGCCGAAGACGGAGGCGACTGCGAAGGCCACGCCGCGGTATCCCCCGCCATATGAACCCGTGGCGAGCGCAGCTTCGACGGCAAGGACGAGGAGCGCAAGCAGCCCGAGTCGGTCACCGATGGAGCCGGTGAGCTGGGCTGTCCACAGCTTGCGCAGGGTGGGGATGCGCAGGAGCGAAGTCACCGCACGCTCGCGGGAATCCGCGGCGAGTGCGTCGATGTGATCGAGTGCGTCATCAGAGGCGTCATCGGGGGCCTCGCCCTTTGGCTGCTCGGCTCGCGTCATCCTGCCAGCGTAGCCGGAGGGTGTGACGCCATTGGAACCGACCCGAACAAACAGCCGGGGCGGTTGTGCCCGCCGCGTCAGGGGGTAACGACCTGGGGGGCAATAGGGAGTGGATCAGCGAGCGGCGTCATGCGGCTTCGAATCCAAGGCGGAGGAGGGAGGCGACGCGGAGCGTCGTTGACCGACGACAACGCAGGAGGCTTCAGTCGCAGGGCGTCGGGAGCCCGCTCCC
>JAFAUH010000062.1 GCA_019243445.1 Streptomycetaceae bacterium | reverse complement strand
GTTCACCCCCAGTACCGGCAACTGGCCGACGCCCGTGCCGCGGCCGCCGCCCCGGCCTGGCAGCACGAGTACCGCACCTGGCGACCGCTGGTCGAACGCGGCATCGCCTGGCTCACCCACGGCACCAGACGCCTGCGCTACCGAGGCGCCGTCAAAAACGACGCCTGGCTCCACCTTCGGGCCGCCGCCCTCAACCTCCGCCGACTGATCAACCTCGGACTCGACCACCGCAACGGCACCTGGACGATCACCGCGGCCACCACATGACCGAGGGGGCCGCCCGGCCCACAGCCGAACAGCCCCCTCACAAGATCTTCAGAATATTCCTAGTAGGGCTTGGTCAGGTAGGTGATGCTCTGGCGTGTTGGAGTGGGGGTAGTGGTGTCTGGCACAGTGGGCAGTGCCCTGCCCAGCGGGCCAGCAGGACCTGAAGTGTGGCCACGACCTGGTAGGTCGTCAGGCTAAGGCCACGGCATGACCAGAGACCGCACTACGACCGGGCGCGAGGCCGTTGCTGGTCTGACCCCCGCCACGGCGGCGAGGTCGCCCCGCTGATTGACCCCGCCCGGCCGCACGCCGCACCGCTCGATGCCCCACGATGCGGGGCGAAGGGATGACCGGCAGCCACCCCACGGCCTGCCCTCCGGCCACTGGTCCGGACCCTGGAGACGGCACCCCCACCCAACACCACACCCCCTGGAGCAACACCCACACGGAGCAACGCGCTTCCGTGCTCAAACAGCATCACGCGGCCGGCTTCGGCCTCAAGGCCGTACGTCCTCGGCTTCGCCTGCGGGCGCTCCGCCTTGACCCCAAAGCCTTACCCGCGTGCGCCTTCAAGCACCCGGAAGCCGAAGAAAAGGCCCGCCAAGAACCCTTGACCAGCCCCGCTCCTTCAGGGATGACCAGCCATAGCCGACCAAGATTCAGGACGCGTCAACTGCACAGGTGGGATGTGTCGTTGAAGAGGCGTACGGAGGTGTTGCCGTCCGCGTAGTACGCCACCGCGGAGAGCGATGCCGCGGACAGTTCCATCCGGAAAAGCGATGCGGGTGGAGCGCCGAGCGCGAGCCGCACCAGCGTCTTGACGGGGGTGACATGGGTGACGAGCAGCAATGTCTTTCCGGCGTAGCGGGTGAGCAGCTTGTCGCGGCAGAGCGCGATCCGCCGCGCGGCGGCGGCGAAGCTCTCGCCGCCACCCGTCGGCGCTGCCTTCGGCGACGCCAACCATGCTTTCAGGTCTTCTGGGTGACGTTCTTTCACCTCGGTGAAGGTGAGTCCTTCCCAGGCGCCGAAGCCGGTCTCGCGCAGCCCGTCGTCGATGCGGAGGTCGAGCCTGAGGCGGTCGGCGACGATGCCGGCAGTCTGACGGCAGCGGGTGAGCGGGGAGGTGACGACTTCCTGGATGGTGCCGCGGGCGGCCAGCACCGCTGCCACCTGCCGCGCCTGGTGCCAGCCGACCTCCGACAACTCGGGGTCGTCGCCTCCACTGCCCGAGAACCGCTTCTGCGGCGTGAGTGGTGTCTCTCCATGCCGCAGCAGGACGAACGTGGTGGGAGTGCCGAGGTCGGGGGGCCGTCCGACGACCACAGAAGGCGGCGCTTCGAAAGGGGCTCCGGCGGAAGCGACTTCGGAAGCGACTTCGGCAGCGACTTCGGCTTCTGCGGGTACCGCTGCTGCCGCCGGTGGCTGCTTCGGTTGCCGCTGCTCTCCCCCGGAGCCGCCACCTGAGAGGTACCCCCTGCACCTGCCCGCATCCATCGCCTCGTTGGCGAGCCGGTCGGCGCGCTTGTTCCGCGAGCGCGGGATCCACTCGTACGACACCTGCCCGGCCGGGTACAAATTCTTCGCCTCCACGGAGAGCGGGCGCATGTCCGGGTGCGTGACCTTCCAGCGTCCCGTCATCTGCTCGACGACAAGCTTGGAGTCCATCCGCACGCGGACTGTGGCCTGCGGAGCCAGTCCCCGTGCCGTGCGCAGTCCGGCGATCAGGCCGCGGTACTCGGCGACGTTGTTGGTAGCGGTGCCGATGTACTCGGCCGTCTCTGCGAGAGTCTCGCCCGTCGCCGCATCGATGACGACTGCCCCATAGCCGGCGGGCCCCGGGTTGCCCCGGGACCCGCCGTCCGTCTCGACGATGAGTTCCGCCGGCATGGCGGCTACAACCCGGAGTGCGGGGTGCGGATCAGGATGCGGCGGCAGTTCTCGCAGCGGATGATCTCGTCGGCGGGGGCCTTCCGTACCTCGTTCAACTCGGTGATGTTGAGTTCCAGACGGCAGCCGTCACACCGGTTCTGGTGGAGCTTGGCGGCGCCGACGCCGCCGGACTGGGCGCGCAGCTTGTCGTAGAGCTTGATCAGCTCCTCGGGCACGGTACCGGCGATGAGTTCGCGTTCTTTCGCGGCACCGGCCGCCTCGGCGTCGATCTGAGCCAGGACGGTGACGCGGTGCTCCTCCGCCTCCGCCACCTTCCGCTGTAGTTCCTCCACGCGTCGCGCCAGTTCGGCAAGGCGCTCCTGGGCGACCTCGCGACGCTCCATGATCTCCAGGACCACGTCCTCCAGGTCGCTCTGCCGCTTGGCGAGCGAGGCGATCTCGCGCTGCAGGTTCTCCAGGTCTTTCGGCGAGGTGACGGCACCGGAGTCGAGCCGCTGTTGATCGCGGGTGGCGCGCTGACGCACCTGCTCGACATCCTGCTCGGCCTTGGTCTGCTGGCGGGCAGCATCGCTCTCCCGCGTCTGCGCGGCAACAAGCAGGTCGCGCTGTTGCGCCAGTTCGGCGCCCAGCCGCTCGACCTCCGCGTGTTCGGGGAGATTCTTGCGCTTGTGGTCCAGCTGCCCGAGACGCTGATCGAGGGCCTGGACTTCGAGAAGTCGGATCTGGTCGGCGGGAGCGGCTTTCAAGCGGAGGACTCCTGGATCGTGGTGGGGATGGGGAGAAGGTCGGCCGCGGCGGCGTCGGGCGCCGCGTGCAGCGTCCACACGTCGGTGACCTGGCGCGATACGTGGGTGCGCAGCGCCCAGCCGTGCCGGTCGGAGATCTCGTCGAGCTGACCTGCAGCCTGCTCGCACCAGGGCCATTCAGTGGCCCAGTGAGCGGCGTCGATCAGCGCGGGGCCGCCGTGCTGCCGGGCGTGCTGCTGCGCCTCGGAGGCGGGATGGTGACGGAGGTCGGCGGTGAGGTAGGCGTCGACGCCGGCCTGTCGTACGTCGTCGAAAAGGCTGTCGCCGGAGCCACCGCACACCGCGACGGTGCGGATGATCCGCTGCGGGTCCCCGGCGACACGCAGTCCGGCAGCTGTGCGCGGCAGGCCTCTTGCGGCGTGTTCGGCGAACTCGGCGAGGGTGAGCCGGTGGTCGAGTTCGCCGATCCTGCCGAGCCCGCGCCGACCTGCCGGGTCGGTCGGGTCGGGCACGAGGGGGCCGGTGATGTGCAGGCCGACGGCGGCGGCGAGAGCGTCGGAGACTCCGGGATCGGCGCGGTCGGCGTTGGTGTGGGCCACATGCAGGGCGATGTCGTGTTTGATGAGGTCGTGCACGACACGGCCCTTGAAGCCGGTGGCCGCGACGGTCGTCGTGCCGCGCAGGTAGAGCGGGTGGTGGGTGACGAGCAGATCGGCGCCGATTCTGATCGCCTCGTCGGCGACTTCCTGGACCGGGTCCACGGCGAAGAGCACTCGTCCGACTTCGGCATCCGGGTCGCCGCACACGAGGCCTACGGCGTCCCATTGCTCGGCTCGTTCGGCAGGCCAGAGGGCTTCGAGCGCGGAGATGACGTCGGACAGTTTGGGCACGGGTGGAAGGTTACCTCCCCGACCGCACGCCCATGCCCCCAGCAGCCCTCTAGCACATATGTATCGAAATCTCCAGCAAACGGTGATGCCGCCACCCGTCCGCGTGAAGCTGCTCAACTCACGTGGTTCGGTTGGAAGTACGATAACTAGCTTCTGTGCCGGAGGTGACGCACGATATGACGGCCTGCGCCACAGAAACCTGCGCCGCACCAGCCGCACTGAGCGGGAAGGCGATCAATACGGCCATGGGCCCGGCGACCGGCTGTACGGAAAACGGCATGGAGGCGAGGGACCGTGCCGCGACTCACACCGCGGCCCTCACGGAAATGGAAACGAAAACAGCAACAGCAACAGAATCCGAAGGCCGGATCACACGGCGGTCGGGATTCACGATCGCGGTGGACGGCTCGTACGCGGCATGTCTCGCCGACGCGGGCGACGGCTGCTGGTATCCGGAGCGCTGGACACTGGACGGTCCCGAGCCGTACACCGTTCCGCTCCCCGGAAATCAGCCGGAGGAGGCGGATACCCAGCCCCTGCCGCTGCCCGACGGCCGAGTGCTGATCCGCCGCCGCGTCGCGGACCACTACGATCTGGCGTTGCTCTATCCGACCGGACCCGGTACCGGTGAACTGCGGATCGGCTCCCTCCACGGCGAGGAGGTGCGACTGCTGCCACCGCCGACGACGGACAGCGCCTACGCGCTGACGTATGCGGAGGGCATCAGCACGGTCTGGCTGGTGCACGGCGGCTTCGGCCTTGAAAAACTCGCCGAGATCGAGGGGCGCTGCACGGGCGGTGTCTGGCTCGACCGCGAGGGGCGCGCCCTCGCCCTCGACCGTGAGCTCGACGGCCGTACCAAGGCCGTCGCCGTCGATCTCGCCGACGGCGTGATCAGCCCACTGCTGCAGATCACCGACGACAGCAACGACCGGCTGCTGCTCGCCGACCCCGACAGCGGGCTGCTGCTGGTGCGCAGTGACGCGCCGGGGACGGAGCGGCTGGGGTGGGGAGTGCTCGGCAGCAGGCGTCCGGTGCGGTTCCCCGAATCGCTGCGGGAGGAAGACACCGGAGACAACCAAGCCGTAGTGATCACGCCGCTCTCCGTACAGCCGGGGCAGCTGCTGATGCCGGAGTCGTGTGCGGTGGCACTGCGGATCGACGGTCCCGGCGGCGTGACGCTCGCGCTGTGGCGTCCGGATGGAGGGGCACCCTCGCCGGTGCCTGCGCCGGAGGGCTGGCTGACTGGGGCAGTGACGTGGTCACCACGCGGGGCGCTGCGGCTGCCCTACGCGACGCGGCAGTGCCCGTGCGGGCTGGCCAACGTCGAGCCCGCCGTGCCGCTCGGGCCGCCCGTGCCACTCGGGCCGCCCGGGGTGTCGGAGCCGGTATCGGTGCCCACGCAGCCGGCAACTGAGCCGAAAGCCTCCTCGCTCTCAGCCTCTCCCTCGGCCTCTCCTCCGGGCCGGCGGACAAGCCATGTACTTCCCTTGCAACAGGCGCCACTCGCGATGCAGCGCTGATTCGTTGATCACTAGTTGATAACGACCTGGCGCACGCACCGCAGCATATGACCCGCTGATCATGGCGCACGTTAAGCTTGGCCGAGGGCTGCACAGCCGGATGCCTGGCTACCAGAGGTGAGCGACGGGCGGTTTGTGCTGGGCTCGGCGGGGCATAGGCGCAGGAGATGCCGTCCGTCCCGACTCGCAATCCCCATCCCCGTAAGCGACCTCGACGGGAGAGACTCTGATGCTCGAAACCCGAAACGACACCCCCGCCGACCGCGCCCCACAACCGGCTGCCCCGGGCGCCGGGGGCGGGAAGCACCGCGGCCGTGCCTCTTCCGCCGAGGAGGACAAAGCTCCGGCGCACGGCCGACACCGCCGTCCGGAGCGCCGGGATCAGTAAGGCAGTACCACATCTCGGCATGAAACGGCCGCCGCGGGAACGTTTCCGCGGCGGCCGAACGCTCTCCGTACGTACTGAGTGCATACTGCGCGTACGCACAGCGCGTGTCAGTCAACGTGTTTGACCCAGCACCTCTAGGCCCGAAGGCGACGTCGCGTACGTTGGAGCCAGGAGCCAGAGGTGCCGCAGCACCAGAACGGCGGGAACATGGCTGGCAAGCATCGGCGTAACCTACTGTGCAACCACTGTGGGAAGGCGGAGGGTGACCCCGGCGCCGACGGACAGCCAGTGACTCTGCTGATCGATCTTGAGGAATACGCTGACGACGCCCGGATCTGGCAAGCACCGCGAGCACCGGAAAACCCCCTGCCCCTCTTCCTCGTATGGTGCTCGGAGTGCGCCAGGGAGATGGTCCACGCGGGAGATCCCATCGCCGACTTCCGCGAGATCGGGTATACGGACAACGACCCGAACGGCCCTTATGCCCGCTATCTTGCAAAGCATGGGCGAGGCATTACTTTCCGCCACCGGAAACAGGAGTGACCACGGCGCCCTTTCACCGCACCTCCGCCACCTGCAAGGGCAAGACCGGCAGCCGCAACCGGATGGAGGCGCGGGCGAAGGAGGCAGTCCGCGAGATCCGCGGTCATGGGCCCTCAGCTCGCCGGATGGGCTGCTCACACCAGATCTCCTTGCCGTTCGAGGAATGCCGGGTCCCCCACCGCTGGGCGAGCTGCGCCACTAGGAGCAGGCCCCGGCCGCCCTCGTCGTAGGTGTGGGCCCGGCGCAGGTGTGGTGCGGTGCCGCTGGCGTCGGAGACCTCACAGATCAAGGTGCGGTCCCGGATCAGCCGCAGCTGAATGGGCGGGCGGCCGTAGCGGATGGCGTTGGTCACCAGCTCGCTGACGACGAGCTCGGTGGTGAACCCGAGTTCGTCGAGTCCCCACTCCCGCAGGCAGCGCAGCGCCTGGGCCCGGGCCTCCGCCACGGCGGCTGGGTCCGCCGGGACGTCCCACGTACCGACCCGATCTGTGTCAAGCACATGGGTGCGGGCGATGAGCAGTGCGACGTCATCGGCCGGGGGCGTCGGGAGCATCGCCTTGAGCACCGTGTCGCACATGTCCTCCAGCGAGGGTACGGGCGGGGTCAGGGCACTGCACAGTGTTGTCATGCTGGTCTCGACGTCGCATTCGCGGGACTCGATCAGCCCGTCCGTGAACAGCGCGATCACACTGGACTCGGGCAGCTCGAACTCGGCGCATTCGAAGGGGAGTCCGCCAAGGCCGAGCGGTGGACCGGTGGGCAGGTCGGGGATCTCGACCGTGCCATCCGGCAGGACCACGGCGGGCGGGGGATGACCGGCCCGGGCGATCGAGCAGCGCCGGGAGACCGGGTCATACACCGCGTACAGGCAAGTGGCGCCCACCTCCCCCTCGCCGCTGACCTCGCTGTCCGATTCGGCGGACAGCTGCGCAACGATGTCGTCGAGGTAGGTGAGGAGTTCGTCGGGCGGCAGACCGACGTCGGAGAGGGTGCGCACCGCGGCACGCAGCCGGGCCATGGTCGCCGAGGCGTGGACGCCGTGCCCGACGACGTCGCCGACCACCAGGGCGACCCGGGCTCCGGACAGCGGGATCACGTCGTACCAGTCGCCGCCGACGCTGGTCCGGTTGTCGGCGGACAGGGAGGGCAGATAGCGGGTGGCGACGTCCACCGCGGACTGTTGGGGAAGACGGCGAGGGAGCATGCTGCGCTGAAGAGCGACGGCGGTGCTGCGCTCGCGGGTGTAGCGGCGGGCGTTGTCCAAAGACAGGGCGGCCCGCGCGGCCAACTCCTCGGCGACATGCAGATGTCTGTCGGTGTAGGGCTCGGCCCGGCTGCGCAGGCATACCAACACCCCGAGCACGGTGTCCCGGGCGCGCAGCGGCGCCGCGATCATCGAGCGCATCCCGTACTGCTGGAGCCCCGCACTACGTCGTGGATTGTGACTGATCCACCGCAGGAAGGCGGGGTCGTCGACGCCGCTCAGCACCGGCCGTCCGGTGGCAAGGCAGCGGGCGGGGGGTGAGTACTCGGGGTACGCCTCCGCCTCCCCGAGCAGGACCCCGGCCTCGGGCGTGCCGATGGTGCGCGACAGGTGGGCAACCCGGCGCAGCGCCACCGGGCCGGGGGGCAAGGAGGGCGGCGGCTCCTCGCCGTGGAAGACGGAGTCGAGCAAGTCGACGATGGCCAGGTCGGCGAAGGCCGGGACGATCATCTCGGTCAGTTCCTCGGCGGTCTTCGTCACATCGAGCGTGGTGCCGACGTGCATTCCCTGCTCACTGAGCATGGCAAGCCACCTGCGCGCCCAGTACTGGTCGGAGACGTCGACCACTACGGCGCACAGGGCGCGAACATTGCCCTTCTCATCCTTCAACGGGGTGAGCGATACCGACCAGGCTCTGGGGCTCTGCTCGCCCGGCAGTATGCGCCGGACGTGGCGATGTGATGCCTCCCCCGTCTTCACCACGCTGCGCATCCGCTCCTCGACCTGAACGTAGAAGGCGTCCGGGAATACCTCGGTGAGCCGTCGCATCCGCAGATCTTCATCGGGAAGCCCGAACAGCCGCCGCATCTCGTCGCTGATCCACAAGTAGCGCAGTTGCGCGTCGTGGATCGCCAGCGCGAGCGGTCCCTGGCTGAACGCCCAGGTCAAAAGGTCGACGTCCACGCTGGGAAGCGTTGGCATGGCTGTCGGAGCCGCGACCGGCCTCCTAGAACGGGGGCGCCGCGGCATAAGCGCTCACTCCTGCCGACACTGCCAAGCCCGTTCACAGTGCAGCGAAGCTCCCGGCCAGGCACAAGTAGGCCGCCAGTCCGCTTGATGGGCCGCCGCGGGTGGAGGATCCATGTCCGTATGCGCGTCGGCCAGGCTCCCCGAGCGTCCGTCATCAGGGCCTGCTTTCCGACCCCTGGGCGACGGCGCCCCGGGATCATTCCCTACAACCCACCACTAGCATATCCACCGAAGCCTGGGGTTGCTCCTGGATCTGGGGCGGTTCACGGGCAGCGCTGGCAGAATGAAAGCAAATGAAACCTGTCGGCTACCGACGGCCTGCGGCCTGGAATGGAACTGCCGGAACGGAACTGCCGGAATGAAACTGGTAGACACATTACCGCTGCCCGAGTACACGCCCGGCCTGCACCAGGTTGCTGACGGCACCTACGCCTATCTGGGGCGACTGGGCTGGGGCTGGTCGAACGCGGGTCTGGTGGTCGGCGCAGGGCAGTCCCTGCTGGTGGACACGCTGTTCACGCTGGGCCTGACGCGTGACCTCCTCCACGCGGTGCGCCAGGCCGCTCCGGCCGCGCCGGTGTCCACGGTGGTCACGACGCACGCGAACCCGGATCACACCTGGGGAAACCAGCTTCTCGACGAGGCCGAGATCATCTCCTCACGGCAGACCGCCGAGGACAGCAGTCACGAGGTGCCGCCCGAGGTGGTGCGGGCGCTGCTCACCGGCCCGGTGGCGGATGGCCTGGAGACGGAGTATCTCCACAGGCACTTCGGGGTGTTCGACTTCAGCGGCATCACGCCGGTCGGGCCGACGCGCACCTTCGACGGCCGGCTGGAACTCGACGTGGGCGGACGCGCCGTCGAATTGCTCGAAGTCGGCCCCGCGCACACTCCGGGAGACGTCATCGTCCATGTGCCCGATGCGCGGGTCGTCTACACGGGCGACGTGCTGTTCATCGGTGACTTCCCGGTGTGCTGGACTTCTCCGCTGAGCTCCTGGGTGGGGGCCTGCGATCAGCTGCTGGCGACCGGTGCGCAGCGCTTTGTTCCGGGGCACGGGCCGGTGACGACCGTGGCGGGCGTCAGGGAGTTCCGGGGGTTCCTCCAGGAGGTCGGCACGTACGCGGTGCGCCGGGCCAAAGAGGGCACTCCACTGCTCACGGCCGCCGCCGAGGCGCCGGTGGAACACTATGCGTGGGGCTGTGCGGAGCGCGTGGTGACCGCGATCGCGTCCGGTTACCAGGAGGTCGGTGCGCCGGTCGAAGATGGCGAGAGCCAGCTCGGGATGATGGGACTGATCGCCCGTTTCGACGCCGTCCGCCGTGGCTGAGCTGTGTGACCAGCCTCCTCAGCGCAGGGCAGGACACGATGGGCGTATGAGAAAACCCCGTACCGGCATTCTTGCCGCGTTTGAGTCGGCGAAGGGCTTCATGCCTCTCGATGAGGGGCTGGCCCTCTACGCGGCGGCCGGTGAAGCCGCCGGGCTCGGGCTGCCGCTGCTCGAAGTCGGCACCTACTGCGGCCGCTCCACGATTCTGCTCGCCGAGGCCGCCCGTGAGGCGGGCATCGTGGCGGTCACCGTCGACCACCACCGCGGCAGCGAGGAACAGCAGCCGGGCTGGGAGTACCACGACCCCTCCCTCGTCGACCCGGACCCCGAGGTCGCCCGGATGGACACCCTCCCGTGCTTTCGCCGCACCCTGTACAAGGCAGGGCTCGAAGAGCACGTGATCGCGCTGGTCGGCCGCTCGCCGCAGATAGCGGCGTTGTGGGGCACTCCACTCGGCCTGGTCTTCATCGACGGCGGCCACACCGACGAACACGCCTGTGCCGATTACCAGAGCTGGACGCCGCATCTGGCGCCCGGTGGCTTGCTGGTGATCCACGACGTCTTCCCGGACCCCGCGGACGGCGGCCAGGCACCATACCGGATCTATCGTCGCGCGCTGGAGTCGGGATCGTTCACAGAGCTGTCGGCGACCCGGTCGCTGCGCGTGCTGTGCCGGCTGGACGGCAGCCGATGACTGCCCGACCCGGCTGATCACAGTGCCCGTACGATGGTGGCTTGCCCCCGCAGCAACGACACCATAACGGCCGACAAGAGGACATGACGACGTGAACATCCGCTCGCTCACTCGAGGAGACGGCGTGGTGATCGGGGCAGCGGTTTTGCTGTTCATCGCCTCCTTCCTCGACTACTACTCAGTCAATGGCGATTGCGGTCCGCAGTGCCCGTCCCTGACTGGATGGCAACCGGATTTCTTCCCCACCCTTCCGTCGATTTTCCTAGCGGGTGTGATCGCCGCCGGTCTCATCGTCGCCCCACGGCTCCTTCCCGAGAACCGCAAGGTGGCCGGTCTCGGACTCGACCAGTGGGGCACCGCCCTCGCGCTCTTCGCCACCTGGGGTGCGGTGTGGGGGCTGTTCGGGGGCGGCTCCACGCTACAGCCCGGCATCGGCATGATCCTCGCGGTGATCACCTTGCTGGTGATGACCGCGGCGGCGGTGCTGACCCCGCGTACGCCGGCGCTGAAGGTGGCGTTGCTCCCGGCGCCGCGCCCCGCACAGCCGCAGCCGTACCCGGGTGCGCAGCCGTACGGCGCACAGCCCGGCACCGGTTACGGATACCCGGGCAGCCAGCCGCAGCAGCCGTACGGCGCCCAACCGCATGAGCAGATGACCCCGCCCCCGCAGCCGACTGCCCCTCAGGCCGCCGCTTCGACGCAGGAGTTCGCGCCACCACAGGAGTTCGCGCCGTTTTGGTTCGCGGTGCCGGTGACGCGTCCGCTCTACCCGGAGAACGGCTCGCCGTCGCCGGTCGCCGAACTGACGCCGGGCACCTGGTATCTCGCCGTCGACCAGCGCGGTACGGCGCTGGTGGCGCAGACGCAGGACGGCCGGCGTGGCGTCCTGCAGGACACGACGGGAATTCAACGCGGCTGACTGGAGCCGGGCTTCGAGGAGGGGTCCGGGGTTTCGCTCCGGACCCCTCTCCCCGTTCGCAGCGCGTCTTACGACAAGGGCGTAACAGAGCGCCTCATGACGGAGTCCGGCTGGACCCGAAATCTACATCTACCCGCACGAGCACTCCAGTCCCGGCGGCTCGATAAGGCCGAGCGGAAGCCGTCCGCCGTCGAAGACCGCGGTCGTCGCCTCGTCGCCGCCGAGCGCCGCCACGGCGAGCAGCAGCGCCGCCGCAGTCCAGGAGGTGCGCTCCTCGGGCCAGACTGCGTCGTCCCGGAAAACGTACCCCGTCCAGTACATGCCGTCCTCTGCCCGCAGGTGGCGTATCGACGCGAGGATCTCCACCGCTCGGTCGGACTCCCCCATCGCCCAGAGCGCGAGTGCCAGTTCGGCGCTCTCGCCTCCCGTCACCCACGGATGGTCGTCGACGCAGCGCACCCCGAGCCCCGGCACCACAAAGCGGTTCCAGCCCGATTCGATGCGCTCCTTGGCCTCGGGGCCGCGCAGTACGGTGCCAAGGACCGGGTAGTACCAGTCCATGGAGTAGCGGCTCTTCTCCAAGAACCGCTCGGGGTGGCGCAGAATCGCATGCCTGAGCTGGCCGGCTGCCAACTCCCAGTCGGGCTGCGGCTCCTCGCACTGCTCGGCGACGGCGAGGGCGCAGCGCAGTGCCTGGTAGACGGAGCAGCATCCGGTGAGCAGGGCTTCGTGCGGATGGCTGCCGTCCTCGTCGCGCTTCCAGGCGATCTCGCCGCCAGGCAGCTGCAGTTCGAGGACGAACTCGATGGCCGCTAACAGGTGCGGCCACATCTCGTCGAGGAACGCGTCGTCGCCGGTGGACAGATAGTGGTGCCAGATCCCGACGGCGATGTAGGCACAGAAGTTGGTCTCCCGGCGGCGGGTGGTGGGCGTTCCGTGCACGCCGTCGGCGTATGAATAGGCCGCATACCAGGAGCCGTCCGGGTTCTGGTGGCGCGCCAGCCAGCGGTAGGCGTCCGTCGCGCGCTGGTGTTCACCTGCGGCGTCGAGCGCCATGGCTGCCTCGACGTGGTCCCACGGGTCGAGGTGACCGCCGGTGAACCAGGGAATGGCTCCGTCGGGTCGCTGGATCGCGGTGATCCCGCGTACGGTCTCGGCCGCCTGGTCGGCGGTGATCACTCCGGGGAGTACGAGCCGCTCGGTATGCCCGGGGCTCGTCACGCGAGAGCCTGAGTGCCGGCGGGGCGGGGGTGCGGCTTGGTCGCGTAGGCGACGAAGCTTTTACCGATCAGCGGGTTGAGCGCCTGTTCGACGAGCCGGGTGGCCAGCGGCTTCTTCACGATGTCCCAGACCAGCAGCTTGTGGTATGCCCTGACCGGCAGCGCCTTGTCGTTGTCCACGCCGACTGCGCATTTGATCCACAAGTACGGGGAGTGCAGGCCGTGGGCGTGGTGGGTGCCGTACGGCTTGAGTCCGGCCTCGCGCATCTTCTCCAGCAACTCCTCACCTCGGTAGATGCGGATGTGGCCGCCTTCCACTTCGTGGTAGGCGTCCGAGAGCGCCCAGCAAATCTTCTCCGGGAAGTAGCGGGGGACGGTGACGGCGATGCGGCCGCCGGGGCGCAGGACGCGCACCATTTCGGCGAGCACGCCCTTGTCGTCAGGTATGTGCTCCATGACTTCGGAGATGATCACGACGTCGAAGCTGTCGTTGGGGAAGGGCAGTTGAAGTGCGTCGCCCTCCATGGCGAGTGCGGTCGCAGCGGCCGGAGCCTCACCTGCCTCCTTCATCGCCGCGAACCACGTGGCGACCTCGCGGATCTCTTCGCCATTGCGGTCCAGCGCGATGACGTCGGCGCCACGGCGATAGCACTCAAAGGCGTGGCGGCCGGCGCCGCATCCGAGGTCGAGCACTCTATCTCCGGGGGCAAGCGGAAAGCGGGAGAAGTCGACAGTCAGCACGGGGCCTCGGCTTTCACTCGGGGATCCGGAACTCACGCATGGTGTTCGTGGACAACGCTCATGGACGACGCTTATGGACGACGCTTATGGACGACGCGGCGATGGCCTCGCGGTAGCGCTGTACGGTGCCGCGCGCGGCCTGCTCCCAGGTGAAGCGCCGTAGCACCCGTTCACGGCCGGCCGCGGCGAGACAGCGCCGCAGTGCGTCGTCGCCGAGCAGCCGCCGCAGCGCGACGGCAAGGGCGTCCGCATTGCCCGGGGGTACGGCCAAAGATGTCTCGCCGTCAGCCCCGGCGACCTCGGGTATAGCGCCACCCGTGGTGGCAACGAGCGCCGTACCTGTAGCCATGGCTTCGGCGGCGGGCAAGGAGAAGCCCTCGTAGAGCGAGGGCACACAAGCGACCTGGGCGCTTCTGATCAGGTCGACCAGCTCGGCATCGCTGATGCCCTTGACGAACTCCACCGCGCCGCCGAGTCCGAACCGCTCGATGGCCGCGGCGACCGGGCCCTTCTCGGGGCGCTCGCCGACGACGACGAGATGCGCCTGCGGGTGCTCGGTGCGCACCTTGGCGAGCGCCTCGACGAGGAAGACGAGCCCCTTCAGCGGTACGTCGGCACTGGAGGTGGTGACGATGCGGCCGGGTACCTCCGGCACGGCCGGGTCGGGCGAGAAGAGCCGGGTGTCGGCACCGATGGGCACAACGTGGACGCAGTCATCTCGTACCCCGAGGTCTTCGATGATCTCCTGGCGTGAGGAGCTCGAGACGGTCAGTACGGAGGGGAGGCGACGCGCGACGCACTTTTGCATCTGGGTGAACCCGTACCAGCGGCGGACCGATGTGCGCCGCTTCCAGCCCTGGGCAGCGGCCAGTTCCAGTCGACGGTCCACGGTGATCGGGTGGTGGACGGTGGTGACCAGCGGTGCGATACGGCGATCGAGGCCGAGCATGCCGTATCCGAGGGTCTGGTTGTCATGGACGACGTCGAAGGTGTCGAAGGCCCTGGCCCGGGCTGCGAGGTGGCGGCGGGCGCGCAGGCTGAAGGTGAGTGGCTCGGGGAAACCTCCGGTCCACATGGTGGCGACTTCGAGGACGTCGATCCAGTCGCGGAACTCCTCGCGACGCGGTGTGCGGAAGGGGTCAGGCTGCCGGTAGAGGTCGAGGCTTGGCAGCTTTGTCAAGGTGATGCCTTCAGCGGGGTCGAGTACGGGGTACGGCTGGGCGGCGATCACCTCGACGGTGTGTCCCAGGCGGGCGAGTTCACGGGAGAGGTGGCGTACGTAGACGCCTTGACCTCCGCAGAACGGGTTCCCCCGATACGTCAGCAGGGCGATTCGCAGAGGGTATCTCCCGTCGAAGGCAGAGGGAGGGCGCTGCCCTTCGGGGGCAGGAGCGGGGGCGGGGCCTACAGGCGTCGGCCCGACTGCCCGCGCGGCCTCAGCTGTCACTCGCGGCCCCCTTCTTGCTGTGATTGAGCCGGAGCGTAGCCGCTCGCGTTGATCTCGAACAAGTTTCAGATCCGCTCAGCCGACGCCCTTTGAATCTACCGGGGAGTAAACCGTGCCTGCCACCGGAGGGCCGTGGTGATTCGCTTCACAGCGCCCCTTCCTGCCGAGGCGGCAGCGACGCTGACCGCCGCCGCGCTGCTCACCACGGCAACGACGCCCGCCGCGTCGGCCGCGAAGTCATGGAGACCGGAGCCTGCTATCTGGGCCGAGACAAGGGCTGGCGCTTCCCGCCACACATTTGTATCATCAAGAAACAAAGTGGCCCCGTCCGCTCCCCCTGACCGGTGGGCGAGGCCACTGTTTGTTGTCCGATGTTTGTTGTCCGATGTTCGCTGCCTGAGGTTCACTGCCTGAGGTTCACTGCCTGAGGTTCGCTGTCCGAGGCAGTTCCCGAGCCGCCCGAAGGGTCGCCGCCAGGCCCTGCGCGAGCCCGACCGCACCTCCCTACCGGACCTACCGGACGACACCTACCGGACTTAGCCGACGATCGCCTCGTAGAGGCTGAACCCCGCCATCGCCACCATCACCACCGCCGCAATTTTCGTGATCAACGGCAGCGGCACCCGTTTCATCAGCGCCCGTCCACCGGCGATGCCAATACCGGCGACCGCCCACAGCGCCAGCACCGCACCGATGCCGACCGAGAAAGGATCGTGGTAACGAGCGGCAAGGTTCGCAGTCATGATCTGCGTCAGATCGCCGAATTCGGCGACGAGGATGAGCATGAAGCCGCTACCTGCGACCTTCCAGAAGCTTTGTTCGTCCGCCGCCCGAAGCGCCTCGTCGTCCTCCTTTTCCTCCTTGTGCCGGAGGATCATCGCCGCGCCGCCGAGGAAGAGCAGGCCGACAAGGCCCTGCAACCACCTGTGCGGCAGCAGCAAAAGCAGGCTGCCGGCCGCGATGGCAAGGGCAACGTGCACGGCGAAGGCTGCCGCGATGCCGCAGAAGACGTAGGAGGCACGGAAGCGGGCGCCAAGCATCAAGCTGGCAAGCGCCGTCTTGTCGGGAAGCTCCGCGACGAAGATCACGCCGAAGACGATCGCCGCGACGGTGGGGCTGAACACACTGGACACAAGTCCGTCAGCTTATCCGATGGCTGATACGGCTTACAGATGAGTCGGCGATCTGGAAAGCAGGGCCGGCGAGGCCGTGGAGGCCGACGACAACGCACAATGCGGGAGACGCGGCAGACAGTGAGACAGCAGTCACGCAATCAGGCATAAAGGCCGGTTGATTTCCGGAACTCAAAAGTGACATCGCTCACATAACGCATTTATATTGCGGACGGATATCCCCATTGCCAGGAATGGACCGGCAAGATAGGGCGCTCAGCCTACCTACCCCACTCGCCTTGGGAGAGCGCACCTTGGCCGACATCTTGTCCGGAGCGTTCGGCGCTGCGCACCATGCCATAGCCGTGGTCGGAGCCGGTCCGAGGGGCACCAGCGTACTGGAACGGCTGTGCGCCTCCGTATCCGAACTCGCCCCTGCCTCCCGGCTGTCGGTGCATATGATCGATCCGTTCCCGCCGGGCGCGGGGCGAGTGTGGCGCACCGACCAGTCCGGCGAGTTGCTGATGAACACGGTCGCCTCGCAGGTCACCCTCTTCACCGATGCAAGCGTGCGTTGCGAAGGGCCCGTGCGCCCCGGTCCAAGCCTGTACAAATGGGCTGTCGGCCGTATTCCCGGACTCGGGCCCGACGACTACCCACCCCGCGCGCTCTACGGCGCCTATTTGGAATGGGTGTTCACGCAGGTGGTGGCGGAGGCGCCGGAGAAGGTGACGGTGGAGGTGCATCCGACGCGCGCGGTGCGCCTCAGCGACGACGTCCCTGACGGGCACGGCAATGTGCTGCAACTGCTGGAGCTGGAGAACGGCCGAGTGCTGCGCAGCCTGTCCGCGGTGATCCTCGCGCAGGGGCATCTGGACGTGCGGCCCGGCGCCGAGGAAGAACGTCACGCCCGCTATGCGTCCGGCCACGGGCTGCGCTATCTGCCGCCCGCCAACCCTGCCGACGTCACCGCCGAGTCGGCGCGGATCGCACCAGGCGAACCGGTCCTGCTGCGCGGGCTCGGCCTGAACTTCTTCGACCACATAGCGCTGCTCACCTCGGGCCGTGGCGGCAGATTCGGCCGCGAGGACGATCGGCTCGTCTACCACGCCTCGGGGCACGAGCCGCGGCTGTACGCGGGCTCGCGGCGCGGCATCCCTTACCACGCGCGCGGAGACAACGAGAAGGGGCCGTATGGCCGCCACGAGCCGCTGGTGCTCACCCCTGATGTGATCGCGGGTTTCCGCAAGCGCGTCAACTCTGGTGATCTGCCGGATTTCCACACCGAGGTGTGGCCATTGGTCGCCAAGGAAGTCGAGACCGTTTACTACGCGGCACTGCTCAACCGCGTCGCCCCCGACTCCGACCCCGCCCGCGACGCCGACTCCGACGCCGACCGCGGCTCCGCACGGGTGCAACGATTCTGCGAAAGCTTCCTGCCCACGTCTCACGGCAGTGCCGAGGAGCGGGCGGTACTGGACCGGTTCGGCCTCGCCGCGTCCGGACTCCGCTGGGAATGGGAGCGCATCGCCCGCCCACACACCGGCTGTTCCTTCACCAGCCGCGCCGATTTCCGTGACTGGCTGCTCAGCCTGCTGCGACGGGACGCGGAACAGGCGCGCCTGGGCAATGTCTCGGGACCTGTCAAGGCGGCGCTCGATGTGCTGCGCGACCTGCGCAACGAAGTGCGGCAGATCGTCGACCACGGAGGGCTTCCGGCGGCCTCCCGCCGCGATCACCTCGACCATTGGTACACCCCGCTCAATGCCTTCTTGTCGATCGGTCCGCCGCGCCGCCGGATCGAGGAGTTGACCGCGCTGATCGAGGCGGGCGTGGTGGAGGTGCTCGGCCCGGGGCTCGATGTAAGGCAGGGCGTGGACGAGGCAGGACGGCCGGCGTTCCTGGCTGACTCCCCCGAGGTGCCGGGCGCTCCGGTCACGGTACGTACCCTCATCGAGGCCCGGCTGCCGGAACCGGATCTGCGGCGCACGACGGACCCGCTGCTCACGGGGCTGCTGCGGACCGGCGAGTGCCGGCCGCACCGCCTCGGGTCGTACGAAACGGGCGGACTCGACATCACGCGGCGTCCCTACCGACTCGTAGACCGTCAAGGACGGCCACACCCGCGGCGGTTCGCTTTCGGAGTGCCGACCGAGGGCGTGCACTGGGTGACGGCGGCGGGCGCCCGGCCGGGGGTCGATTCGGTGACCCTCTCCGACGCGGACGCGGTCGCACGCGCAGCGCTCCACCACTGCATGCAGCCGCATCTGCGGACTGCTTAAAAAATTGCTTAAGAAAATTGAAAATTACTTGAGAAAGTTGCAGAACTTGCACGGCACTGCGCCGGCAGCGGGATCATATCTGAGGGAAATATCACGCCAACCCGTGGGATCTCCACCTGATTACCCGGCGTACTCTCTACCGCTGGATGCGGAGACCTTCTGCGTCCAGCCGTCCAGCAGATATAGCAGATACAACAGATATATGGGGTGTTCGGGAACGTGGGTTCGATGGTGGATTCGCCGTGGATTCTCGTCTTTGTGACGCTCTCTGTGCTGCTCGACGTCTTTCTTCCGGTGCTGCCGAGCGGCGTATTGCTGATTTCCGCCGCAACCGTAGGCACTACTGGCCCCAACGACACGCGTGACGTCGTCGACATCATCGAACTGCTGCTGTGCGCGGCTGCCGCCTCCTGCCTCGGCGATCTCGCCGCATACTGCCTCGCCTGGCGCGGCGGCGACTGGCTCGACCGGCGTATCTCCCGGTCGCGGCGGATAGCCGCAGCGCAGCAACGTCTTGGCCAGGCAATAACGAACGGCGGCGGTGCGCTCGTCCTGATCGCGCGCTTCGCCCCCGCCGGGCGTTCCGTGGTGAGCCTCGGCGCGGGCGCCGCGCATCGCAGGCCAATCGAGTTCCTACCGTGGTCGGCGCTGGCCGGACTGGTGTGGGCGGCCTATGGCGTCGGGCTCGGCTACGTCTGCGGCCGGTGGTTCGGCGCGACATGGCTCGCACCGGCCTCCTCGCTGGTCGCCCTCTTCGGTGCGGGGTTCCTCGCCGCGTTCGTTTCTCGCCGACGCGTCACCAGGCGTAAATGCGAGTCATGATCTTGGGTGATGCCCTACGGTCCGGTCCCGGGTACACCACCATCACGGGCAGCCCGCTGGGGTCCCGTCCCTCGACGAGGGTGCGGCCGGCGCTGACATTGGTCGCGATATGGGCGGACCGGTCCTTGAGGAAGCGTGCGCGTGGGCGACATCCCGGCGTCGAGCGAGCAGCGGACAATTACAATCTCCCGTGAGGACCCCCGCACGAGCAGATGAGCACTCCAGGAGAACCCATGCCCCGTTCCGAAGCCCGCGTCGTCACCGACCGCCCCCACCGCTATGCCAAGCAGCTCGCGTCCCACCTGGGGCGTCGCGTCCAGACCGAGTGGTCCGAGGAGACCGGTACCGGGCGCCTGGACTTCCCGTCCGGCACAGGAACGCTCACCGCTGAGCCCGGAGCGCTGCTTTTGACGGTGGAAAGCGACGCCGAGCATCTGGAGCGGCTGGAGGACGTCGTCGGCAGCCACCTTGTGCGTTTCGGTGCCAAGGACGAGCTGCTGGTGGAGTGGCATCGCGACAATGGCGAGCTCGGTCTGCTCCACCGGAACGAGGCAGACCCTCAGTAGGACGCGGGCGTGCTCCGCAAGCCGGTGAATCCCACCCGATGGTGGTTGCCCAAACACCGCCTGGCGTCTCGCCCTCCGGCTCTTGTCCGGCTCTGCTTTGAACCCTAGGCCTGCCGGAGAACGTCCATGGTGATGTGAAAAGAGCCCTTACCGCGGCCGTGCTGGCCGCTACCGCCCTGCTGACTTCAGCCTGCGGCCACTACTACCCAGTGCGGCATGTGGTCGTCCATCACGTGTACCACTACCACTCCACCGTGGTGCACCATGTCTACGTTGTGCACCACGTCTACCACCACCGGTACTGACGAAGGCCCCGGGTCACTCCGGTTCCGCAACCTCAGCGGTATGGACATGTGCAGGTCCATCGGCGTACCGGGGGCAAGTGCTTGATTCCCCCCGGTCGACTTGACCTTCCCCCGTCGAGCGGTAGGGACATCCGGCTCGGCGAATACCCAGCGGGCTGATGAGCAAGCCGCTACGTTGCGGTCACGTACCCGTAGTCTACGCGGTAGCACCGACAACGAGCCCGGCACCCGGACGGGCGGCATATGCCCGTTCAAACCCGTCGGGCAGCAGCTACCGCATCCGTGTAGGCCTCCGCCGTCAGGTCCTCCTCGCCGACAGGTGGGCCGCGGGCAAGTTCAAGGCCGTCACCAAAAGCAAGCGGTGACCGCAGCACAGCGCCTCCGTCTGGCCATCATCGGGTCGGACGGGGCGCTTCGTCATGCCTGGGCTCAGGTTGTGTCAGGGCCTCTCGCGAGGGTTCAGCGCCCGCCGCGCCGCGTTGATCACGTTGTGGGCGTCAGCACCGTAAGCCGCGGACTCCTGCAGGGTCTCCCAGACGCGCAGGTAGGTGGCGATGCTGTCGGCGTCGTCGATCCACAGCTCGGCGTGCCACGTCTCGACTGTGACCAGACGCTCGTCATGGATCCAAAAACCACCGGTCGGCGGGAGCTTGAGCGAGGCGTCCGGCGGAATGATGCCCAACTGGCCGGTGTCCGCGCCGATGAACCCCTCAAGCCGGTTCAGCTGGGCAGCCAGCACGGAGGGCGGGCAGATGAGAGAACGCAGCGCGGTGTGACCGATGATGATGCGGAACCGCTTGCGCGAGGTGTAAAGCATGTCCTGTCGCTGCATGCGGGCGCGCACGGCCTCTTCGGTGTCCTGCTTGGAGCGTTGCAGCTCGGCGTAGCGCCGGAAGATCGACCGGGCGTAGTCCGGGGTTTGCAGGATGCCGGGAATCGTGGCGCTCTCGAATCCGTGGATCACGGCGGAGCGGGCGTACTCAGCAGCAATAGTGCGCTGTACCGGTTCGTGGCCGGCCGCGAGTTGGCGGCGCCACGATCGCACATGCGATTCGAATCCCCGCAATCGTGCGATCAGTTCGTCATACGCCTCTGGCTGTCCGGTGGCTTGCGCCCATAGCCTCAGGTCCTCGGATGTCGCCGTCTGCAGGCCGTTCTCCAGCTTGCTGACCTTGGTCTTGTGCCAGCCGCACTGGTCGGCGAGCTGGGTACCGGTGAGCCGTCCACCAGGTGCCCACAATCGCAGCTCTCGGAGTCGAACGCCGAGATCCTCGCGCGCCTTCTGGTAGTCCGTGCTCACCGGTACTTCACCTGCTTACTCCTTCTTCGCGGACAGCAGGGCCGCGAAGCGTTCGTGCGGGATGGCGCGATGCAGTGCAGCGTCACGCAGGACGGAGTATCGGACGACTTCGGCCGGTTCCGTGATGAGTTCGACATCAGTCAGGTTGTCGGCATCGTCGAAGTTCAGCAGTGCGACGAGCCGGGAGTCAAAGATCCAGAAATCTTCGGTTCCGAGTTGCAGCTGTTCCGCGTCCTGGCGCCACAGGTTCCGGATGTCCTCGCCGAGCTCGGCGTTACGCCGGGTGTTGGTCATGAGGTAGCGCTGCCCGGTCGTCGGCGGGTGGTCGACGATGCGCACGCGGCCGACGGACTTGCCGTCCGCGACCTGGGTGCGGATCGTGCGGCAATACCAAGAGCCCATGTCCCACGTAACGGTGCCCGACTCGATGAACTGGGCGTAGGTGTCGGTGGCTTCGTCGGAGGCATAGCGGCGCCGGGTTTCCAGGGCGCCATGCCGAGTGCCTGAACGTCTCGAAGAGGCCGTTGAAGGCGTCCAGGTCGATGATTTTTGCTTCGCGTGTCATGTCCTTTGGCCCCCAGTCGACGAGAAGTTCCCGCGGCACCACGATCGGTACCTCACCGGGGCCCAGGTGTTGAAGCCGGGCGATGTCGTCGGGGTCGGTGAGCGGCGGCCCGTGCACGATCACTTCGTGCGTGTCGAGGTCTTCGTGTACTGCGGGGCAACCGGTGTCGCCGCTGCCGGTGCCGTTGAAGCACAGCCGTCGCGCCATGACCAGTTCCTTCCGTAGGGGACCGATTTGCCAAGTCTCTGCGGAATGGGGCGCTTCGGAGGGGACTTCGCTGACCTTTTTGAGGAACATCCTGCAACTTCGCAAACTTGCTAAGCAACTTCGAGGTACTTCCGTAGCGGCCCCCAACGCCTCGCCCCTACCGTCCAGGTCATGGGCACGAGGAACACAGATAGCCGACGAGCGTCGGACGTCGACCCCTATATCGCAGTAGAGACTCTGAGGGCAGCGCTCGATGAGGCAGGGATCGTGCTGCCGTCGCTGAGAGCTGACGTCGCATCTCCTGGCCTCGCCTTGGTGGAACTGGGGCGCGTCCGCGTGGATGTCGCCATGCGACTGGCGGACGTACTGCGCGGGAGTCGTGCGGGCAGCATCTTGACCACGGAGTCTTCGTCATGACCACTCGCCCGTTGGCGTTTATCTATGACCGTCATGCAACTGAGGACACGACGGTGCTTGAGATGCGGTTGAAAGCGTGCGCGAAGTACGTCAGCGCCCAGGGTTGGGGATTTGGCGGCTGGTGGGTCGATAAGGGCGATGATGCGCTCACTGACGACCGCCGGCCTGCGTTCGACATCCTCCTACACACCCTCCAAGCCACAAGCGCCGATCATCCGCGGGTGTGCCTTGTACACGACTTCGAGCGCCTGTCCCGTGACGACCAGGCGCGAAGAATCTTCACCCGGCGCATCCTGCTCACCGGCGGCTGGGGCGAGACCACGCGCGGCGAGACCACAAAACCGGGGGACAACAAACGCGGCCTGCTGACAACCCCAAGGGCAGGCGCATGAGACGCCTCACGGGCTCGCTGTACCTCCTCGCCGCCCTCGGCATCATCGCCGTCGGCGCGACGGCGAAGGCAACCCCCATAGGAAGGACACCCGATGGAGTGGATCAACCCGGAGTACGTCCGCGTGGTCACGGAGCTTCGCCGCCGCCAGGCCGACACGCCCGCGCAGCAGTGCCACGGCTGCAAAGGCAGGGGTGAGCAGCTCGCGCCCCAGAGCGCCGGCACCTCGAACACGAAGTGCCTCGCCTGCAACGGCAAAGGTGTACGGCCGGCTGGCTTGCGGTCATTCATCATGACCTGACCCATTGGGCAACACCGACCGGCCCCGCCCGTGTGCGCTTCCCGCTGAAGCACACGGGCGGGGCCCTCCTCGCAGCGACGGCTTTCAGAATGCGATGCGCCACCTGTCTGCCGGGAACACCAGGTCAGCCGCCTGCACCGGACGCTCCGCCTCATCGAACCGGGGGCGCTCCACCAGAAACGCCGGCGCCCCCGGGGCGAGCCCGAGCAGCCTGGCCTCCGCAGCAGTAAGAGCGTAGCCAGAGTGTTGGCAGATTGCGGCAGAAACAGCGAGGCCCAGGAAGAGACATGCTCTGACCTGGGCCTTAGCCCCATCAACCTGCTGGTTCCTGGTGGGCGCAACAGGGATCGAACCTGTGACATCTGCCTTGTAAGGGCAGCGCTCTACCGCTGAGCTATGCGCCCCTCGCGCCGAGGTGGCGCGGGAAAGGCTAGATTACCCCGACTATGCCCTGCCTGGACAAATCGCGTGGATATCAATCTGGCCGCCGGTCGCCGCATGGCCGCGCACGGCGTAGGGGAGATGCTCGACCGTGTCGATGACGTACGCCGTGCAGTGCACGTCAGCGCACGTCATCGCACGTCATCGCACGTCATCGCACGTCATCGACAACCCCGCTGGCCGCAGCGCGGCCGAAGGCTGATCCTGGAAAGGCAACCATCCTTCCGCCCCGAAGTCCGAAGGAGGTCGACCCCATGCTGTTCGCCCGCATCAAAGAAGCCGGGGTGAAGTTCGACGAGCACCTCCCCGTCGATCATCGGCTCAGCCAGGTCTACCGCGTCGGCGCCGGGCTGATGGGACTGGTGCTGCTGGCTTTCGGCATTCTGGGACTCCTCAACAAGGTGGGCTTCTTCTCCACCCACGGCCACACCGTCGTCGGGCTCAGCTCCAATGGCGCGCTGAGCGTGCTGTCCATCTTCGTCGGCATCCTGCTGTTCATGGGCATGGTGATCGGTGGCAACTTCGCCTCGTCACTGAACATGGTGCTTGGGGTGCTGTTCGTGTTGAGCGGCTTCATCCACCTCGCCATTTTGGACACCAACGCCAACTATTTGGCGTTCCGCATCCCCAATGTCCTGTTCAGCTTTGTCTTCGGCTTGGTGTTGATGACCTTCGGGATGTACGGGCGCGTGCACAGTCATCTGCCGCCCGACAACCCGTACTGGCGCCAACGCCACCCCCAGCAGGACAAGCCCCGGCAGGCGAAGGTCAGCCCGCCAGCCGTCGGGCGAGGGTGAGTCCGTCCGCCACAGTAAGCAGAACGGCCTCCACGCGGGAGTCGGCCGCAACGAGATCGTTGAAGGCGCGGATCGCCGCGGCTCCGCCACCCGCCGAGGCGTCGGTCACCCGGCCGTGGTAGAGAGTGTTGTCGACGACGATCAGCCCTCCGGGCCTGGTACGGCGCACCAACTCCTCCCAGTATGCGGAGTAGGTTTCCTTGTCCGCGTCGAGGAACGACATGTCGATCCACGGATCGTCGTCGGGGAGTGCGCGCAGGGTTTCGAGCGCGGGTGCGATGCGCAAGTCGATGCGGTCGGCGACGCCCGCCTTGGCCCACGCCTCACGGCCGATAGCGGTCCACTCCTCGGAGATGTCGCAGGCGATCAGCATGCCGTCCTCGGGAAGCGCCTGCGCCATGGAGAGCGTGGAGAAGCCGGTGAAGGTGCCGACCTCGACTATGTGGCGGGCGCCGATCAGCCGGACGAGGAAGGCGAGCAGCGGCCCCTGCTCTTCGGCGGTCTGCAGCCCCGCGACATCGGCGAGGTGGCTGTGCGTAACCTCGACAAGCTCGCGTTGGACCGGATCGAGCGGCGGATTGTGCTCCAGGACATAGGTGTAGAGCTCTTCGGTGAGTGGCGGATTCTTGCTCTGGTGCATCTGCGCCTCCTACAGCGACTTTGGAGTCGGCTTACGGCTTATGGTCTGGGGAGCGGCTTGGGGAGCAAAGGAAGGGAGTCGTTGAGAAAAGGGCTCCTTATTGCTCCTTGATTGCTCCCCCGGTCGTTATTGTTCCTCCGGCCGTTAGGGTGGCAGCCATGCCGACGACCAGCCTGATCGACGACATGATCGCCATGAGGCCCAGCATGCCAGGCCGACGCTTGCTGCGGAACAACGGGAAGGCAGGACGGCGACCATGACACACGCGATGGCGAAGGGCGCGAACCTCCCGCTGGAGGTGGCCGCGGTACGCGCGGTGCTCAGCTGGAGCACGGGGCCTGGAGTACCCGACGTGGATGTGTCGGCGCTGCTGCTTGCGGCGGACGGACGGGTGCGTTCGGACGCCGACTTCGTCTTCTACAACCAGCCGCGCCATCCCTCGGGGCTGGTGGTGCACCGCCTCAAGCGTCGCGACGGGCGCACCCTCACTGACAGCGTCGAGGTCGGTCTTGCGGCGCTGGAGGCGTCGGTGGACCGGGTGGTGATTGCTGCCTCGGCTGACGGCGGACCGTTCGGGCGGGTGCCCGATTTGAAGCTGCTGCTGCACGATGCCTCGACGACCGGGCAGGGCACCGAGCCCGTCGCCTCCTTTGTGATCACACCTGATGCGGGTGCGGTGACGGCGTTGATCTGCGGTGAGCTGTACCGCAGGGGTGAGAGCTGGCGGTTTCGAGCGGTGGGTCAGGGGTATACGGGCGGACTGGCGGGTCTCGCCACGGAGTTCGGGATCACGATCGACGACTCGGGAGATCCCACGGAGGCGCAGGAAACCCAGCCTGACAGCTACGGTTATCCGCCGCAGCCGACGTACGGTTACCCCCAACAGGCCCTTCCACAGCCCTCGTTCACCTTGCCGCCACAGGGACCACAGTTCTTGACGCGAAGGTGATCGGCGGTCGGGATTCCGCTGTCTTTGGCCTCTATCGATTCATATCGTCTTGCACTGTGGATTACACCTTGGACTTGTAGCCGCGTCCCCACTGCAAACCCCAACCGTAGAGCCGGTCGAGCTCGGCCTGGAAGCCATAGATGTAGCGTACTTCGCGACGTACCGTCAGCTCGCCCTTGCGGTTTTCTATCAGCACGACGGCGCAGGAACGGGCCTGCGGGGCGCGCTCGATGAGGGGAATCTCGATGCGCGGACCGCTGCTGGGGAAGAGTGTGACGACAGCGTGTGTGCGGTCGAATGCGGGCGTGCCGTCGTATATGTAGACGAAGATCAGCAGCCGCTGGAACTGGTCCTTTTGGTCAAGGTTGATGTAGAGGGTCTCACCGGAGGGCGCGCCGAAGCGGTCGTCGCCGCTGAGCTGGATGTATGGCGGGGCGTTGAAGCTGCCCAGGAAGTTGCCGAGCGGTTGCACCACGCCCTTGGTCCCGTCGGCGAGTTCATACATACAGGCGAGGTCCAGGTCGACGTTGACCATCGCCGGGCCCTGGGCCTGTACGAGCTCGGGGTTGAAGAGATTGAGCCAGCGCCGCAACAGCCCGCGACCCTGGCTGCCGCTGCCGCTGCCCAGGCCGCCGATATCGGACGTGCGCATCTGCCAGGTGAGGTTGGCGCGCAGGCTTCCGCTCGCCGAGCCCTGCTGGTTGAGCGACACCAGGGGGCGTCGCTTGGTGAGCGTGATGGTGTGCGACGTCCCCATCATGTCGAACTCCGACACTCCGCTACCGCGGAACAGGTCCCACATTGCGGCCTTTCCCTCCTGGGACTCGTCCGGTCAGCCCTCGGTCAAACCCCGGTCAGACTCCGGTCAAACCCCGGTCAGACCCGGACGGAATTTCTGCGTCGTTCTCCAACTCCTCATAGCTTTCCCTGTGCCGGCGGTTGCGTACCACCGACGACCAGAACGCTGCGAGGATCAGGACGGCTCCGATGAGACCGGTGATGACCTCGTTGATCTCGTACTTGATGGTGGCGAGCAGGATCAGCGAGAGCGCGCCGATGGCGTAGTGCGCGCCGTGTTCCAGGTAGACGTAGTCATCCAAGGTGCCCTTGCGGACGAGGAAGACGGTGAGCGAGCGGATATACATCGCGCCGATGCCGAGACCGAGCGCCATCATGAAAATCTCATTGGTGATGGCAAAGGCGCCGATGACGCCGTCGAAGGAGAAGGAGGCGTCGATGACCTCCAGATAGAGGAACATGAAGAGCGCTGCTTTGCCCGCGAGACCTCTTGACGTCGCCCCAGCGCGTCTGTCCGAGGCGCCCACAGCTTCCACGGCCTCTGCTTCTGCTTCTGCTTCTGCTTCTGCCATAGTGCCCTCGAAGTAGGCAGAGACACCGCCGACGACGAGATAGGTGATCAGTCCCGCCACGCCGGCCAGCAGCACCGTCGCGCTCTTGTCGACCGTCCCAGGTGCGTCCGTCGCCGGCACGGCGGTTGCGACCGTCAGGGCGGTGATGACGAGAATGACCAGGGCGGCGACCACGGAGAGGCTCTCCAGCTTGCCGAGTTTGGCGAGGGGGCGCTCCAGCCAGGCGAGCCAGGCGATTTCGCGGTCTTCGAGGATGAAGTCGAGGAAGATCATCAGCAGGAAGACCCCGCCGAAGGCTGCGATGGCCGGGTGGGCCGCGGCGACCAGGTCCTGGTAGCGGTCCGGGTCGTGTATAGCCACGCTCACCGCTTCGAGCGGACCGGTCCTGGCAGTGATGGCGACGATGACGACAGGAAAGATCATTCGCATGCCGAAGACCGCGATGAGCACACCGATGGTGAGAAAGGTCTTCTGCCAAAAGGCGTTCAACTTGCGCAGGAGGCCGGCGTTGATGACCGCGTTGTCGAAGGAGAGCGAGATCTCCAGAAGCGACAGGATCGCGACGACGGCGAGCCCCTGCCATCCCCACCAGAGGCCGGCCAAAGCCAGCCCTGCCACGGTGACGGCCATCGACCAGCCGAATGTCTTGAAGAGCACTGGCGATCCAATCCTCGGAGGCCCGCCGCGCGGACCTCGCACGCTGTTTACGAAACGTTGACACCAAAGTCAAGAGCGATTCCGCGCAGGCCGTTGGCATATCCCTGCCCCACCGCTCGGAACTTCCACTCACCGCCGTACCGGTAGAGCTCGCCGAAGATCATCGCCGTCTCCGTCGAGGCATCCTCAGTGAGGTCGTAGCGCGCCAACTCGCGCTGATCGATCTGGTTGACGACGCGGATGTAGGCGTTGCGCACCTGGCCGAAGGTCTGCGAGCGGCTTTCCGCCTCGTAGATCGAGACCGGGAAGACGATCTTGTCAATGTGCTGGGGGACCTTGGGCAGGTCCACCAGGATCGTTTCGTCGTCCCCTTCTCTTTCGCTGCCGCCGACGCGCTCGTCTCCGGTGTGCTTCACAGCGCCGTCGGGGCTCGTGAGGTTGTTGTAGAAGATGAAGTACTCGTCGCCGGCGACCCGTCCGCCAGCGCACAGCAATGCACTGGCGTCCAGGTCGAAAGCGACGCCCATGGTAGTCCGGGCCTTCCAGCCGAGCCCGATCATGACTTGCGTCAGATGCGGCACTGCCTTGCTCAACGAGACAGTGCCCCCTTTGCTGAGGCTGACTCCCATGAGGTCCTCCCAGTCGTTCCAAGGGACCGCCGACTCCAGCGCCCCCGTCCTGCCGCTTCGATCGGATCCAATCGGCTCAAAAGATCCAGTGCAATGACCGAAAGATCGAGCAGTCTGATGTGATCAACGAGCCGATCCTAGTGAGAGGTTCCCCTCGGTCACAGTTGCTCAAGCGCCTTGACATACTCGTTCAGGTCACGAGCCTCGGACAGGGCGTTGATGACTGTCCAGCGCACCACACCCTCCTTGTCGATCACGAAGGTGCCGCGCACCGCGCAGCCCTTCTGCTCGTCGAAGACGCCGTAGGCGCGGCTGATCTCGCCGTGTGGCCAGAAGTCCGAGAGCAGCGGGTATTCGAGCCCCTCCTGCTCGGCGAAGATCCGCAGGGTGAACGGCGAGTCGTTGGAGACGGCGAGCAACTGCACGTCGCCGTTGACGAATTTCGGCAACTCGTCACGGAGGGCGCACAGCTCTCCGGTACACACCCCCGTGAAGGCGAAGGGGTAGAAGAGCAGGACAACGTTCTTCTCGCCACGGAAGTCAGAGAGCTTCACCAACTCGCCGTGCTGGTTCTTCAGCTCGAAGTCGGGGGCCTGAGAGCCGGCCTCGATCGCCATAGGGGCACATCCCTTCGGATAGCACGAGTAGCGCGTGGCTGAGCGCGCGTGGCTGAGCGCGCGTGGCTGAGCGCGCGTTGCGTCCCGCACAGTCTTTCACCCGTAGGGCAGCACCATGCATCGAGCCCCCGGCGGCTGCTGCTGCCGGGGGCTCGTATCGACGGAACGGAACGAAATGTGTGGGGTGTGGATGCCGGAAGCCGAAAGAACCTCCGTGCCGGAAGCGGTCAGCGCTTCCCGGCGCGTGCGGTCTTCGGGGTGATCAGCCGACTGCCCGACCAGTCCTTGCATGCGTTGACGCTGCTGGTCTGCGCCAAGCCCGCAGTATTCGCGGCCTCGCCGATCTCGCTCGGCTCGACGTAGCCGTCACGGCCGGTCTTCGGCGTCATAAGCCAGATCGGGGCACCGGCGTCGATCATCGTCGTGGCGTCCACCAGCGCGTCCGCCAGATCGCCGTCGTCCTCGCGGAACCACAGCACCACGGCGTCGGCCACGTCGTCGTAATCCTCGTCGACAAGCTCGGTGCCGGTGAGTGTCTCGATGGCCTCACGCAGCTCCTGGTCGCTGTCGTCGTCGTAACCGAGCTCCTGGACCACCTGTCCGGGCTGGAATCCCAACCGGCTCGCCGGATTGGCCCGCTCCTCCGCGTGGTCCGCGGTCGCGCTCACGGATTGCCTCCTGTCTTGCTGTCTTGGGGATGTCTACGACCTCGCGCGTAGGCGAGGTATTGGCCGTAGTCCACACGGACGGGGCGGATCACGCAAGTACCCGGCTGCGGAGATCGCCAGAACAGTGGACTACTGGGTCTATTGGGCTGTCCCATCACCTCACACCACGCCCACCCTGTGACCGAAATCACTGCGTTTTGCCAGGTTTGCGGCGCTTGGGACTCTACCGACGTACCCATGCCCCCCACGCTACGCCGAACGACAGCCCGTGAGCGACGCACGCGAGCAAGCGGAGTGGCCGGCCGAAACTCCCGCCAAGAGCGCACCCCCGGCACGACAGGCCGTCCACGAAGCGCGCGAACGGGCGGAGAAGCGAACCGAGAACACGTCGGGGCGCGCGTCCGCCTCGGTGACCACCGGGCGTAGAGTTGTGGCTTGGCTGCCCAGGCCCAGCGGAGCTGGCTCGTCTCACGAAGTGGCGGTTACCGTGCAGTAGAGATGACGGATCTCCGGCCGCGGTACACGATGGAGGCGGCGCGACCCCATAGAGCAATAACTAGCAGCGAAGGAACAGCGTGGCTTCCGGATCCGATCGCAATCCGATCATCATTGGCGGCCTTCCCAGCCAGGTCCCGGACTTTGATCCCGAGGAGACGGCGGAATGGCTCGACTCGCTCGATGCCGCTATCGACGAACGCGGTCGTGAGCGCGCCCGCTACCTCATGCTCCGCCTTATTGAGCGTGCCCGCGAGAAGCGCGTCGCCGTGCCCGAAATGCGCAGCACGGACTACATCAACACCATCGCCACCAGGGACGAACCGTTCTTTCCCGGCAACGAGGAGCTGGAGCGCAAGATCCTCAACGCCACCCGGTGGAACGCTGCTGTGATGGTGGCGCGTGCCCAGCGGCCCGGCATTGGTGTCGGCGGCCACATCGCCACCTTCGCTTCTTCCGCTTCCCTCTATGACGTGGGCTTCAACCACTTCTTTCGGGGGAAGGACGACGGCACCGGCGGCGACCAGATCTTCTTCCAGGGCCATGCTTCCCCTGGCATCTACGCACGCGCCTATCTGCTCGACCGCCTCTCGCAGACGCAGCTCGACGCCTTCCGCCAGGAGAAGTCCAAGGCCCCCTATGGCCTGTCCAGCTATCCGCACCCGCGGCTGATGCCGGATTTCTGGGAGTTCCCGACTGTCTCCATGGGCCTTGGCCCGCTTGGCGCGATCTACCAGGCGCGGATGAACCGCTACCTGCAGGCGCGGGGCTTTTGCGACACATCAAATTCGCATGTATGGGCCTTCCTCGGCGACGGCGAGATGGATGAGCCCGAGTCGCTGGGCCAGCTCACGCTGGCTGCGCGCGAGGGCCTGGACAATCTCACTTTCGTCGTCAACTGCAACCTGCAACGCCTCGACGGACCGGTGCGGGGCAACGGGAAAGTCATCCAGGAGCTGGAGTCGGTCTTCCGCGGTGCCGGCTGGAACGTGATCAAGCTGATCTGGGACCGCAGCTGGGACCCGCTGCTCGCGCAGGACCGCGACGGTGTGCTGGTCAACAAGCTGAACACCACCCCCGACGGCCAGTTCCAGACATATGCCACTGAAAGCGGTGCGTACATCCGCGAGCACTTCTTCGGCAGCGACCTGCGGCTGCGCAAGATGGTCGAGCCCATGACCGACGCCCAGATTCTGCACCTGGGCCGTGGCGGCCACGACCACAAGAAGATCTACGCGGCATACAAGGCGGCCAAGGAGCACAAGGGCCAGCCGACCGTCATCCTCGCCCAGACCGTCAAGGGCTGGACGCTCGGCCCGAACTTCGAGGGCCGCAACGCCACCCACCAGATGAAGAAGCTGACGGTCGAGGACCTCAAGCGCTTCCGTGACCGCCTGCACCTGCCGATCTCCGACAAGGAGTTGGAGGACGGCGTCCCGCCGTACTACCACCCGGGGCGGGGCTCCGAGGAGATCCAGTACATGCACGACCGCCGCAAGGAGTGCGGCGGCTACGTGCCGACCCGGGTGGTGCGGGCCAAGCCGCTCAACCTGCCGGGCGATGCGGCGTACGCCGGCGTCAAGAAGGGCTCGGGGCAGCAGAAGATCGCCACCACCATGGCGTTCGTCCGGCTGTTGAAGGACTTGATGCGGGACAAGGAGATCGGCAAGCGCTTCGTGCCGATCGCGCCCGACGAGTACCGCACTTTTGGCATGGACTCGCTCTTCCCCTCCGCCAGGATCTACAACCCGCAGGGGCAGATCTACGAGTCGGTCGACCGTGAACTGCTGCTTGCGTACAAGGAGTCGCCCACCGGGCAGATGCTGCACGACGGCATCACAGAGGCCGGCTGCACCGCCTCGCTGATCGCCGCGGGCTCGGCATACGCCACGCACGGCGAGCCGCTGATCCCGGTCTACGTCTTCTACTCGATGTTCGGGTTTCAGCGCACCGGTGACCAGTTCTGGCAGATGGGCGACCAGTTGGCGCGCGGCTTCGTACTCGGTGCGACCGCCGGCCGTACGACGCTGACCGGTGAGGGTCTGCAGCATGCCGACGGCCACTCGCATCTGCTCGCCTCGACCAACCCGGCGTGCATCGCGTACGACCCAGCGTACGGATTTGAGATCGCGCACATCGTCAAGGACGGTCTGCGTCGGATGTACGGCCCGGACAGTGAGGACGTCTTCTACTACCTCACCGTCTACAACGAGCCGATCCAGCACCCGGCGGAGCCTACGGGCGTGGACGTCGAGGGCATCCTCAAGGGTCTGTACAAGCTGAAGGCGGGCGACGACGGCGCCATCCCGGCACAGGTCCTCGCCTCGGGTGTCGCCGTGCCGTGGGCGCTCGAGGCCCAGCAGATCCTCGCCGAGGAGTGGAACGTGCGCGCCGACGTCTGGTCGGCCACCTCATGGAACGAGCTGCGTCGCGACGCGGTCGCTGCCGAGGAGCACAATTTGCTCCACCCGGAGGAGGAGCAGCGCGTCCCGTATGTCACGCGCAAGCTGTCCGGCGCCGAGGGGCCGTTCGTGGCCGTGTCCGACTGGATGCGGTCGGTTCCGGACCAGATCGCCCGCTGGGTGCCGGGCACCTGGCAGTCGCTGGGCGCGGACGGCTTCGGCTTCGCCGACACGCGCGGTGCGGCCCGCCGCTTCTTCCACATCGATGCGCATTCCCTTGTCCTCGCGGTGCTCACCGAGCTCGCCAAGGAAGGCAGGATCGACCGCTCGGTGCTGAAACAGGCAATCGACCGCTATCAGCTGCTCGACG
>JAFAUH010000282.1 GCA_019243445.1 Streptomycetaceae bacterium | reverse complement strand
TCTGGTGGCCCGCATCGGAGAACATCTGACCAGTCCGCCGCGTATGACGGGCAGCCCGCATGCGTGAACCCGACCGGGGCATGGAGGAAGAAGGCACGCCGGACCGTCTTTACGTCGTCACCGGCGGCAGGGCGCAGGCGTCCAGGGATGCGGGTCTCGATTTGGTGTCGCTGGTCGTGTCCCGGCAGGAGCCACGTCCCGGAATACCGCCCGAGCACGCCGACATCCTGCGGTTGTGCGGAAATCCGACGTCCATCGCTGAGATCTCCTCCTATCTCTCGCTGCCGTTCAGCGCGATCGCCGTTCTCCTCGCCGACATGGTGGAGCGGGAACAAGTGGAGGTACGCGCACCGCTGCCCGCCGCACACCGTCGCAATACGACGCTGATCCAGGAGGTGATGAATGGACTGGAAAGGCTCTGACTCGATCGGGTCCGGCGCGACTGGCGCGATCGGGGTCGGCGCGATCGCTGCGCCGCGCAAGGAACCGCGACAAGAAGACCTGCTGCCGTCATCGGTCAACGCTGCGGTGAAGATTGTGGTCGTCGGAGGATTCGGGGTGGGCAAGACCACCCTGGTCAGCTCAGTGAGCGAGATCCGTCCGCTGCGGACCGAGGAGACGATGACCCAGGCGGGCGTCGGCGTTGACGACACCGCGGGGGTGGAGCAGAAGGTCACCACCACTGTCGCCATGGACTTCGGCCGCATCAGCCTCAACGACCGACTGGTGCTCTATCTCTTCGGCACCCCTGGTCAGCAGCGCTTCTGGTTCCTGTGGAGGGGCCTGTTCGACGGCGCTTTGGGCGCGGTGGTCCTCGTCGACACCCGTCGCCTCGAAGTCAGCTTCGACGTCATCGGGCAACTGGAGGAACGGCAGGTGCCGTTCGTCGTCGCCAACAACGCCTTTCCGAATGCTCCCCGCCATGCGACGGAGGAGCTCAGAGCCGCACTCGACTTGCCCCAGCACGTCCCCATCATCGACTGCGACGCGCGGCAACGCGCTTCAAGCCGCGATGTGCTGATGACCCTCATGCGCTATCTGCACGACCTTGCCCAGCCCTCGGAGCGACTGTGACCAGCCCAAATAACCCTTTTATCCCTTCCCCCACGGACTTCTCCACGAATTCCGTTGTGAATTCCTCCACGGGCCGCGCCCGCACCGAGACTGCGACCGCCCCGCCGCTCGGCTGCCCCGCTCACCGCTCCTCGGGTGCGCCCGCTCTGCGGCGCCTTTTCGGAGCCGAGGCCGAGTCGGACCCGATGGGCCTGTACGAGCGCCTGCGCCGCGAACACGGCACGGTGGCACCTGTCCTCGTCCACGGTGACGTGCCGGCCTGGCTGGTCCTGGGCTACCACGAGAACCTGGAAGTCATGCGGAGCCCCTCGCGCTTCTCGCGCGACTCCCGCCTTTGGCATGCCCTGAAGGACGGCAAGGTCGGCCCGGATCACCCGCTCGCCCCCATCGTGGCCTGGCAGCCCATCGCTGTCTTCGTGGACGGTGCTGAACACGAGCGGCTGCGCGGCGCGCTCAACGACAGCCTCGGCCGCTTCACCAGCCGGGGCGTGCGCCGCCACATCACGCGCTTCACTCATCTGCTGATCGATGACTTCACCACGGACGGCTGCGCGGAGCTGGTCGACCAGTTCGCCGAGCGGCTTCCGATGCTCGTCATGACACAACTACTGGGAATGCCCGAGAAATACGAGCCACAGCTGGTCGAGGCCGCCCGCGACATGATCCAGGGCACGGAAACCGCCGTCTCCAGCAACGCCTACATCATGCAGTTGCTCGACGAACTCGTCGCAGAAAAGCGCATCGCACCCGGCCCTGACTTCGCGAGCTGGCTTATCGAGCACCACTCCAAGCTCACCGACACCGAGGCCGCGCAGCATCTCCGGCTTGTACTCATCGCAGCGTTCGAGACCACTGCCAATCTGATCGCCAACACGCTGCGCAGGCTGCTCACCGACCGCACCCTCCGCTCCTCGCTGGCGGCACGGGGAGGACACCTGAGCTTGCCCGCTGCGGTTGAACAAGTGCTGTGGAATGAACCGCCGTTCACTGCTATCTTCGGTCGCTGGGCCACCGGCGACACCGAACTCGGCGGCCAGCACATCAAAGCCGGCGACGCACTGATTCTGGGCCTTGCCGCCGGAAATATGGACCCGGCGATCCGTACCAACCCGGGTGGTCCGGATGACGCCAGCGCCAACTCCTCTCACCTTGCCTTCAGCAGCGGACCTCACGAATGCCCTGGCCGGACCATCGGCCAGGCCATCGCTGATACGGGGATCGATGTGCTGCTCACCCGGCTCCCCGATATCCATCTTGCCGTGCCCGAAAGCGAACTGCGCATCAACTCCTCGCTGATGTCACAGCATCTGGTCGAGCTTCCCGTGAAGTTCACTCCAAGTCCGAGGCAGCCCGAGTTCTCGGCTCCCTTCCTTCCCGGGAGTCCTGCTGCGCAGCTACAGCCTTCGGCCGGGCAGTCGGTGAGTGATCTGGAAGCCGGGTCGGCCCCCGCTGCCACCACGATGCCGGATCCCCAGCACCTGCGTTGGTGGAAGCGGGTGACCGCCTGGCTGCGGCGACTGTGAGCAGATGGAGAAACGAAGAGAAAGCGGCTGTGGGCGACGGACTACGCGTCCAAAGGCCCCCACCACCAGGCTATGGCGGGGATGGGAAGGGGTTCTTGGCTGTCGTCGGCCGGGAACTCCTTCCACCAGTCGGCAGGCGACATTGGCGCGGCCACGGGCGCGACCGAGGGGGCCGAGTAGCGTGCACAACGCGACGCCCAGTCGAGATGGCCTCGGATGAAATTCCCCAATCCGTTGAGATAGCAGTGCAGTTCACTACGAGCTCCCTGCACGGCAACCCGATGCCGTAGCCGGAGGAAATGAACCATGACGCGATCGCGCATCGCCACTGCCTCTGCGAGCGCTTCTGCAGGATCACAGCCACGCTCTCGGGCGAGCACGTCGATGAGGTTGAGGTTGTCCCCGGCCCGGGAGATCTCCTTGTTCCGGGAATAGAAATCGTTGTCCCAGCTCACCAATGTCCACGTCATCTCGGTGAGCGCGCGGACGGCGGGACGTTCCAGGTCGCGGTCCGGTACCTCATATCCCGCGGTCACATCGATGAGCGCCGTGGACGGTGCCATGCCAATAGCCCGCATCCACATGGCGATGTAATCGTTGAGGGAGGGCAGACTGCTTGCCTGGCGGTACTCGGCCTCCCAGACCAAGCCGTAGGCGTATGTGCGCATCGCCTCGGCCCAGCGCCGCAGTTGATTCGGCGAAGCGTGTTCCTTTATTTCCGCCCGGAGCTTGCGCATTGCGGCGGCGTGCGGCGTGTCATCGTCGGAGTCGTCGCCGCCTTCCAAAGCGCGCAGGAGACTCGAGGTCGTACGGGCGAGATCACCCGGTGTGGCGGCCACTTCGTCGCACTGACTGTCGTCGAGCGAGAAGAGTACAGCGTGGAATTTCGCCATCGTCATCAGCGCGCGAGGTAAGCCGTACGGCATGGTCCTCGCCGTCAAACTTCCGAAATCGCACTGGGTGAGACGATTCAGCTGATGGGGGTCGGAGTCGAGTTCCTGTTTTATCATCCACTGCACGGCTGCGGCGTCGATATCCTCGACGAGAGGATGAATGGCCGACGTGATGGGGCAGTAGAATGGGATGACTTTCAGGGGTGCTGCAGACTGATGATGTCCTACTTCTATCATGTCAACTTTCCGTATTGTTGAGCCATGACTGAGACCGCACTGCTGATGACGGTATCGGGGAAGAAGGAGAGGGGGGAGTGAAAGAAGGTGAATGAACCACTCCTTCGGTCAACACATCACAGTGGCAACCCGGAACAATACAGGGCGTGCGAGGCGCGTAGCACCAGCGCGTCCGCATGGCGCGCGCCCACCAGTTGCGCCCCCACCGGCAGCCCGGTGCCGTCCGTGCCGCACGGCACCGATGCGGCGGGCTGCTGCGTCATGTTGAACGGGTAGGTGAACGGCGTCCATCCTGTCCACCTGTGATGTGACGAGCCATCAGGCACCTCGCGGCCCGCCGCGAACGCGGTGATCGGCAGCGTCGGGGTGAGCAGCAGATCGTAGGTGCGATGGAAGTCGCCCATCGCGTGGCCCAGCCGCATCCGTACCTCCACCGCGCCCAGATAGTCCAGCGCGCTGTAGCTCGCGCCTTGGTCGCAGATCTCCCGCAGACCGGGATCGAGCAGGGCGCGCTGCTCCGGCGCGAGATGGTCTGTGATCTTGGCGGCGCCGCTGAACCACAGGGTGTGGAAGGCCTCGACCGGGTCGCTGTCGATCGGCGGATCGACCTGCTCGACGATCGCGCCCAACTCGGCGAGGCGGTCCGCAACCCGCCGGACAACCGCCTCCACATCCGGCGCGACGGTCGCGATCCCGCCCAGCGCCGGGCTGTATGCCACCCGCAGCCCCTCGACCCCGCCCGCAAACCGCGAGGTGAAGTGGCCCTCCCGTCGCCCACCTCCTTTGAGGGTGGTGGTGGGAGACGGGCGGGAGCTACGCGCTGCAGTATTGCCCTCCATCGCGGGCAGTCCGGACCAGTCGCGCCAGTCGGGCGCGCTGATGACATCCATTTTTCTCGGTGGGCCGCTGCCACAGCGGGGTGTCGGTGTCGTCGCGCCGTTCGACCCTCGCCCGTTCCGGCCCGCCCGTCCGGCTGCCGGTGATCCACACCGACATCGGCGAGGACGCGCATCGCGTCGATGCGCTGCTGGAGATGGGCTCGGCCGCCCGGCTCGCCGCCGGCGCGCGTCAACTCGCGGACCATGGCGCGCAGACAGTGGTGTGGGCGTGCACCAGCGCCAGCTTCGTCTTCGGGTGGCACGGCGCACGGCAGCAGGTGCGTGAGCTCTCCGAGGAGGCCGGTACCCCCGCCTCCTCCACCTCGTTCGCCTTCGCCCACGCCGTGCAGGCGCTCGGCGTGCGACGGGTGGCCGTCGCCGCCACCTACCCCGAGGACGTCGCCGAGCACTTCACCACGTTTTTGAAGGATTCGGGGGCCGAGGTCGTCTCCACCCGCGGCAGTGGGATCATCACCGCGGCCGAGGTCGGCACCTGGGGCCGCGCCGAGGTGCTCGCACTGACCCGTGGCGGCGACCACCCGCAGGCCGAGGCGGTACTGCTGCCGGACACCGCGCTGCACACGGCCGGGTACCTCACCGACCTGGAGGTCGAGATCGGCAAGCCGGTGCTCACCGCCAACCAGGTCACGGTCTGGGAGGGGCTGCGGCTGCTGGGCGCCGACACTCCGCGCGCCGGGCTGGGTACGCTCTTTGGCGCGGCGAGCGGTAAAGCCCTCCGGCAGTAAAGCCCTCCGGCAGTAGGGAGCGACGGTGACGTCCGGCCCAGCCAGGCAATCCAGGCAATCCCCAGGGGGCGAGCCGCGTCTCGCGCCCGTCAGGCGGGAGCCCGCCGCTACCGTCATCGCGCGCCACCTCACCGAGGCGGTGATGGACGGCACCCTCGCCCCCGGCCGCCAGCTCGGCGAAGTCGAGCTCGCCGCCCAGCTCGGGGTGAGCCGCGGGCCACTGCGCGAGGCCATGCAACGCCTCGTCCAACAGGGCATTTTGCGCAGCGAACCGCACCGCGGGGTTTTCGTCGTCGAACTCTCCGACGAAGACGTCAGGGACATCTACCTCGCCCGGACCGCAATCGAGGCCACCGCCTGCCGCATCGTGATCCGTAACCATCCGCAGCGCACCGCTGCCCGACTCGCCACGGCTCACCGTGCGATGCAGGAGGCGGCGCGCCTTGGCGACCCGGCCGCGCTTGCCGCCGCCGACATGGAGCTGCACCAGATCCTGGTCGCCGAGTCCGGCAGTCCGCGACTCGCCCGAATGGCCGACACGCTGTTCGTCGAGACGCGGATGTGCCTCTCGGCGCTGACCGTCACCTACAGCGCGCCGACCGACCTCGTCGCCGAACACGCGGCGATCATCGAGGCGCTGCGGGACGGCAACGAAAAGCTGCTGATCGAGCTGCTCGACGAGCACATGCAGGACGCCCTGCGCCGACTCGTCCCCACCGGGACGAAGACCTCCGAGGCAGACCGCCCCGCGTGAGCCTTGCCGCCCGGCCCACGGTGGGTGTCCACGAGGGATATGCGGGCGAGCCGGACGGTGTAAGTGAGCGGGCGCCGCTGCGCCCTTTCGTCCCGCCTCTTCGTACCGCCTCAGCGGCTGGCGCCCAGCATGGCCGAGATGCCCTCGGGCGCCACCGGGCGGGAGTAGAACCAGCCCTGGCCTGTGTCGCAGCCGATGCGGCGCAGGCGTTCGGCCTGGTCGGCGCTTTCCACGCACTCCGCGGTGACTGTGAGACCGAGCCGGTGGGCGAGTTGGACCAATGCCTCGACAATCGTTTCATCGGCCGCATTCGGATGCTCATCGGAGCGAAAGCCCCGTACGAACGACCCGTCCAGCTTGAGCGCGGTGACCGGAAGCCGGCTCAGGTACGCGAGGTTGGAATAGCCCGTGCCGAAGTCGTCGATGGCGATACACACACCCATCTCGTTCAGCGCGTGCAGCGCCTGTAGAGGTCGACCTGCGGAGCCCATTACCGCCGACTCCGTCAACTCCAGTTGCAGCAGCTCGGGCGGTAGGCCCGTCTCGTCAAGGACGGTGGCCACATCCGTCACCAGGTCCGAGTCCCACGCCTGGCGGGCCGCGACATTGACGCTGACGAAGATCGGGGCGTCCGGCCGGTCCTTTTGCCAGGCGCGGGCGCGGCGGCAGGACTCGGCGAGCACCCAGCGGCCCAGTTGGACGATCGAACCGTTTTCCTCAGCCAATCCGATGAACCGATTCGGCGCCAGCCGCCCGAACTGCGGGTGGTCCCAGCGGATCAGGGCCTCCACACCGCGCAGCCGCCCGCCTTCGAGCGCGACGAGTGGTTGGTACTCCAGGGTGAACTCACCGCGTTCGATGCCCTGCCGCAGCGTACGGCACAGTGCCTGCCGGGTCATCTGGTGGGCGTTGCGGTCAGGGTCGAAGAGCGTCCAGCGGGCCTTGCCGTCGGCTTTCGCCCAGTACAGCGTGGTGTCGGCGGCCTGCATCAAACCGGTGGGGGTGGTGTCGGCAGCCGGGCGTTCGACCACGCCGATGCTGGCCGAGATCGCCAGCCGGTGGCCTTCGATGTCGAACGGGCGCTGCAGTGCGGCCAGTACGGAATCGGCGAGCGCCTCCGCCTGCTCGGTCCCTTCCGACTCTTCGATCAACAGGGCGAATTCATCGCCGCCGAGCCGGGCTGCGAGATGCCCGCCGTGCTCGGCAACCGTGCGCAGCCGCGCTGCGACGGCAAAGAGCAGGCGGTCGCCGATGGCATGGCCGAGAGTGTCGTTGACGGCCTTGAAACCGTCGAGATCGAGGTAGCAGATCCCGATCCTGCCGGTGAGGGGGGAGCGCAATGCTGTGGTGAGCCGCTCGAAGAACAGCGCGCGGTTGGGGAGCCGGGTCACGGGGTCGTGCATCTGGAGGTGACGCAGCCGGGAAGCCAGTTCCCGGCGTTCGGTGACGTCCTCCACCGATACCAGCGCGCCGGTGGCGCCGCCGCGCAGTGCGGCGACCGTTACCTCGGCCCACAGCGGGCGTCCGTCGGGATGCTTGAAGCGGCGGGTGCAGCGAAGCCGGTCGCGGTGGCCGCCGAGCACCTCGCGGTAGGAGTCCTGGGTCTGCTGGTCGACACCGATCCCCAGCAGGTCGGCGGCACGGCAGGCGGTGAGGCGGGCCGGGTCGGCGCCGAGCAGCGAGCCGAGCGCGGGATTGGCGGCGAGCAGTCGGCCGTCAGGATCGACGAGCGCCATCGCAGTACGGGCGATGTTGAAAGCGGCGTGGTAGTCGCGGATCTCGGAGGTCTCACAGTCGGGGAACGTGTCCGGCGCCGATCCCGGCCCCGGAATGTCACGGTCTGTGACAGTGTGGCGCAGCGATGAGGGCTCGCCGCTGGGGCCGACCTCGGGTCCGCCTTCAGCTTTCTCCCGCATCACAGTCGTCTCGCACAAATAGTCGGAGGAGGTCTGGAATGCCGTCAGAAGACGGTTTCGCGTTGGAAATGTGGCGATCATAGAGGCTTGTGGTGCCGTGGATCCACCGTTGGCGACGGTGATTCTCGGCACGCACATCCGGGATGACCGTTCCTGCACTACTGATGCATCAGTGATGTACCGACATGGACTCGACTGATCGATGTCGATCGTTCGCTACGGAGCGTAATAATCCCGGACTGACTCGACTGGACTAGCGCAACGAAGTAAAAGCTTGCAATCCGCCACATGGTGGATGAGATGAGCAGAAAGCGTGATTCCGGTCAGTGGCGAGCGCGCGACGGTCTCGGCATACGAGGCGGCGGCTTGAGGGCTCCCTGGGCTGCGGCCCTCGGTTCGCTTCTTCGCCCGCTTCTCGTCGTACTGCTCGTGTTCGCCGCCGACGGGTCGGCTGGTCCGCCTGTCTCCGCTGGGCTCGCGGCACCGCCCGCCTTCCGCCCCTGTGCCCTGCGCGCCGCTCCCGGCCTTCAGATGTCCGAGGGCTTCCCCGCTGTTCGCAGCAGCGACTACGCGCATTCCACGGGCGGCGTACGCGCTCTCGTCCTGTTCATCGACTTCTCCGACGCACCGGCCGACGAGAGCCCCTCTGCCCGTTATGCCGAGTTCTTCCCGGCAGTGCAGCAGTGGTACGCCCGCGCCTCGTACGGCAGGTTGCACTACCACCCGGTGCCGGTGCTGCGGTACTTCCGGATGCCACGGCCCTTCTCCTCGTACGGAATAGAACGCGGCTACGGCTGGCCGGTGCATCGCGCCATGATGCGCGACTTGGTCAAAGTCGTCGGGCACGCCGTTGACTTCCGCGGCTACGACATGGTCAACATCATCGCCACCCCGAACGCCGGACCGCCCGCCGACGAGACCGTGGTCTCCGTCACCTGGACCGGCGGCAACGCGGCCACCACCGCCGACGGGACGCGACTGAACCGGGTTTCCGTGATCTACGGCCATGACCAGGCCGGATACCGGGTCCTCGTCCACGAAAACGGTCACCTGCTCGGCCTGCCCGATCTGTATTCCATGAGCGACTTCAGCCGCACCGACACTCTCGCCGGGCAGTGGGACTCCATGTCGCTGGACTGGGGACTGCAGGGTGACTTCTTCGCCTGGCACAAGTGGCGACTCGGCTGGCTCTCCGACTCCCAGGTGGGTTGCGTCGTCGGGGCGGCGGCAGTGAAACAGGTGAAGGCGGCCGATCCGCCGGGGCAGATCTTCCATCTCGCCCCGCTGGAGACACCCGGCGGGCGCAAGGCAGTCGTCGTCCCCTACGGGCGCGCCACCGCGTACGTCGCCGAGGTACGGCGCCCACTGGGCAACGATGTGCAGGCGTGTTCCCAGGGCGTGCTCATCTACCGGGTACGCACGGACGTCGAGACCGGTGACGGGCCGATTTCCGTCGTCAACGCGCATCCGTCGACGCAGGCGTGCCAATTCAGCAGCGACTCGTTCAATTCGCTCAACAGAGCGCCCTTCGGGACGGGCGGACGGTTCACCGACAGCAGCGCGGGTATCGAGATCGATGTCCTCGGCAAGGACCCGGAGGGCGGCTGGACGGTGCAGGTGAAAAGGCGCTGAGTGAAAAGCTGAGTGAAAAAGGGCGCCCCACCACGAAGAGGGAACGCCCAAGCCAAAACTATGGAGTGCGCCGCCAGGGACTTGAACCCCGAACCCGCTGATTAAGAGTCAGCTGCTCTGCCAGTTGAGCTAGCGGCGCCCGTTTCGACGAAGGAGACAGTAGCACTCAGCCCACAGAGATGAAAAATCCGGGAAGGATGGCACCCTCCCCAGTGCACTGCGCTCACATACGCAAACACATCGTGACCCTAATCCCGCGGGCCCTCCTGTTCGAGTAGGCCCATGCCAAATTCGATCATCTTCTTCGCGTAGTCCTCGCTCCACTTCGCCCGCTGTGCGATTCCCGCGGCCGACATCCGGTCGAAGCGCTTGGGGTCGGCGAGCTGTGCCGCAGCTATCGCCTGGAATTCGGTGGCCCGGTCGGCGGCCGCCTGGAACGCGAGCGCCAGCTCCGTCGACCGCTCCAGCAGCTCCTGCGGGTCGTCCATCGATTCCAGGTCGAAGAAGTGCTCCGGGTCGGACGCGGCCGCTTCGGGCTCGAACAGCAGTGGTGCCGGGCGCATCTTGCGTCTGCCTTCCTGCGGCGTCTGGTGAGCCGGCTTCGGCTCGGACATCTGCGTACCTCCAGGTTGTCGGGCCGCCATCCATTCTCTCGTACAGGGGGCGGAGGCGTGAGAGTGCGACGGATCAGGGCCACCGGGCCTGCACGCACGCAACGGCGCTGAGAGGGGGCGGGGTGTCCTCGCGGGCGACGAGAACACTTCCACGGCAGGTGTACGCAGCACGTGACGTCCGAGCGCCGAGAAGATACCCCGCACGCCGCACCCGACTCCACCCCCACCCCACTCCACCCTCACCCGTCCCACGCAGCGCAGGCATGACGTGCTCGGACCGATCACGGCGACCGGAGTCCTTCATACCGAAGCTCAGGGGGCGGCCAGACAGGAAAACACGCTACGCCGACCGCTTGGCGTGTCCGGCGTGCCGGGTCAGGAAATGCGCGACCGCATCCCACCTGCGGTGCGGCCCCAATGCCGCGGCAGCGGCGTCCAGCATGGTGCGGATACGAGAGGACTTGACGTGTTCACCGAGCAGGTCAAGCGCACGCTGGGCCGCCTCCGCTGCCTCCTCCGGGTCGCCGCTCGCCGCGAGATCGCCCGCCAACTCCGCACTGTAAAGCGCGATATTGCGAATAAAGTGAGGATCCTGCAGGGCGACACCCCGCCGCGCGTGCACCACGGCGCGCCGGTAGTCACCCAGTTGCGACCAGCATTGCGCCTCCAGGCCCTCTAGTTCGGCCTCGCCATAGAATGTCATCCACTCCGGATCCGCGTCCGATGGCCCTTTCCCGTACAACCGGGTGGCGCGCAACAGCGCCCGCTCGCACGCCGTCCGGTCTCCGAGCCCCGCCCAGCCGCCCGCCTCGCGCAAAGTGAGCAGTGACAGCAGGCGCGAAGATCCGAGCGCCTTGGCCGCACGCTGGGCGGCTTGCGCTGCACATACCGCTTCGCGCGGGCGGCCGACATCACGGGCGAGGAACGCGGTGTTGCAAAAAGCATGCGCTTCGAGCGCCGGGTCACCAGACATACGTGCGGTGGCCAGTGCTTCGGCGTAATACGAACGGGCGTCGGCATGATGGCCCGAGTCGTGCGCCAACCACCCAACCGAGATGGCGAGTTCCCCCGACCCGGCGTGCAACCGGTCCGCGACCGCCCGGCTGTACCTGCCCTGGTCGAGCAGCACGTAGGCGTTGCGCAGGGAGTGCCCGGCCCGCTGGAACAATCCGTCCGCGCCGTGCCGGTCGTCAAGCAACCGGATCTGGCGCACCGCTTCTTCGATTGCCTGGGCCTCGTGGCTGCCGACCCGGTGCGCGCCTGGCAGCGCTTCTCCGGCTTCTCCCCATGCGTTCGCCCCGCCGTGCCGGGAAACACCTCCTGTCGAAGGGAGGGGAAGGTTCATATCACTGTCGCTCGCATGGGGCAGCGCTGCCGCCAGTGCCGCGGCCGGCCCGCTGGTCATGAATGCGCGACGCAGCACGTCGCTCTCCTCGTTGTTGCTGTTGCTGCTGTTGTAGTTGCCGATGTCGCCGTCGCCCACCGTTGTGCCTCTGCGAGGCCTGCGCCCTCGTACCTCCTCGCGTGGTACGAACCCCATGTCCGTGAGCGCGCAGTCGGGGAACATGTGCTTGAAGACGCGCTCGTACGCGTAGTTGGGGCACCGGATCTCGCCCGATTCGACGCGTCCGATGTAGCGCGCGTCGCAACTCACCTGCTCGCCGATCTCGCGAGCCGCCCTCCGTACCGCCGCCGCGAACTCACCGGGCGACAGGTCGCCTCGCAACTGCCGAAAAGCTGTGTTGGGCGCCGAGGGTGAGGGTGCCATCGCGAGGCCTCCTCTGGTGGATGGTGAGGGCAAGGGATGTGCTACATGAATGCCTGCCGCGGCAGCGGCTGGGGTCAGGTGCGGCTGCACGACCGTACTCGTTGTACTTCATCGGCCACACAGTGTTTGGTAGTAAACGGGATATCTCACCAGCCATCCGCCATGAAGTGCCATCCTTTGCAGCGGTTCCCGACCGTACCTGTTGACGTCCTCGCGCGTTGGTCCAGATGTGACCGTTCAGGATCCGACGGTGAGGAGGGTTCCCCTTGTTGGAGACAAAAGGAGCAAACGGATCATCCGGGTCACGGGTGACAGGTCCGGGTGCGGCGGCCTCGGAGGCAGCCGCGGCACCTGACTGGGACTTGGTCACCGTCCCCTCGAGGCAGGGCCTCGAAGCCGTCGACATCCTGCGACTGCGTACAGGGGTCGGTCCTGTGCTGCACGACTCCGAGGGCGACACCCTCGGATTCCTGGTCCCGCCCGGCACCGCCGACGGCTGGGACCTGCCGGGCAGCGCGTGCACCGAGACAGATGGCGGCGGGCGCAAGCTCACCGATGATCCGCCGATCGAGGGCGCCGGCTGGCTCGTCCCGCCGGAACACAGCCACCCCGTCACCGACCCTGCACTGCTGCGCCAGGCGCTTGGCGAGGCGGCACGCACCATCGAGGCTGCCGACGCACTCTGATCACCCCACCACGATCCTCCCGCCACCGATAACGACCTGGGGGGCAATAGGGAGTGGATCAGCGAGCGGCGTCATGCGGCTTCGAATCCAAGGCGGAGGAGGGAGGCGACGCGGAGCGTCGTTGACCGACGACAACGCAGGAGGCTTCAGTCGCAGGGCGTCGGGAGCCCGCTCCC